>JAFGKO010000288.1 GCA_016928525.1 Anaerolineales bacterium | reverse complement strand
GCGAGGACCGCAGATTCCACGCTGGCAGAAGATACCGCTGGCGGTCGTCGCCTATCGGTTGAAACAGAAAGCCAGTCATTCGCGCCAAGCGCTGGAGGATAGTATACGCTTGTTCAAGCCAGCAACAGTCATCGGTTGGCATCGGGAAGCGGTACGGCGCAAGTGGACCTACCAGCAGAAAAGACAACCAGGACGTCCACCCATTGATGGCGAACTGGAGCAGTGGATTCTCCGCGTGGCACGAGATAATCCGGGTCTGGGGTACGACAAATTGAAAGGGGAGCTACGCAAACTGGGCTTACGAGCAAGCCCGACCACGATTCGCACGGTGCTCCTCCGACATGGCATTCCACCCGCTCCCGAACGGTCCCGGCAGCGAAGCTCCTGGCGGACGTTTCTCAATCACTATAAGGGACAATTCCTGGCCTGTGATTTTCTGACGGTGGAAACTCTCACCCTCCAGACGCTGTATATCTTGTTTTTCATCGAACACGCGACGCGACGGGTCTATCTGGCCGGCTGCACGGCTCATCCAGATGCCGCCTGGGTTGCCCAACAAGCGCGTCAGATGACCTGGGAGCTGCACGATCGAGATGTACCCATGCGGTATCTGATCCACGACCATGATACGAAGTTCACGGGGATGTTCGACACCGTGTTCGAGTCCGAAGGCATTGAGATCGTCGACATTCCCTATGAAGCCCCGAATGCCAACGCCTTCGCCGAACGCTGGGTGCGCTCCGTCCGCCAAGAATGTTTGGACAAGTTGATCATTCTCAACGAACGCCATCTGCGCCGCGTTCTGACCGAATACATCGCTTATTACAATACACGGCGGCCTCATCAGGGTCTTGATCAGGATAGTCCACTTGGACTGGTGGTGTCGACCGAGGGGTCGATCCGCCATCGAAACGTGCTTGGGGGTATCATCCGCGACTACTATCGGGAGGCGGCCTGACCTCCCATTTCCCCGAAGATTAGTTTTTGAACCATACGGGCAATTTTCGAACTACTCCACAGGGGAAATCATACCTGACATTGTGCGACCGGTACGTATAACTGCCGCTGCCATCGTGTTTGCCCTGGATCAGCACGCGAGGCAGGCGCAGAGTATAAGGGGTGGGGGATGCTTTTGACATCCGTTCGAAAACAAGAGGAGATCTTGTGCGGATGAATTAGATGACCCCCACAGGCATCATCCATGACTACTATCGCGACGCTGCATGAGGGGAAACTGGCGTATTTGCGAGGTTTTTTGAGAGTACGGGGATGCTGCTTCTGTATATCGGTCAAAAGATGCCGATGGGTCCGCTTACAGATTATACCCCAAGCAAACATACACGGAACCAAGAAATCCGGGAACGGTATACCCAGGGTGAAACGATTGCCGATCTCGCCGCGGCATTCGAGATCTCGGCGCAGCGAGTTTCGCAGGTTCTGCGCGGACAGCGGAAGTGAGGAGCTACCTGACACCCAGTTCACGGGAAGATTAGTTTTCGCACCATACGGGGTTTTGGGTTAATCATAAGGCCACTCGGCCAGGAATTCGTTTCCTTTCTGGATGCCATGTTCAAAGGCGGCAATCAGGCCGTCTGGCGTACAGGTAGTATAATCCACCCCGATTTCTTGGAGATTCATATCCGGACGCACAATGTGAATAGGTACTCCTCGCACAAGGGGCGGTACTTTCTGATCCGCGAAGATATCGCGGTAGAGGGAACCAGGATCGGTTGCGATGGCAATCACTCGTGTATAGCCATAAGCTACCATTTCATTGACCGGGCACACACAGGTATACGACGCATCCACGTACGGCTTGCCGTTCACCCAGGCGGGCACTGCCCAGTGAATCATGCAGGTTGAGGCGAACGATACATCCCCTAGGTTTTCGGGCGTCAGACGCGACTGATTATCGTTGGCTTGAGTATCAAATAACTGCAATTGTAAATTGTTATCTACCCAGTCGCGGCATTTCCGTGCCGCCTGAACCAAAAGTTGACGCCCTAAACGTTGCGCATTTTGGCCCTGAGTTTGAGCCGCTGCCTGCGCATTACGCACCAAATTAGCCGCAATGAAGAGCCGTGTGCCCCCTGCTTTAAACAGGTTTTGCCTAAATGGATCTGCTTCGTTGAACCATTCGTGTGTTACCTGACGCATCACCCAACTCAGGTCCCCACCGGGCTGGTTGAGCAAGTCGAGGACACGCTGCCAATAGTGTATGCCCACAAAGGAGCACAACTTGGCAGCCGCACTGATAACTGGCAGCGCCGAAGCCGATGACCCAGCATAAGCATCGGCTTCTAACTCACCGCGCTCAAAGGCATTGAGCACCCCTTGCACAAAAATGCCTTTCATTCCGCCGGAGCTTCCGGCAATTGCAAGCGACATCGCATCCTTCCCTTATCCCCATAATTTACGGATGGCCTCCTGTTTCAATGATATAAACATCGGTGCAAGGCATAGGTTACGCAGGCAAAGAAGCCCATACTCGTAAACATGGAAAAAAGGAAAAGGGCTGTAAAGCCTTTTCTGCACATCTATCTCACGGGGAACGAGATCACGCATAACTAAGAGACATAAAGCGCGGGAAGGCACTCCTAACGTAAACTGTGGATAAATCCCAATAAGGTGTCAAAGGCCTGAAACCTTGATAAAAATGGGGTGAGTTGGCAGCCTAAATGGGCTATTCATCCTGGTGGAACGCAGTGAGTCTGCGTGCTTGACTGGCTCGCTATTGGACCATCTGAGGGGAACCGTGAATTATCCACACTTCCCGATAGGTGTACCTCTGTTCTGGAAACCGCCCGCCGACGCGGGCAAGACTTCCTGGATACTCTATTGTCTCTTCTCACCAAGCCGTTCGACTTGTCCTTGTCTTTTGCTCCACCAGGTGAATAGATACAACGTAGGGCTGACCAATTCTAACGAAAAAACGATAGAAGAGAGGTAAAGTCAGAACCAAAGAAAAATAGGACGGAGCAGACCCACGATG
>JAFGKO010000287.1 GCA_016928525.1 Anaerolineales bacterium | reverse complement strand
GTTTTGACGTGCCCCGAAGCCGACCAGTTCTTGTCGGGCGCAAAGACCGTAACTTTGCCGAGTTTGCGCATCTCCTGCGCCAATGCCAGCAAGCCGGGAGCCTGCACGCCGTCATCGTTGGTAACCAGTATGTGCATGTGTCTATTTTTCTTTCAAAGCCGCTTTTAAATTCTGCAGCGCGGCTACAGGGGTAGGATCAACGCCGTAAGCCATCGCCAGGTAATAAGCTACATAATCCCCAAAGTGCAGCGCCGTCCAGATGTGCGCCAGCGGGGTATCCCCTTTGGCGGTGTAGCCGTCCACATTCATGCCTTCGAGCATGTAGGTCTGGCGGGTCATGTCCAGCCGCAGGCGGTTGCGCGGGTGGTCCGATGGCGCGCGCAGGAACAAGGTGATGACATGCGGCGGGATCACTTCCGCCGGGTGCAGCACCCCGGCCAGGGCGTTGTGGTCGGCTTCGGGGATGAACTCGAAGTTTGCCACCGCCTTGGCCACCTCGTTGATCTGTCCCTTCCAGCGGCGGGCCACCGGAGCCAGCGCGCCGGCCCCGAAGACCGTCACCCAGCGTCCCATCAACTGCCCAGCCAGGCGTTTGGCGGGATTTTGGGACACAGGCGACTCGGCGGCTAAAGCCACCTGCTGGGACTTCATCGCTTTCACCGCCCCGGCAATAGCCTCACTCGCATCAGGGACCAGCCCGAGCCTGTTCAACGCGCCCAGGATGAGCCCAAACGAAAAGCCGACCGCCGCACGCGGCTGACCTTCGTGCGCAAACTGCCAGATAGGAATGCCCGCCGCCTTCGCCGCCTCGGCCAACCTCCCGCCCGTGCAGATCGCCAGCACGCGACAGCCGTTCTCGACCGCCGTTTCATACGCGTCCAGCGTCTCTTCGGTGTTCCCCGAATGGGACGAGCAGATGACCAGCGTCTCCGGGCCTTTCGCGAAAACGGGTAGGCCGTAGTCGCGGTGAACGAAGATGGGCACGGGACAGGTATCCATAACGGCAGCAGACACCAGGTCCGCCCCGATCGCGGAACCGCCCATCCCGGAGATGACGACTTGGCGCACATTGCTTGCAGACGGTCCCAGACCGTCCGCGAACTCCAATGGCAGACGTCTTCCCAAATCCCACGCAGACTGCAACTGGTCAGGTAACCCATCGATGTGACCGAGCATATCCTGAGGGTCAACTTGTTTCATAAAGGTGATATTATCAAGGTCCATGGGTTGTATTATACAAGAGTTCGCAGGCTGTAAATCTCGGTGGATCTGATAATTTTCAACAAAAGCATGTAGAATTCGCGACTGAAGGAGTCATGATGAAAAAACATCTCACACTGCTGCTTATCTTTTTGGGAACTGCATGCGCACCGATCCCGGGTCCAACACCGACAGCCTCACCCCTCCCCGCTCCTGCTTTTGTTCCGATGTCTCAGATAAATCTCGAGCCGGTTCTGGTCGTAGATGGCGACCTGCCGGAGGACCTCGTCCCAGACATTATCGTCAGGGAAAACGCGGTGGGATCTGCCGAGGAGCTGGATCGCGCAGACGCGGTATTTACGCAATACTTTTTGCTGGAAGGCGGGGAGGGCGGCGGTGTCAGCGTGTTCCTGTTCGAATCGCTGGACGATGTGCAAGCAGCATTCGGAAAAGTTTCCACGTTCATGGATGCGCCCCTGGTCTATTTCCTGGTTGGCGAGCAGGCGCGCATAGAAAACTTCTTTATCCCTTTAGTAGCTGACGTACCCCCCATTCAGGGGTCCCGCCTGCTATTCTCGCGCTGCCATGCGTTGGGCGTTATTCAATTCCCGCGTGCGGATGATGGGGAAGCGATGGAAAAATATGGCCAGCGGTTAGATGAACGACTTCAACCGCTGGTTTGCAGAGAATCGGATACAGCGAAATAAATTAAGTTGCTGACCCATCCACGAATGGCTTGAAACCTGTCGTTCGTGGATTGGGTCATTTATAGGAGGGGAGTTTGTCCGGATTCAATTCGCCGGTTCAGGTACGACTTCTTCTTCGTCCAACTCTTCGACGTTGGCATAGTACAGGTCAAGGCCGAGATTGAGCAGTTGCGAGATACCGCGCAGAGCGAGGAAGTAGAATACACCAACCATGGGATCCATGAAGACGTTGGTGACAAAAATAGCGATTCGCTCGAAAAAGTTCGTGGGAAGGCCCGGAGCGATCTGTGACCAGTTGGTGATCAGTTGGTAAGCCTGTTGAATGAAACTTATCAGGGTGAAAGCCAGGATGGTATATGCAACGATATTTGCCCACAAGGAGATACGGGAAATCGCGTTTTCGTTGTGGAATGTCAGAACTTCTTTCTCTTGTGTCATGAGATGTCCTTTTTAGGAATTAGATTTTGCCAGGGCAAGTTCCGTTATTGTACTTGATTGTAGGGATTTTTAGCGTTTGAGCAACCAGGCAATCCGGTCGTAGGACAGGATGTAATGCGCCAGCGTGACCAGGCCAAATATCCAGCCAGAGGCCGGGTTGAGGCTGAACAAGGCCCAGGTGGCGCAACCGAAGATATCCAGCTCGATCAGCAAGCGGACGATGCCCGGCACAGGCACGGGCGCTTTCCCCGAACGGCTGGGGTCACCCTTGACATTGAAGGTACCCCAGACGACGGCTGCGAACAAGGGAAGCGCGATCATCAGGATGAAGCCCAGCGCGCCGGGAAATTGGGCCTTGGCCAGGGCGCCGATGGCGACCAGGGCGATGATCTCGAGCAGGAAGCGGACGGCGAGGTTGATTGGGTTTTGGCTCATAGTATCATGATGTCATTGCGAGCCCCGACCGGAGGGAGGGGCGTGACAATCTCAAGTAACCTATAACCGCGAGATTGCCACGTCGGCCTACGGCCTCCTCCATTAGACTTGGAGTAGTATTGTTTTGCCAAACAAGGGCTGAGAAAGTCTAGGCCGC
>JAFGKO010000286.1 GCA_016928525.1 Anaerolineales bacterium | reverse complement strand
CCGACATTGTTGGGGGAGCCATATACACCCGCTAATCGGAGCGTTCCCCCTTCAGCGCTCACAAGACCCTCATTTCTGAAGAACATAACCAACCCAACCGTTGCCGCCAGGACTGCTGCCGTCACCAAGGCGTCTGCAAGGTGCACTATCTGCTGGCGAGTGCGAATTGTCTTGTGGACGATTAGATAAAAGACGGCCGGCTCCAAAATCATTGTGCGCCATTCACGAAGCGCAACCTTAGTTTGTTCGGCCCACAATAGCGACAGACTGGCCAGCAAAACAAGGAGAAAGATACTCCAATCAAGGGTGTTCCAACGTGCGACAAGATCTGCGGGCGATAGTCTGATCTCTGACATCCTTTTGGCATGACTTATCAGTGCCTTCAGGAGCCACGCTGCGACTGTAATGAGGAGACATACCTCCGCCATTGGGACTGCGTATTCGTAGAGGACAACTGGAAAGAGAAAGAATGGCGCCCAGAGCACGGTAAGGAAAAGCCCGATATCAGTTCGATGATAAACGACATATCCTAACAAGATTCCTGCCAGAATAATCAGGATTAGCGAGTCCGAGAAGTACAGCACCCCGGCGGTCAAGATACCCGCCACAATGCCAGGAGGATCCCGCCGCAGCAAAGCAGGTATGCTTTCGCTCCATGCAAGAGCCATTCCTACTGCCACTAACACAGAGGCGACCCAGCCTATCAGGATTTGACTGGTGTTGCCGATCTTGTTCCAGGCAGTATGGATAAACTGAGGAAAACGCAGATTTCGGGCGCTTCGAATCAGACCCAGTGTCGAGAGGAAAAGGGCACCCAGCAAAAGACCACTCGAGACATTGAAGGCGCGTCCATCTGACGCAGCACCAACACGGAAGCCAACAACAGCCCACTGGTCCCATCCGAATTCTGCACGGGCGTGCAGTGTGTGCAGGCCGGGCTCAAGATTGAGTGCAACTGGAATTGTGTCGACACGAGGCTGAGCATCTGCTGATGTGAGAATGATGTAGCTGCGCCCAGCTTCATCCAAAGGAAGGTGGTTTGCCGGGACACCATCAACCGTTACAAACAGGTACCCGCGATAATTGCCGCGTTTCAACTCGAAAGCGATGTCAGTTCCTGTAAAGTGAAACAGAAATTCACTATTCTGCTCATATCCAATATCGGCACCAAGCTCACTGAACTCCCATTCACCGCTGAAACTGACGTAGGGTGATTTGGTATCGTGGCGTCCCGGCAGCGCAGTGTTTTGAACGGCTGGCTCGAAAACTGTGGAAAGCTGTTCAATATCGTATGTTCGATCGGCTTGTGGTGGAACCAGCGCAAAACCCCATCGGGGATTGTCTTGCGCAGCGTTCGGCTGCCAGGATTCAAGAATGAGGCCGCCGCTCCAGGGCCACTCAGTTGCGGCCCGCTTATAGGCCTGCTGGATGTACTCAAGCTGTTGTGCGCGGGTCACTGCTCCCCATATGGAAGGTTGCCCCTGCCAATTCTCTGGGAGGGAATTCCACCCGAAGTTCACGCCCCAAAGCGGTTTCGCCGCATCATTCTGGCGAACCATTTCTTCTCGCAGCAGAATCAGGCGGGAGAAATTCAGGATATCGGCGTGTGTGCGTCGATCTTCAGGTCCTGTGGAAAAACCGTAAGGCTTGCCCGCGGCTGCATCAAAATAGCCGCGAGCACCATGTTCGTACATGGCGCGGAGATACAGGATGTCGCTTAGATTCTGTCGGCCCGTTTCAATGGTGGGTGCAAGACCGGCTGCCAATACAACGGCTGATGGATCTGACTCGTGAATGGCTGAGTACGCGCCTTGAAGCATGACCGTATAGGCTGCTGGGTCGGGATCGCGTCCGCCCCATCCGTTGGCCAGATTAGGCTCATCCCAGATTTGATAATAATCGAGATATTGCCCATAGCGTGCCGCAATCATACCTACGAAGTGCGAAAAATCAGCGTCCCTGGCTGGTGGCGCGGTCGGATGGGCGACCGCATTCTCAATGCGCGCCCAGGGTGGGGTGGTTCCAAAAACAGCGATTAGCTTGAGCCCCGGATAATCCTGCAGGATACCGATGAGATTATCCCAGAATTCCCACTCATAAGTTCCCGGTAAAGGCTCTGTCTCTGCCCAGGAAAACTGCTGGCGTATCCAGGTAATACCGAGTGCCTCCATGCTGGCCAGATGAGAACGCAGCTCCTCGTTGGATGAATACTGATCGAGCGCGACATTGACACCGGCTAATGGTACTCGCAACGGCAGCGGCCCGCTGGTGGGGTCCGTTGCTGTTTCCCATCCGCGCAGCCGCTGCTGTTGATTGGAGAGTGACCACGTTAGCCCGGAAACACTGCCAAAGAATAGCACTAGGCAGAACAAGCCAAAAATTCGACGACTCATGACGCCCACTGTGGCGATGATGCACCACCATCCACTGTTATCTGCTGCGCGCGGCCGCTTTTCGCATCAATGATCCAGAGGTTACCATCATAGATGAACGCGATCTGGGTGCCAGAGGGACTCCAGGCGATTTCCTGCGCCTGAAGTCCGGACCTTCCCGGTTCTGGAAAGATAACCCGGGCGTTGCTGCCATCCCGATCAGCAACGACAAGGTCATACTCGTCATTCACGCTGTTAAGTGGGCTGCGGGCCTGCAAATATGCGAGAAAGGCCTGCGGAAACTCAGCGTCAGAATCGATAAAGGGTGAATACTTTGGAGACGACCAGATTCCTGCGCGCTCAACAATATTCGCACTAAAGGTGTCCGTAGATGTGTTGGCGGTAACAACTGCGACGTCAAAAATGGGGCTGTTTTCAGGCTGTTCTGACCCAAAGGTTGGACCGTGGATAGTTGTCGCCAACAGCAAGTTGTCTGGAGACCAGGACACTGCTGGCTGCCAAACCCAATCCTGGAATGTTGTATAAACGGGAAAGCTCAGCAGAGACGTAAACTCCCCACTCTCAAAGTCTAGCAGGCCGACACTATCTGCGCGAGACCAGGCGAGGCCTGAACCGTCTGGTGCCCATTGATAGTTCGTTCCCCACCAACCGTAGATCCCACCGGAGGAACTCTCGACAATATTTTCGACATTGATTGGGACGGCCTCTTCATCATCAATGCGCATCATCCACAGATCGTTGTATGCCTGCCAACCGGGAGCAGCCTCTCGAGCCTCTGCCGTTGAGTAAGTGAAAGTGAACGGTTGGTTCGGCACCCACTCGGCATAGAGGAGATTGTTCAGTAATGAAACCTCCCGTGCCCCTGTGTCACTG
>JAFGKO010000285.1 GCA_016928525.1 Anaerolineales bacterium | reverse complement strand
TTCAACTGGCTCAACAATGGGCGAATTGACCACGTTTAACTGCGGTACTACCAGCGCGAAGGGTGCAAAGCTTTTTAGGTTTTTCTTCACGGTCTTTGCGGTCTTAGCGGTTCATCTCTCCTGCACCCAAGAATTGTGAAATTGGTAGCTGCCTTATGACATATTCCCCAACCCATTTCGCCGAAAAATATCTGCTTGCGCTCGAATCCGCCCAAAAGGACAAGCCTTCCGGAGGCCTGAACGGATTCGAACTCGAATGGAACCTGCTCGACGAGCATTTCCGCCCCCTGCTTACCGTCGGTTCAGGCCCTGTCCGCCAGTCCTTTGTGGATTATATGCGCGGCGAGTGTCTCTCACCCTGGCTGCGCGAGTTTTCCCAACTGGAAGTCTTCCATTGGATGGTCGAGTGGGCCACCCGGCCATACTATTCCCCGCAGGGAGCTGTTTTCGAAGGGCGCCTCATGGAAGCCGTGCTCAATAACGCTCTGGCGAGCGCGGGCGGAAACTTTGGCGAGCGTTTATACTGCTGGCATGGCAACCTGCTCTTCTCCACCGCCATCGGCCACGATTCCATCCCCGGCAATTGGGGCATTGCCAAGCGCCGTTATCTCGAGCGCTGCGTGGACCTGTACGGCGATACCCTCGCCACCGCGGGCATCCATGTCAACCTGTCGCTGCCCGATCCGCTTTTCGCCTGGGACTTCATGCACCTGCCGGCCACCGAGCGCGGCGAGCGCCACCTCGACCAGTACAAGTCCGAGTTTTACATCACTGCCACGCGCCTGCTGCGTGCTTTTGCGGCCCTGTTTATTGCCACGTCTGCGTCCACGCCGCTCCAGGCGCAGGTGCGCGGCGGGCGTCCCGTTGTGGCCCTGACCGAATACGACTCCGTCCGCAACCTGACCTTCCCCAACCCGCCCGAAATCGACCTGCCCGACCTGTATCGTTCCTACAAGGACTACAAGCGCATCTCCTACGACCTTGTGCGACGCGGCGTGCGCTTCGGAAACAACAACTGGACGCCGGTGCGCGCCCGTTCCTTTGCCGAACCTGTAGAACGGCTGATCTCGATGACCGGCGACCAGCTCAACGATCTTTATACGCGCGGCCTGTATTCCATTGGTGAGGATGTCCATGCCGAGGAGATGGCCCGCCAGATCGAGCAGCAGAACCTGTTGGCGCGCATCAACCTGCCGATGGGACGCGTCGAGATCCGCACCGATGACGGCGGCCACCCGCTCGAAGTGGATGTGGCCAACATGACCCTCAAGCATCTGCTGCTCATGCGCTTCTACGCGGACCCCGAATTTGCGCGCGGTTTCCGATATGACCGCGAAGACATCAGCCGCGCCCGACGCAACGAACAGGAAGCCGCTAAAGAAGGTTTGCGCGCCGAGATCGAAAACCCGTTAACTGGTAAGCCAATCGGGATGCGTGATTTTTTGAAGTGGACACTTAGCGAAGTCCAGCCGTTGGCCGAAGCCCTCAACATGTGGGAACACTTGATCCCGCTGGTGGAGATGGCCGCAGGTGCGCCGAACACCGCTGAGAAACTGCGGACCCGCCTGCAAATCGAGCTGGGCGCCAATGACGAAGTACCGCTGTCGGTATTGCGCGCCGTTGCCGAGGAACGCGAAGCGCAGATTATGGCTGAGGTAGAAAAAATCGCCGCGGGTTATCCCTCCCTGGGCGCGGATGCAGCCAAGATCGGCCAGTTCATACAGTACGCCCGCGATCATGCCCGCCAGCATCCCGACTTGCCCGTGCGTTTCCGCCCGACCGCGGGTATCAGCATCGAGAGCAAATATCCCGACAAAACCACCGAGATCGTAGAACTGGCGCAGCACCTGGTTAGAATTCCCTCGGTCACAGCCTGCCCGAACGAGCGCCTGGACGAGGTCCATCGCGCCGGGACCTTTATCTTCGAATACCTGCGCAACCATGGTCTGGAAGTGCGTTATTTTGATGGGAAGTATCCGGCCGTTTATGCAGAGTTTCCTCGCCAGGGTGTGTCGCACGTGGCCCGTGGCACATCGCACGTTCTCTTGACTGGTCATTTCGACGTCGTCGAACCCGATCCCGACGATTCACAATTCACCCCCCACATGGAAGGCGACTATCTCTGGGGCCGTGGCGCAGCGGACATGAAAACCGTCGTCGCCACGTACATGGTATGGATGAAGGATGTTTATAAATCTGGAAATTCATATCCCAACATCGCCTTGCTGCTGGTCGGCAACGAAGAGAACGGCGAATCCGAGGCCTGGGGCACACCTTTTGTGTTGAAAGAGCTGGATATCAGTCCATCACTTTTTATTGCCGGCGAGCGGACAGGCGAAAAGGGGGACGAACTCTTCGGCGAGGTTTGTATCGAGAATCGCGGCGTGATGCGCTTCGACGTGATCGCTCGTGGAGTCAGAGGACATACTGGTGTGGCAGGCGCCGGAAAGGATTTGAGCGAACGTCTGATCAATGCGCGGACTGCTTTGAACGAGATCTTTGCCAAACACCTGACACTTACATCTGATGATGGTTGGCAATCGCAGGCCAGGTTCCCGTTTATCAACGTCGGTACGCCGGGTATCTACAACATCACTGCGGCCGAAGGGGTGCTGGGTGTGGAGATCCGCCCCATCCCGCAGGATGACACCAAATCTTTACGCCGGGAAGTCGAGGCTTACTGCGCCGATAACGGTCTGGAAGTCGATTTTTCGGTGATGGAAGACGGCGTGGCCTGTGACCCTGAAAACCCGGCTCTGTTGGCGTTGGTCGAAGCTGTCCGCCAGGCATCTGGTGAAGAACCGAGGTTTGGACGGAAACTGCCCGGGACCAGCGCCAGGTTTGCGCCCGGCGGGCAGGCTGTGGTCTGGGGGCAGAGCGGGATTGGTCCGCATGCCAAGGATGAGCGGCATTACATCCCCAGCATCGAACCGTATTATCAATCATTGGACGAACTGGCAATACTTTGGAAATAGACTTATACCCGTAGGTCGGGCTTTTAGCCCGACAAATCCGCCCTTCGGCGGGTTACCAACCCACCCTACAGTTACTGGCGAAACTTTGGAAATTAACTGAAAGAGCGGACTAGTTGACCGCCGGTCCGCTCTTCACTTCTCAGACAATATGTAAGCTACACACCTGACGGAAATGGTAGCCGTAGATGGAGAAGGCTATGGCTAACGGAAACAACCTGGGGCGGCGGAAGAGCGTCCAGAAGAAAAGTTTCCAGTAGTGGGCGCGTTCTTTGTCGATAATCCCCAGTTGGATGATCGAGCGGAAGAAAGCCAGGATATATTCGAAATCAAACGCGAACTTGACCTTGGGCGCTTTGTACTCCTTCAAAAAGGTCCTGACACGCGCATAGTAATTTTTGGGCGCATACAGATAATTGACGACAGTTTTGTAGCCCTTCTGAAGTACATCCAGATTCATCTTCGGGATGATATTGGTGGTGCCGTCCACGTTGTCACCTGAGAATGCGCTCAGCAGACGGCCCTCATGTTTTAGTCTTTCATAGAGTCTGGTGCCGATCGGCGCTTGCAGCAAACCGACCATGGCGGTCACAATGCCGCTCTTTTGGATGAACTCGATCTGCTTCTGGAAAATCGAGGGGGTGTCGCTGTCAAAGCCGATGATAAAGCCGCCCTGGACCTGCATGCCGCTGCGTTGGATGCGTTTTATATCCTCGATCATGTCCCGGCGGCGGTTTTGCTTTTTATTGCATTCGATCAGGCTTTCGTCATCGGGCGTTTCGACCCCGATGAAAACCATATTGAATCCTGCTTGAGCCATCAGGTTCATTAGCTCTTCATCATCAGCCAGATTGATGGATACCTCGGTATGGAAGGTCATCCCGGTTTTATCCTTACGCCATTCGATCAACGCAGGCAACAGGTTTTCCTTGAGATGTTTTTTGTTCCCGATAAAGTTATCGTCGACGAAAAACACGCCCGAGCGCCAGCCAAGCTGGTAAAGCTCATCCAATTCGCGGATGATCTGCCCGGCGGTCTTGACGCGCGGCCTATGGCCGAAGAGCACGGTGATGTTGCAAAACTCGCAATCGAAGGGGCAGCCGCGCGAATACTGGATGGCCATGGTGGCGTAGTGTTTTATCTCGAGAAGTTCCCATAACGGGGCGGGGGTATTCCGGATGTCCGGAAATTCGCTGCTTGTGTAGACTCGCTGCGTACAGCTTGCCTCCAGGTCGCTCAGGAACGGCGGCAGGGTCAGTTCCGCTTCATTCAGGATGAAATGGTCCACGTCCGAGAACTGGTCGGGTTCGGCGGTAAAGAGCGGCCCCCCGGCCACGACTTTAAGCCCGGCGGCTTTGCAGCGCGCGATGACCTGTTGGGCTGAATTGCGTTGGATGGCCATGGCGCTGATGAAAGCCATATCGGCCCAGGCCAGGTCCTGTTCGTTGAGTTTCCTGACGTTCAAATCAACCAGTCGTTTTTCCCAGTGCGAGGGCAGCATGGCTGCCACAGTCAACAAACCTAAGGGCGGCAGGGAAGCTTGCTTACGGATGAATTTCAGGGCGTGCTTAAAGCTCCAAAACGTATCCGGAAATTCAGGGTAAATCAACAGGGCTTTCATTTTCTCCTCCAGGTAGGGTTGGTCAAGGCTGCAAACTCAAGAGTTTTTAGCCGAGTCCTTGATAGTCTATTTGCGCGACGTTCGTAGTCGTTTTTGCCTGCTATCTATTCCCCCTGCCGTTTCCCATTTTTTAGGAAACGGACGTTGAACTCTTTTGATTACGCTTATCGTTTTTAGGTTATATCCATTATAGCCCGAATAGATGGGTATTCTTTTGATTAGTAGGCGCTGGACACTCATTTGATAGCTGAATCATAGCATTTCGATAGTTTCTCGCTGTATCGCTTGAGGATGTTGCTCTTGCGTTGGGAGAATTAAAAAAGGGCGGAACATAATCTCTTCCCGCCCGCTTGTCACTCGGTTTTTGCGGGGCCTGTCCTGAGCTGGTGGTCGAGTTTATCGAGACCTTGTCGAAGGGTCCGCGCAGATCGCCCCGACCCACGTAGTGGGGACGGGGTGCACCACGAAAGAGCGGGGCTCATTTTTCACGCGAGAAACCGTCCAGCAGATGCATCTCGACAAGCTCGACGGCCAAGCAAAGTATACTCCGAATCCCCCGAAGAACGGGGGACAAGCGGACAGAACAACAAGCCGTACAAAGCAGTGGAGGCACGCAAAGACGCAGCCCCGAGGTGCACCGTGGTTACCGGTCAAATTGATTTATACACTGGAGGCAAGGGGGCAAGGACCCCGATGAGGAAGCTAATCCCCAATAAGTGACCGGGTTCTGTCTATCTAAAACAAGGAGTAAAACATGAGAAAGAAAGGCAAACGGACACGGGGGATGGAAGAGACACGCCCATTTGATGGGTTGAGCAAAGTGAATCTGGATGCAGCCGGAGTAGACATTGGAGCGACAGAGATCGTAGCCTGTGTGTCCGGGGGAGATGAGGTCCAATTGGTGAGGGCATTTGGGAACTATACCGTGGACTTGCAAGCGATTTGCGAGTGGTTTGGTGAGCATGGTGTAAAGACGGTGGCAATGGAAAGCACGGGGGTGTATTGGATTCCGTTATTCGAGGAACTGGAGAGGCAGGGATTTGAATGTCTGCTAATCAGTTCGCGGTCATTGCGGAAAGTAGCGGGGCAAAAGACGGATGTGGAGGATGCGCAGTGGATCCAGACGCTGCATAGTTATGGACTGCTGAAAGGGTCGTTCCGCCCGCAGGGAGATTTGGTGGCGCTGCGGACGCTGCTGCGTCATCGGGCGCAATTAGTGGAACATCGCGCGCCACATATCCAGCATATGCAAAAGGCGCTCTTGCAAATGAACATTCAGGTGATGCAGGCGGTCACGGATGTGATGGGAGTGACAGGGCAAAAGATCATCGGCGCGATTGTGGTAGGGCTTCGGGATCCAGAACAATTGGCGAGTTTCCGAGACCCAGGCTGCAAGCAGAGCGAAGAGGAAATTGCCAAAGCGCTGACGGGAACGTGGCGGGAAGAGCATTTATACGTATTGCAACAATCGCTGGAGTTGTATGATTTCTACACGGAAAAGATGGAAGCCTGTGACGCAGAGATCAATCGGCAGTATGGAATGACGCGCACGGATTGGGCGAGCAGGGAACTGCCGGTGGTGCCGGACAAGAAGCGACACGCGCATAGCAAAAATGCGCCAAAGGAGGCCAGGGAGATCCGCGAGCATTTGTATCGGATCAATGGAGTGGATGTGAGCCTGGTGGATGGGTTTGGGGTATCGCTGGCGCAAACGGTGACAATGGAGGTGGGGAGCAACGTCGGGGAGAAGTTTCCGACCGAGAAACATTTCAGTTCATGACTGGGGCTGGCGCCCAAGCACGATATTTCCGGGGGCAAGGTGTTGAATAACAAAACACTCAAGACAAAGAACCGGGCGGGGCAGGCGTTCAGGATGGCGGCACAATCGGTGAAGAAGGCGGACTGTCCATTTGGAGTGTTGTATCGGCGATTGCGGTCACGGTTGGGACCAGCGCAAGCAACGGTGGCAACAGCCCACGCCATGGCACGAGTGGTGTACAAAATGCTTAAGTACAAAGTGGAATATGACCCGTTGAGTGTGAACGAATATCAAAAGCAATATGAAGCCCAGCAAGTGAAGTACATGAAGAAGAAGGCGGCGAAGTTGGGGTATCAACTGATCCCATTGTAAGGGGGAGAAGAAAATAAGGCTCGTTGGGAGCCGTGAACGGCGTCTGAAGGCAGCACGCCTGCTTTGTGTTTAATAGCTACCAAGGTTTTTACGGATTTTGTGCCGCGGGGAGACGAGAAGGGCGGTTTTCCAAAAAAACAACGCCCCGAATGATAACATCTGGGGCGCTCATGAAAGGACGGTTTCTGAGGACGCCTTGTAGGCAACCTGAAAAAAGCGGCTGACTCATCAATACTGAAAACTCAATGCTCCTCTTTCAATCCGCTTGAACTCCAAAGATTTGTGACAAAACACAATGTCAACCTCATAAAGACAAACCCCATTTCGAAATTAATCTTACACACTGATTACCTTACACAATTGTGTTTTGGGATGAAAGGATGACAACAGGCTTTAGCCTGCAGTTAGACAAAATTGCATTGAAAGCA
>JAFGKO010000284.1 GCA_016928525.1 Anaerolineales bacterium | reverse complement strand
TCACGATGAGTGGGTTGATGGCGACGCGTACCGCGTGTTTCCAGGTCACTTTCCCCTCTTTCAACCCCCGTGCGCGCGCCGCCTCCACAAAGGGCTGGCCTAGCGTCTCCAACAGGTTGCCGCGCATGATGCGCACCAGGCCGGCCGTGCCGGTTACACTACTGATCAGCGCCGGGATCCAGAGGTGTTTGAGCAGGTCAACGACCTTGGCCCAGTTCCACGGCGCATCGATGAACTCGCGCGAGAAAAGTCCGCCAACCTCCACTTTCAGTACCATCATTGCGAAAAACAATACGAGCAGCGCCAGCAAGAACCCTGGCATTCCCAGACCCAGAAAACTCATCGTGGTGACGACCTGGTCGCCGAGGGAATATTGGTGCGTGGCGGAGTAGACCCCGATAGGAATCGCCAGGCACCATACCAGGGTGATCGTGGCCAGCGACAGTATAACGGTCATCAATGCGCGTTGCCCAATGACCTCCTTGACCGGCCGCTCAAACTGAAAAGATTCGCCGAAGTCACCCTCGACGAAGTGAGTGATCCAGTTCCAGTACCGCGTCAGCACCGGTTGATCGAGCTTGTAACGCGCGCGATACTCGTCGATACGCTGCGCGGCGCTGCGGTCACCACGCGCCTGCAACTGCTCTAATTTCTGGGTCAAAAAATCACCGGGGGGCAGTTCGATGATGAGGAAGCTGACAAAGGAGACCAGGATGACCATGATCACCATGTAGAGTATGCGCCTCGCGATATACGATAGCATTGTTACCTCCTCCCACAATGAAAAGCGTGGGGGGTGGGAAAAGTCTCTCCACCCCCCACAGACAACCTGATTACTTGTCCATCCAGAACTGCTCAGGATGGCCGTTACCGGGCGTGGCGGGCGCCCAGGGGCCGGTTACGCCGTACTCATAGAGGTTGCGCATGTAATTCTTGGCAACGACAGGCACTGCCTGATCACCGGTCGCGCCGATGATGAAGGGACCCTCATCAATGTAGACGCGCACGGCGTCCCAGATCAACTGAGTGCGTTTCTCCTCGCTGGGTTCCTGCAGGCCCGCACGGTAGATTTCCTGCAGCTTATAGGCCGGACTGCCCACTGCGGGCTCCCAACCTTCTGTACCACCGCGTGAGTACCAGAGACCCTGCTGCGGGAAGGCGCGTGTGCCCTCGCCACCGCCACGCACCGGGAAGACCCAGTCGGGATAGGTCCACAGATCCAACTCCGAGGCGTGGGTCGTACGGAGCATGTAAAGCCCGTAGTCCCCGCGGGTACCGGCATCGGGTTGGCCAACGACGTTGTTGATCAGCACCTTGACGCCCACGGCCTCCAGGTTTTGCCTGTAGACTTCGACGAAGTCGGTGTTAATTTTCTCGACACTCCAGTCATTGAGGTCGATGATCAGCGTGAAGGGCTTGCCGCTAGGCAGGTCGCGGATGCCATCGCCATCAGCGTCCACAAAGCCCGCCTTGTCAAAGTGTTCCTTGGCAGCTTCGGCGTCATACTCCGTGTAGACCTCGGCCCACTCTTTAAAGAGCTTCTGACCTTCCTCGCTCGCGAAGTGCGGCGATTGCGGGCTGATGGTAAAGTTCTTGGCCTCACCGATGCCCTCCCAGACTACGTCCAAAACGCGCTGGCGGTCCATCGCCACCGACAAGCCGATGCGGAAGTCCTGGTTGCGCAGCAGCTCGCGGATTTCCTTGTCCTCGTCAGTCTCCTTTGCCGGATCGTAATCCTGATCCTTATGGTAGTCCTGGTTCACGATGAGCCCGGGCCACGCGCCAGCGCCATTCATCCAGCCAGGCACCAGGCGGAAATCGCCTGCTGCGGCATTCTCATTCAAGAAGGGGATATCCGTGGGACTCATATTGACGCGATAAACCAGATCGTAGCGGCCCTGAGCGATCTGCAGCAAGCGAACCTCGCTATCCTGCACCAGCTCGATCCGGATGGCATCGATGTACGGAAGCTGGTTGCCCTCGGTGTCAACCTTCCAGTAGTAGGGGTTGCGCTCCATGAGCCAGTACTCGCCGGCTTTATACTCCTTCAGGCACCATGCCATCAGGCAGGGATAGCCTGGCGTCTGGAACCAGCGATCCATCAGGTCCAGCTCGGTGTAGCCCTCATCGCCGGGCTTGCCCTCGTATTTGGGGTGATACTGTTTGAGGAAGTGCGCCGGCTTCATGAGCGGTTCCCACTCCCAGAAGCCCTGGGCCAGGATGTAGGGCATGATGTACTGGGGTTTGTCATATTTCAGCACCCAGGTGTAGTCGTCAGGGAACTCCATGGTGATCGGGGTGCCGTCGGCGTTGCGGGCATACCAGGGTACGTTTATGCTCTTGTAGTCATCGTTATTGGCAAGGTCTTCCCACCAGAATTTAAGGTCGGCAGTGGTGTAGGGCTCGCCATCGGACCACTTGAGTCCCTTGCGGAAGTGGAAAGTGATGGTCTTGTCCCCATCGCTGTACACAGGCATCTCGGTCAGCAGGCCCGGTTCGTAGCCGGTGAGGTCGGCCTTCCAGCGGACGGGCGGATCGTAGAGCCACATCTTGATGTTGCCGCCATCGCCGTCGGCCACGGCGTTCAAGGTGCCACCGTATTTGCCGATGGAGTCGACCACTTCGATAACCTGAACATCTACAGGCAGGCGTTCCTCAATCGGGGGCAGGCCCATCGAATCCAGCATTGGAGCTTGCTTATATTGGCTGGGTGCGGGTTCCTCGGTTTTTGGGACCGCTGTGGCCGCTGGGGCTTCGGTTGTCGGCTCGGCCGTCGGTTCAGCCGTCGGCTTGGTACAAGCTGTGGCCAGCATCGACAACACCATCAAAACACTAAACAGCAGAAACAGTCGCTTCTTCATTACAAACCTCCTTCGAGTTTACTAAGTGAAATTGGGAAATGGGTTTCATTGTCTTTACAAGTATTTGTAATGGTACACCTCCTTAAATTGAAATTGAACCGAAAACGTACTCAGATGACATTCTCCAACGACGTTTGTGGTTGGTGCAATGTTTACCTCAACAAAGCCAGGGCCTGCGTCGTGCGCTGCACGGTCGTCTCTATCGGTGCATCTTCCCACAGGATTTTCTGGAGCATATCCTGTAGGAATAGCGAGGTATGTAGATAATTGTTTAGAAATGGACGTGGACGTGCCAGTTTCAGGAATGGGATGATCCGCTCTAGCCAGGGATGCCCGCCGCTGCTCAAGCTGGCGTTGATTGTGCGGTGTGGTGCGATTTGTAAATGTTCCTCGCAATACGCCTGCAGCGCCTCTGGCGTGGAAACCTGTTTGAGAATTTCAGCGCATAGTTCGCCTTCTGACGACTGCCGCATAATGGCCCAACTGGTGCCGCCCAGTGACATCACTTGTGGTGATGCTGCCGCCGGTCGGGGCGCTGGTACAAATCCTAGATGTGCGATTGCATCTTCTTCTTCGGTCCAATTGGACTCATCCTCGATGCGCGGCCACTCGTAGGTTCCTCCTAACGTCATCGGGGACTTGCCCTTGGCGAGATGAACAGTCAGATCCCACCAGTTAAAATCGGCCATGTTGGGCGGCAGGCATGCGCGTCGCTGCATCGTGATCTGGCGTAGAAATTTTAGTGCCGTGTAGATGGCCGGATCATCCAGCTTTAGTGCGTCCATGCCGTTCATCATCTGTGCACCGGCGGACCAAAAGAACGGAATCAATAAGTTGATCAGCGCTTCTCCGGCAGCGGAGCCCACCGGAAACACAACGGCATATTGATTGTGATAGCGTTGTTGGACTTCTGGTAGTGCGAAATGATCGATAATTTTTAACCAGTCATCCCAAGTTTCTGGGGGAGTGATTCCCTCGGCGTCAAACCAATCTTTTCGATACCACATCCCTGACACATCGGCCTGCACTGGTACACCGTAGAGTTGCCCGTCTACAGTATTGTTCAAAGCTACGGGCGTCTCCAGGTCTTTCGTGAGTTCCTGCGCCCATTGTTTGTCCAGTTTGTCCAGTGGCGCGATGTAGCCGGAGCGCGCATAGTCGGGGATCCACACGTAATCCATCGGCGCGATGTCCGGCGCTTCACCTTGCGCTACTGACCGCCGCAACTGGCGGTGAAAATCGCCGCGTGAGCACATCGTCACCTTTAATGTGACTTCGCGGTCTGGATGGCGCAGGTTCCAGGCGTGGACGGCGCTTTCCATTGAACCAAGCCAAAACACGTCGTAGTGTGTCAGGACGTGAATGTCGGTTTGTTGTT
Source organism: Anaerolineales bacterium (assembly GCA_016928525.1). The sequence continues at coordinate 1,718 of JAFGKO010000284.1, read as the reverse complement.
CTATCCGCTTGGAGACGCCCCGCGCCACAAAGGTGCCTTGTCCGGCCCGGCGATACAGGTAGCCTTCGCGGGCCAGTTCGGTGAGGGCTTGACGGATGGGGGCGCGGCTGACCTCGTACAACTCGCATAGCTCCATCTCGGTGGGCAGGCGGTCACCTGGCCGCAAAATGTTAGCTTCCATTTGCTGCTTGAAATGGAGTTTGAGTTGGTAATAGATGGGAACGGGTGAGTTTCGATCAACCATGAACGGCCTGACTTCTTCTTGTGAAAGGCACTTTGGTATTTCTTTATAACATTATAACACTGGTATTGAAATCTGTCAATAGTTTTCCCCTGATTTTCGTCGCCAATTCCATGTGCCATCGTGCCAGTCATGCTATTCATGTAGCGTGTTGTGCAGTGCCATGCTGTGCTGTGGAGCGAACGGAGAAGACGAAGTGGTGGCTTGACTTCGCCAGAAACCGCCGACAATAATCACAGATGGGGCCATTGCTCCTTCCAAAGACTGCAGACTTCAACTTTCGACTTCGGACCATTTGCAGGAGGCCGCATGGATATTTGGCAGGGTAAACATATTCGCTTGCGCGGCGTAGAGCCGGGCGACGCTGATACTTTTTTCGCGTGGCGCGACACCGATATGGAACGCTTCACGGATTTCGTGCGATTTCCCCATTCGTTGGAAGCGACCCGTAAGCATTTCGAGAACATGGCGTCGCCAGAGTTGAAGGACGATGCCTTCGATTTCGTCATTGAGAACGAGGCCGGGGAAGCCGTCGGCATCATCAACTCCCACACCTGTGACCGGCGGGCGGGGTGCTTTATGTATGGCCTGGCGATCGGCCCGGATTATCGCCGCAGAGGCTATGCCTCCGAAGCAATTCTCCTGCTATTGCGTTATTTCTTCGATGAACTCAACTACCAGAAGGTTTCGGCGACGGTCTACTCGAATAATGAAGCGTCACAACGTCTCCACGAGAGGCTGGGCTTCACGTTGGAAGGCCGCATCCGCCGGGTGGTCTTCACGCTAGGTCAGCATTTCGACGAACTTCACTACGGGATGACGGTGGAAGAGTTTCAGGAGCGGGGGGGCGGATCGTAATTCGCATATTTTCAAAAAGCTGGCGTGGAGCGAAGAGGGGGCAGTTCTTCAAGTAGCAGCCCGCCGAGTGGTCCATCTCGGCGGGCTGGGCTTGTATTCCTCCTTCTGAGAGAGGCCTGGCTTGATCCCCCAGGCGGGCAAGCTACTATTGGAATTGATTCTCGATCATATCCTCAGGATACGCGTACGTCTTGTGCATCGCGATGTCAATCCCGTAGAGTTCCGCATCTTTGAGCACGCGCAGCATGTTGAATTTGTTCAGGACGAAGAAGAGGGCCAATCCTGCGGCGGCGGTGAAGAGCATGATGCTGACAGCGCCGAGTGCCTGCACCCCTATCTGCGACAGCCAATCGGCGGTTTCCAATCCGTAGATAGGATGTCCGCCCAGAACTTTCGCCCCGAACAACCCCGTTGCCAGCACGCCCCAGATGCCGCAGGCCCCGTGAACCGGGAAGCAGGCCAGTGCATCGTCGATCTTCAGGACGTTTTCCAGCAGGCCAACGGTGAAGGTGGTGAGTAACCCGGCAACTATTCCGGTGATGAAGGCGAAGATTGGCCCCATGACGGCGGCGCCCGAACAGATAGCGACCGCTCCGGCCAGTAACCCGATCATGCTGGT
>JAFGKO010000283.1 GCA_016928525.1 Anaerolineales bacterium | reverse complement strand
CTGCGAAGACTTCGCGCACGAATGTCGGGCAGCCCGCACTGGGCAGCAGACCGGAGGGGTCACACACTTCCAGCGTGGTGATGCCTGCGGGCGCGTTCCAGTCGTCGGGCGGCAGGTCGCGTGAGGCGGTTTGCATCAGCGCGTACCACAGGCCGGCCGGCAGGCGCGGTGACAGGCGCGAGTCCGTTTCAGCGCGTGTGCCCGTCCAGACGGTCACTACGCGGTAAGGCGTATAACCCACCGCCCAGGCATCCGCGCCATCCAGCGTCTGGCCGGTCTTTGCGCCCACAGGCCGCCCGATCTCGAACGAGTTGGGATGCCCAAGCGAAGGCCAGCGGGCAGGTTCGTCGCTCAAAATATTGTTGAGCAAATAAGCCAATTGTGGTGTGGTCACCGGCTGTGCGGCCGGGACGCTTGCATCCAGCCAGACGGCGTGATCGGCGCTTTCCACGCGCAGGACGGTCACGGGTGCTAACTCGCTGCCCTGCCCGTATTTCACACCGCCGGTCGCCAGCGTCCCGTAGGCGCCGGAAAGTTGAAGTAGGCTCAGGGGCACCGAGTCCTTTAGTGGTACGGTAACAGGCTCAAGGTTGAGTCCGAACGAGTTCGTCGTCCGAATGACATTTTCGAGTCCCATTTGGTCCAGCACCTGCGCAGCGGGCACGAAATAGTCGTTCGCCAGCGCAAGCCGCAACCGGACGGGGCCGTGGTATCTATCATCCGGGTTTTGGACCTCGGTGGCTGTGGGGATGTCCCAAACCAGCGAGGCGGGACTCAGCCCGCGCGTGAATCCTGTTAAATAGACAAATGGCGTCAGGAGGGACCCGGCATTGTGTTCCGCCAAAAGGGTCGTTTCCTGCCCCCGGTAGGACTCACCGACGACCGCAAGCACCTGCCCGTTGCGCGGGTCGGTGACCACGGCGCTGGCGATTGGCTCGGGAGCCAGCAGGTCGGGCGGCAGGGAGGGCAGCAGGCGCGCGGCTTCGCAATCTGCCGGCATAGCAGGACTGCCTTGCAAGCGTGCCATGTAGACCAGCATGGCGCAAGAAGCCTGGGTTTGCAGATCGTAGTCGAGGCTGGTGGTGATGGTCAGCCCGCCGCGTTCGATGCGCGCGCGGTCGAATTGGGCGTCGAGGTTTTGCAAAACCAAGTTGAGAAAAGCAGGGAATTCACCCTCACCCCTAACCCCTTCGCGAAGCATCCCCGTGGGGCTCCCTAAAGGCGAGGGGGACTCTGCAAGTGCCAGACCTGCTTCTTCTTCCGAAATAAACCCCAACGCTTGCATGATGTGGATGGTCTCACGGCCACGTTGGAGAGCGACCTGGGGTGCGTCCAGCGGATTGAGTCCCGGCGCTTGCCCCACTGCCGCCAGGATCGCGGACTCGGCGGGTGTCAGTGCGGAGGCGAATTTGCTAAAGTAGAGCTGCGCGGCGGCTTCCGCACCGTAGGCATAGTTGCCGTAATCGACCGAATTAAGATACCACTCGATGACCTGCGAACGCCCATATTCAGATGTGATTTGCGCAGCCAGCAGTCGCTCACGGAAAGCCCGCTGTAAAGAAGGCGGCTCGTTCCAGAGCAGCAGGTCGCTGACCAGTTGCTGCGCGATGGTGGGATGCAAGTCGGGATTTTCGAGCCCAGCGATGGCATAGCCGGAATGCTCCCAGAAGGTCGGGTCGGCCAGCGCAAGGGTAGCCTGCACGAGCGAATCGGGCAGGTGCTGCGGGTTACCCGGATCGAGCGGGATGTAGCGGCGCGGGGATTCGGTCGGGGCAAAGGTCTTCAGGATGTGCTGTCCGCTGCGGTCGTAGACGCGTGTGGGTTGCAGCAGCAGGCCGTCGGGCGGGTTGAGCAGACCCGGCAAGGCCTGGACGGAGGGCAGGGCACGCGTCAGTTCGGCATAGTAGAAAGCTGTCCCCAGGATGGAAAGCGCCAGCAGGATGTTGAGCACAAAGCCGAAGCCGAGCGCAAAACGACGCGTGCGCGCTTCCACGCTGCGGCGGGCGGACTCGCGGCGGTCACGGCGGCGGCGAAGGATAGTGCGGACAGCAGACATTAGTCGTCCAGCAGGTCTCCCAGCCAGTCGAGCAGTCCATTTTGGGATTTAGGTTTAGACTGAACAGGTGCGTCACCCTGAACAACGCCGTTCTGCCCGTTGATGAGCACCAGCAGTTTCTGCCCGTTGATGGGAATTTCCGTAATCCAGACCGGCACGAGCACAAGTTTGAATGATTCAATCGCCAGGCTGGCGGATGAAGTCTTCAGATTGTACAGTGAAGAAATCTCCCCCGGTAATTTGCGTTTCAGTTTCGAATAAGCGCGGCTACGGGCGTCCAGCGAGGCGTCTGCCATAGGAATGTCGTAAACTTCAGCAGCCCAGTTCGCCAGGTAGCGCGGATCGTAGGGCCTAGTGGCCTTCAACTCAAAGGTAGGCAACAGGCGTGACAGGTGTCGGGCGATCTTGCGACTGGCAGGAGCAGGCAGGTCGTCGATATGGACGGGATATTCGTTCTCTACATGGACGACTTTTTGTGCGCGCTGACGAAAACCGTCTTCCGATTCGTATTTGTCGCCGCGATAAGCGATGCCGCCGCCGATGTCGAAGGTCCAGATGGGCAGGTAGACGCCGCGTGGCAGATCGACCACCCCCTGTGGCTTGATGCCGTTGCTCTCGACCCAGTCCACCAGCAAGCGCGCGGCCTGTTTCTGGTTGAGGGCCTGTGGGATGACGCCTTCCGGCTGGAGTAGCTCGCGCGATTCTGTCAGGCTGACGACATGGGGCGAATCGCAGTAGGCGCAGGTGGTGGAGATGACGTCCGGCGGCAAGATGAACTCTGCGCCGCAGCCTTTGCAGTGAAAAACTTGCATGGCGACCGGTTTGCCGTGTCCGCGGGCAGTGGCCATTGCGATCAGGAAATCCTGTTCTTCGGCTTCGCCGCCTGAGCCAAGTCTCTGGCTGCGGGCACAATGTTCGCAGATCAGGCCCGAGCCGTCCGGCGCAAAGACCATCTTTGCGCCGCACTGTGGGCACATGAAACGGTCGGCGGAGGCTTGCGCCGGGTCCATGGATGGGATGGGCAGGGCATCAGGATTGATGATCTCTTTTTCATCGAGTTTGCCGTCCAAGATGGCCAGGTCACGGCGGGCGCGGGCGTGTTGCAGGTCGAATGCTAGACAGTTTTCCAGCGCCGCGCGTTTTTCGGTCGGATCTTCGCAGACCTTGCTCAACCAGAACCAGGATTCGGACAGCAGATCATGGTCGCCGCTGGTGTTGATAGCGCGTTCCAGGTAGCGGCGCGCAGTTTCTTTCTGCCCGGCCTTGGCTTCGATGATTCCGCTGCGCAACAGGCTTTTGGCGTAGTCTCTTTGCATGGGTAGATTTTACAACAAATTCCCCGGAGATAAACTGCCATGAGGCGAAGAACACTAAGTTGTAATGTTTGCCGCCAAGAAAACTTGGTGGGTGTATTACTTTTTTGGTAGACGCAACATCTTGGCGGTTGAAAAACAAACTATCTTCGTACGATCGCGTCGGTCATTTTTGCCACGCGGACCATGTACTCCACATCGTGCACGCGGAGGATGTCCGCGCCGCGGGTGATGCCCACGGAAACGGCAGCGGCAGTCCCTTCGACGCGCTGGTCGGCAGGCAGGTCGAGGGTGAAGCCGATGAAGGACTTGCGCGAGGGTCCCAGCAAAACGGGATAGCCCAGGGCGCGGATCTCGTCCAAACGGCGGATGAGTTCGAGATTATGATCGACCGTTTTGCCGAAGCCAATCCCCGGGTCCAGAATGATGCGGTCGTCCGGGACCCCGGCCTGCCGCGCCAATTTGACCGAGTCCATCAACTCACGCTTGACGTCCTCGATCAAGTTGTCATATTCCGCGCCGATGTAGGCATTGCCAAGCTGCTCGCGCACTTCCACGCTAGCCGGGTTGCTGCGATTGTGCATCAGGATGACTGGCACGTTGTGTTTCGCCGCTATGCCAGCCAGGGCCGGGTCGGCGCGCAAGGCCCAGACATCGTTGATGATATGCGCGCCTGCCTTGAGGGCTTCTTCTGCAACAGCGGCTTTGTAGGTGTCGATGGAAATGAGCGCATCCGGGAATTCTTTAGATAGCGCCCTTACGACTGGGATGACTCGTTCCATCTCGGCCTTGGAACTTAGCGGTTCCGAGCCGGGGCGGGTGGACTCTCCGCCCACGTCGAGGATATCGGCGCCGGAAGCGAGGAAGCTACGGGCTTGGTTGAGGGCCTCCCTCACCCCTATACCCTCACCTCTGGCCCCTCTCCCTGAGGGAGAAGGGAGTAGCCCGTCTCCCGAAAAGCTGTCGGGCGTAATATTGAGGATGCCCATCACGTATGTGCGGGCACCCCAGTCGAAATTGTGATTTGCGATGACAAGTGGTTTCATATCTAGAACTCGTCGGGGTCTCAGACCCCGACGGAACATCCTAGGAGAGATGATCGAGCGGACGGCCCAGCCAGGCTTCGGCCTCGTTGATGTCAGTGAACAGGCGTATATAGGCAGTATCTCCCCCCGACAGGGCAGCAATCTCTTCAATAGCAGCCTTGACTTTCTCCGAAGAAACGACCACAGCCAGGCGGATGTTGCGCGTGCCCGGGTCGGTGTTGAGTTCCACCGCCATGCGGACGGCTTTTTCGGGTATCTCACCTACCTGGCGCAGGTCGTACAGATTGCGCACGCGCTGGTCAGAGCCGAGCAGGTGCTCTGAGGCAAACTCATACCAATCGGCCAGCGTGGCGTCAGAAAGGTCGCTAAAAGTGAGCGTCATGCCGCCATCCCCGCGGCGTACCACGTGCATGCCCACGCCGGGTTTGGGCTGCCAGTTAAGCGGTTTAAGTTCGGTCATGGGTCCTCCTGTTGGTCAGAGGAGATTATAACCGAAGGCGGGAGGAATTAAGGGTCAACCATATAGGCCCAGACGTAACGGGACATCTCTTCCCAATATGCATCCGGTGGTTCGGCAATGGTTAAGTCGGGAGTAGGAGGAGTGCGGAGGCATTCAGGAGTTGCATTGGGATTAATGGCCACTGGAGTTGGTGTAATTTTTAGATCCATCAAGGAGTGGTATCTAAGAAACCAAGTCAATTGATGATTGCTAACTACACCAGAGCTTGTGCTTAGTTTTATATCATTTGCTCTTAAGGTTATCGTAGTATTCAATGATGGATCCAACATAGGTACACAATTTTCGTTTTCATCTAACACTGACATAGGAAAAGCCACATATCCTGAAATATGATTACGTGAAACATTAATGCTTTGCCCCAGAGGTGGGTCATAATGGTTTGGAACCGCATTCCCGTTTTTAGAATTTGTCAAAACCATGTTTTGCATAGCAATATTCAAAATAACAAATTCTTTTTCCGTGGCAAGTGGCTTGTAAGTAGAATCTGTTATCGTAACTAAAAAATATAATTCATCGAGCTCGGCCAAGTGCTCCAATTGTTGTTTTAGTTCATTTATAAAATCGTTTTTGCTAATAATCACTGGTTGAGACAATTTATGATTTAGGAATATGATCTCTACCATTTCTGGACTTATGTAAGTCAAAGTAATTCGGACTACTTGTTTATCATTTACAAGGATGTCCTGAAAACTAGACCAACGCCGCAGTTGATCTTTGAGTGTAACCAAGGCTCTTTGACGTATATTAAAATCAATGCTAAGCTGATCATTTGGGAAAGCTTCTAGAAAGATTGACCCATCCGGTGGTGTCTTGGACTTTTCTTCGTAAAAATTGAACCCATCAGGAGTCGGTTTGCAAGGGGTTAAATGGAGTTCACTCGGTGCTGATGTCTCACAAGCACTGACCATGACACCCAAAATGATTAAGACAAGCCTAATCTTTTTCCTTGCCAGATTTTTTACCATTCGTTCCCCAAGGGCGAATATAAATGGCCGCCCTTACAATTTTGTTAAGTTCAGTATACAAAATTCTCAGATGAAAAACAATACTTTCTTTCCCACGTTTTCTATGCAATTAATCACCGAAACGAACGATCCCCTGCGCCTCAATTTCGACTAACAAATCTCGCACACTTTGTTTAAGTACAGGATGGATCAAATCCGGCGCAACGTTTGCCAATGGAACGAGCACAAAAGCACGTTCATGCAAGCGCGGATGCGGGATGACCAGCGGTGGTGACTCGAGCACGAGGTCATCATAGAACAGGATATCCAGGTCGATCAGACGCGGCCCCCAGCGGAAGTTCTGCTCGCGTCCCAGCTCCACTTCAAGCTGCTTCAAATATTTGAGCAGCGCTTCCGGT
>JAFGKO010000282.1 GCA_016928525.1 Anaerolineales bacterium | reverse complement strand
CCCCTTTGTTGGTGGCCTACTCTGGGTGAACATCCCTGGCTTAGGGTTGGTGACTATCGGTGGCTTATTATCACCCGGCGATTGACAATTGGCGCACCATGCCACCGATCACCGCGCCCAGATCCTCCGCACGCTGCACGATCTCGGTGCGCCCACGTTTGAGCAGAATTTTGCCATCTATATGGAAAATGTCACGCCGATGACGATCCACCAGGAGTTGATCGGGCATATCGGCACCAGGCGCGCTGAGTGGGACGCCCTGCTGCGGCAAGTTCCCGCCGAGCAGATGAATCAGCTAGTGCTGGACTCCTGGTCAGTACGTGACGTCATCGCCATCATCACATGGAAAGAGCGCCGGTTGATTGAAACCATCCACGATCGCACCGTCATTGATGCTAGCTTCAGTGAGATCCCGCAGGTGGAACAGGCCAGCATCCTCGAAGCGGGCCGCGCTTTGTCCCTGCCAGCGCTGCTTGATCAGCATCAAGTGACGCACCGCGAGATGCTGGACGCGCTCCGGGCGCTGACCGACGACGACCTGAACGCGGGGCGCATCGACGGGCTGCCGCCCGATGAACAGTTCTGGAAAGCCATCGCAGCGGCGACGTGGTGGAGCTATCCAGCCTTCTCCGCCGTGGTTAAAGGCGACGGCGGGACTTTGAGTCTATAACTCGCCAATGGACTAAATGTGGTTCGTGAGATCGGAGGCAAGCGTTGCAGCAGGTGCGTATAGCCGCTATGCGCTGGCGCTCGTTCATTCGGCGATGCAGCTGCCACAGTCTGGCATTTCTCATTCAACGGCGCAATGTCTAATCTATTCAAAAGGAACTGGGTATGCCCGATAAGTATTTACCCATAGAGCAAATCCTGGCCATTCTCGGAGAAACGCCCTCTCGCCTGGTTATCCTGTCTGCCGGACTTTCATCAGCTCAGTTGCATACCGCGCCCGAACCCGGCGAATGGTCTGCTAGCGAGATACTCGCTCATCTCCGTGCGTGTAGTGATGTTTGGGGCGATAAGTATATTCTGACGATCGTTGCTTAGGATAAGCCGACCATCAGGGCCATAAATCCACGCACGTGGATCAAGAATACAGACTATCTCGAACAGGATTTCCAAACATCTCTGCGCTTATTTACGACGCAGCGTGAGAAGCTCCTGAAAGTATTGGAACAACTGCAGCCACAAGATTGGTGGCGAACAGCGACACTTACCGGGGCAGGCAAGCCACTTCAGCAGACGCTGATTTCTCACGCTGATGGGCTGGCGCGCCACGAAAGGACGCATCTTAAGCAGATCGAGCGCACCCTGAACGCGCCCCACCTGTAGGATCGAGCAGCCGGTCGCTGCTGCCTGCAGCGGGTATGGAGGCTCTTATTCGGACACAGATTTGGAGGATTCACAATGGCAGAGGTTATGTTGTATCACCACGTATTGGGACTCACCCCTGGTGTAATCGCGTTTGCCGACAGGTTACGCAGCGCCGGGCATACAGTCCACACGCCCGATCTGTTCGATGGTCGCACCTTTGACGATGTCGAAAAGGGTATGGGTTTCGTCAAGGAGCTTGGTTTTGGCACGGTTATGGAGCGTGGGGAACACGCGGTAGACGGGCTGGCCGCTGAATTAGTCTATGCCGGGTTTTCGCTGGGCGTTGTCCCGGCCCAAAAGCTGACCCAGACCCGGGTTGGAGCGCGTGGGGCGCTTTTCTTCCATTCGTGCCTGCCGGTCTCGGAATTCGGCTCAGAGTGGCCACAGGGAGTCCCGGTGCAGATCCATGCTATGGACGGCGATCCGTTCTTTGTGGACGACGGCGACATTGACGCGGCTCGCACACTCCTCGAAGATGCCGAAGAGGCGGAGATGTTTCTATACGCCGGCCAGCAGCATTTATTCGCCGACAGGTCACTGTCGTCGTATGACGCGGGGGCAACTGAACTTCTAATGCAGCGCGTGCTGGACTTCCTTGCCGAACGGTAACGAAGCGAAACCAGCGCGAAACACGGATTGCGGTCGGTACGACGTAGGAAGCGTTAGACCCAACTGCGGAGGCTTGAAGGTCAGACGCACGATGTCGCCGCGTCCGTGTCTCGCTTGCACTGAAAGTCCCTTTGCCCATACAAGATAACACCCACAAGGAGAAAAAAGATGCGAACCACGAATCGCTCAGAACTCGTTCGTGCGTACTTTTCAGCGTGGGAAAACAATGAGCGAGCAGTGCTGGAAGCTTTACTTGCTGAAGGACTCACGTTCAGCAGTCCGAATGATGATCACATTAGCGTGTTTGTAATGATTGAGGCCTGAGCCAAGTGATCGATGAATCAATATACTCCAATATTTGTCGATCAGGAAGCGTAATCGGAATAGGGGATACTTGCGGATATGGAGTCTCATCATGATCTATCCCCAATTGTTATGCTAGATTTGGTGAGGGGGCTGGCTCACCTCGCACAAGCAATGTCCGAAGGAACATGGCTACAACTTTAAGTGAAAATGAGGTGTTTTCTGCAAGCCAGAGGGAGTACTGTCGAATTGGGCGAAACGCCGAAAACGAAGCGAAAAGTTGAATACGTTGCACCGCCTGCTGATGTGCTGGAGGACTTTGCGCATCAGGCGTGCCAGGGTTTGGGTGGTGAGTATGCTGATCCAGAAGTCGAAAGAGGCTTTGCGGATTTCCTGGCCAAGATTTCGCGTATACTTGCCAAGAACCTGACCCGTGATCCAAGTCTCCTGATGGAATTGACGTCCGAATCGAATGAACGCAAACCCAACGAATTGGAATGACCAATTATCAAGGATTGCGCCCAACCCTTGACCCTATGCCAGTGTCAATATTCGATGCGAAGACACAGTGGGACATGATTGGCAGATTCGATCTACCGACCAGGCTGCAGACTCAGAATAGACAGCTTAAGGAGTCTGCCGCTCGATGTTCATATAGCCTCGAGCTTATCGATCCAATTGAACAACTGACGATTGCTCGGTCAGTGACCAACCCTCCGCGGCGAGACTGTAGACAGAATTCGCCAGCGCAGTAGCTGTCTCTGGCCACGGTGCAATGCCCCGACCATCATAGCGTTCATCAAACAACATGTTCATTGCAAACAGAATACTGCCGAAGTTGGCGGTCACTTCACGCAGGATAGCTAACTGCGTGTTGCGCGTGAAACGCTGTTGATGAGGGCGGAGTCCTTGGGGTGGTTGGCATCCTGCGTGAATAACCTCAATGATTGTTGCGCGCCATGCTTGGCAGGTGAGCGCGTTAGCCAGAAACCGATCGGCATCCGCGCGTGCAATCTGGCGCCGTTGCGGTTTGCTCGAACCATTTCCGTCTGTGGTTACCTCGGCCTGTGTGGAGTTCCAGGTGGTATGCATACCAGCGAACACCGCCGCATAAATTATCTTGGCCTCCCGAACGTTCTTGGGAATACTCTTGTGT
>JAFGKO010000281.1 GCA_016928525.1 Anaerolineales bacterium | reverse complement strand
TCGACCAGCATCTGGTTCAAGGTCTGCTCGCGCTCGTCATGTGAGCCACCCAGACCAGCGCCGCGCTGACGGCCAACCGCGTCGATTTCGTCCACGAAGACGATGCAGGGCGAATGGCGCTTGGCCTGATCGAACAGGTCACGTACACGGCTGGCGCCTACACCGACGAACATTTCCACAAACTCCGAGCCGGAGATCGAGAAGAACGGGACACCCGCTTCGCCGGAGACAGCCTTGGCCAGCAGGGTTTTACCCGTGCCGGGAGGCCCAACCAACAAAACACCTTTCGGGATGCGCGCGCCAAGCTGGATGAACTTTTGCGGTTCACGCAAGAACTCAACCACCTCGGCCAATTCTTCCTTGGCTTCCTCTACGCCAGCGACATCTGAAAATGTGACAGTGGGATGATCACCGCTGAACATACGCGCGCGAGATTTTCCAAAAGCCATAGCTTGATTGTTGCTGCCCTGCGCCTGTCTGAAGATAAACCAAAGCACACCGCCCATCAACAAAATGGGTAAGATATACACAACGCTGCTGAGAATCCCTACCCAGGAAGAAGGCGCCTCGACCACCAGTTTGAAATCATTGTTTTCTGGCGAGAGCTGTTGAGGAGTAACACCCAGGCTAACAAGTTGTTCGACCAAGGTTGCTCCTGCTTCCTTCTGAGCTAGTTTTTCCGTCCCTTCCTGGTAAACAACCTGCAGCTTATCATCACTTTTAACGGTGACTTTCCCAACCTTCCCTGCTTGAATATCTTGAGCGAGTTGATTAATTGTCAATACTTCCTGACTATCGCCATCTTGCCGAAAACCCATGTAAAACATAGCAGCAATGGCAACAATGAGCAGGAAGTAGACGAGAAACGATTGATTTCGCGAATTCACAGAATTATCCTCCAATACCGATACGATTATACCAATCTACTCTCTTGACGAGTAGAGCCGGCTAATTCTTATAACAATTTTCTTATATATTCCTGTCAAAAACAATCAAAAATGGTGCTTTGGACACTTTCAGAGTTATTCGAAGATCATTTCTACCGGACAATGGTCCGAGCCCGGTATATCATCATGGATAATAACATCCTTTACACGCGGCGCAAGCGCCTCCGAAGCCAAAAAATAGTCTATGCGCCAACCAATCCCACGCTGGCGGGCATTGAAACGATATGTCCACCAGGTATATTGCTCGCGTTCCGGATAAAGCTTGCGGTAAATATCCACAAAACCATGATCGAGGAACTTACCCACCCATTCGCGTTCTTCAGGCAAAAAGCCGGAAGTCGTCTCGTTCTCTTTGGGATTTTTCAGGTCAATAGGCATATGAGCAGTATTAAAATCGCCTGTGATTATGACGTTTTCACCCGCCGCATGTAACGCATCGCAGGCTTCCAGCAGGTGGGCGTAAAAATCCAGCTTATAGTCTACGCGGTCCTTGCCACGCTGACCATTGGGGAAGTAAATGTTATAGAGCAGGAAGTCGGTATGACGGGTGCGGATAACGCGCCCTTCGAGGTTGAATCGCGGCGCGTTCATACCGAGTTCAACTTCCAACGCCTCTTCGCGCATGAGAGTCGCCACGCCGCTGTATCCGGGACGTTCGCCCGGGTTCCAGACGATCTGGTAGCCAGGGATGTTACGCTGCTCATCGGTCAATTGCTCGGGGCGGGCTTTAATTTCCTGGAGGCAGAGCAGGTCCGGGGTCCAGGAAAGAGCCGCGCTGAGCGCATCTTTCTTCAGCGCTGCGCGCAATCCGTTCACATTCCAGGTAACGATTTTCACATCGCCTCGCTTTGTGGTAAACTTGCCAATAGGACAGGCACCTCATGAATGATACAAATACCAAACAAATCTTGTGCATCGAAGACGAACCAGAAATGATCGATCTGATCCGTCTCATTTTGGGCCGCCGGGGATTTGAAGTGGTCGGCGCCGCGGGCGGCAAAGAGGGTTTGGAAAAAGTGCGCCAACAACCGCCCGATCTGGTATTGCTCGACCTGATGATGCCGGATATGGACGGGTGGGAAGTATACCAGCAAATGAAAGCTGACGAAAAAACCAAAGATATCCCGGTCATCGTCGTCACGGCCAAGGCGCAAAGCATCGATAAAGTGCTCGGCCTGCACATCGCCAAAGTGGACGACTACATCGCCAAACCATTCAGCCCACAGGACCTTTTGAACAGCGTGGAAAAGGTGCTCAGCGCAAAGAACTCGGCAGCCTGACCGACACAAAATACCAACGGGGCGGCGCAAGTCGCCCCGTTTTCTTGTAACTATAGAAGATGTCTCGCTTCATATTCGTACGCAACTTAAATCAGCCGGATTTGTCGCCAGCACGCGTCAAGTATTGCGATTCATTCCTATGCCGTTTGCGCGGGCTGACCTTTCGTGACCGCCTCGAACCGGATGATGGCCTGCTCCTGGTCCAGGGGCGACGCGACAGCCGTATCGACTCATCCATCCATATGCTGTTTGTCCCGTTCGATCTGAACGTGGTCTGGATCAACACAGATATGACGGTTGTAGATAAAGTCATCGCCAAGTCCTGGCGACCGGCTTACCTGTCAGCCCAACCTGCCTGTTATGTACTCGAGATCCATCCTGACCGCTGGGAGGATTATCAAATCGGTGATAAAGTGGAATTTCAAGATGCTTAAACGTTTCATCGCACTTGTAGCTTTTATCGTTATATCCTTTTCTGTCTCCCCAGCTTCTGCACAAACAGCCGAAGGGCCGGTTTATATCGTGCAATCTGGCGATACGCTGTCATTGATCTCTTCACGCTTCAACGTAGATTTAACAGATTTGATGAACGCCAACGGCATCAGCGATCCCAACCTGCTCTCCGCCGGGCAGGAACTGGTCATCCCCGGCCTGGAAGGTATCAGCGGTGTGCTGGTGACCGAATTTGTGCAGTTCGGCGACTCATTTCGCAGTATAAGCCGTCGCGCGCAAATTGGGGAACCCACACTGCGAAAGCTCAACCGGCTGGTCAGTCCGACCGAGTTATATGTGGGCGTCAGCCTGATCGTACCGCAGCAAACGGGAGAGAACCAGTTGACAGCACGCATCACACCTGCCAATGGTGAGTCGCTGCTTGAGTTGGCCGTCAAGCGCAATACCAATCCCTGGGCGCTGGCGCAGGTTAACGGACTGAGCGGCACCTGGGATGCGTTGCCCGGTGATGTGTTGTATGCTATCAGCGGCGATTCTGAAGCAATAGCCAGCGGCTTGCCGGCCGTCTTCAAGGACGCAAAAGCCAGTCCCCTGCCCCTCAAGCAAGGCGGTACAACCGTCATCCAAGTGCAAGTTCCCACTGGCGTAACCGTCAGTGGCATGTTAGTGGATCATGAGCTTCACTTTTTCCCAGACACAGAAAGTGCCCCGCAGGGGTATGGCAGCCAGGTTGCGCTACAAGGCGTGCACGCCATGCAGGAACCCGGTCCCTATCCCCTGCGCCTGGAAGCGGCCCTGCCGGATGGCAGCAAGCAATCCTTCGAGCAGATGGTTTTAGTCACATCTGGAAATTATCCTAGGGAAGACTTATACGTCGAATCCAGCAAAATTGACCCGGCAGTCACTAAACCAGAAGAAGAGCAACTATTTGCGCTCACGGCGGATGCCACGCCTACCAAATATTGGAATGGAGTATTTTCAAACCCATCTGCTTATCCCGACTGTTTCACATCCAGATACGGCACGCGCCGTACCTATTACGGTGTAGACAGTAATGCTGAGATCCAAGGGTTCCACAGTGGGTTGGATTTTTGTGGCGGTAAAGGTTTACAAATCACCGCGCCAGCAGCAGGGAAAGTTGTATTTGCCGGGCTGTGGACCGTGCGTGGGAACGCCACCATCATCGATCATGGCTGGGGAATTTACAGCGGCTTCTGGCACCAGTCAGAGATCAATGTACAGGTTGGCCAAGTGGTGGAACAAGGCCAAGTGATTGGGCTGGTTGGCGACACAGGACGTGTTACTGGCGCACACCAGCATTGGGAAGTGTGGGTCAACGGTGTGCAGGCCAATCCACTGGATTGGTTGCAACAAAGTTATCCGTGATGTTTTTATAAACGCTGGTATAATCGCCGCTATGATTTACGACTTCTGCGCCGGGAAATCCCCGCTATTCATCGGAGTACGTGGCTTTATTGCCGAGGGGCCTCCTCGAATCGCGCCTGTACGCAGAAAGTAGTCCCTCAATTTCGATTTTTCGCGCCGCAGGCCTCCCTGCGGCGTTTTTATTTTTTCGGCTGCAGGGGCGACTTGCCAAAGTAAATCATCGCTCTGAAAAAATCACAACGGGTCGCCCCTACTGAAATCAAACAACGGAATTCATCATGATCCAAATTCAACTCTCCAACGTGACGCTCGTTTTGGGTGCCAAACATATTTTTGAAAACCTGAATTGGGAAATCCAGGACGGACAAAAAATCGGCTTGATCGGCCCAAACGGAGCCGGGAAGTCTTCGCTGTTCAAGCTCATCTTGGGCGAATACTCCGCCGAACTGGGCGGAACGGTGACCCGCGCGCGTCAAATCCGGACCGGATACCTGCCCCAACAACCCGAACTTGACCTTACGCTGGCAGCCTTCGAGGCCGCACTGGGAGGCAACCCACGCGTAGCGGAAGTCAAAGCTGAACTCGAACTGGTTGAGTCTAGCCTGGGCAACCCCGAAGTTTATAGCGACGAGCGCAAGCTGCAAAACGCGCTCGACAAACAAGCTCGTTTGCTGGATGAATACCAGTCCTATGGCGGAGAGGGGTACCCGGAGCGCGTGCGGGAACTGCTCACCGGGCTGGGAATGGCTGAGGACGACCTCAGCAAGCCCTTGTCTGTGTTGAGCGGCGGGCAGAAAAAGCTGGTCGGGTTGGCGCGCCTGCTGCTGGTCCGCCCGGATGTCTTGCTGTTGGATGAACCCGACAACCATCTGGATTTGCCAGGGAAGATTTTTCTGGAGAAACTAATCCGCGAATATGAAGGGACCGTCGTCATCGTCTCGCATGACCGCTACCTGCTGGATGCCGTCGTCACACACATCGCCGACCTGGAAGATGGCAAATTGACGGTCTTCGAGGGTGACTATTCGTCCTATGTAATGGACAAAGAAGCCCATATCGCGCGCCAGGAACAACTATTCCGCGCCCAACAAAAGGAGGTCAGTCGACTGGAAGCTGCCATCAAGCGCTATGCGATTTGGGGCAAGGTGTACGACAACGAAGATTTTGCGGCCAAGGCCAAGTCGATGCAAAAGCGACTGGATAAGATGGATAAGATCGATAAACCCGTCATCGAGCGTCGCCGCATGGACTTGAAACTGAACGGCTGGCGCGGATCGAACAAGGTACTGGAGCTAGAGAGTGTCACCAAATCATTTGGTAAGAGGCGCATTTTAAAAGAAGTCAACGAAACCATCTGGCACGGGGAGCGGGTAGGCTTGATCGGCCCAAACGGTTCAGGGAAATCGGTCTTTATCCGTATGGTCTTGGGACAGGAAACGCCAGACCAGGGCGAGATAAAAATTGGGCCAAGCGTGTCCATAGCGCATTACTCCCAGGAACATGAAACTCTGGATTTCGAGCAGACTCTGCTGGAGGCTGTCCGCTATGCCGGCAGGCTGAGTGAATCGAATGCGACAGCCTTTTTACTGCGCTATCTGTTCACATACCAACAAATATCGCAAAAGATCGGGGATCTCTCTGGCGGCGAACGTAGTCGACTACAACTGGCGCTGCTGGTGCTCTCGGGCGCAAATTTCCTGCTACTGGACGAGCCAACCAATAACCTGGACATCGCTTCGGCGGAAGTGCTGGAGCAGGCATTGGAAGATTTCGTCGGCACTGCCCTGGTCATTTCCCACGACCGCTACTTCCTGGACCGGACTGTGGGGCGCTTGCTGGTGATCGAAGACGGGGAATTGGTAGGATACTTAGGCGGATATAGTGATTACCTCGAAAAGCATAGGTGACAGGGTTCTCGCTCACAATTCAAATCAAAAAACTCGGAGGCGGCCTCCGAGTTTTTTGATTTGTCTTTACTCGTGATTAACTGATCCAAAATCCCAGGTGGTTGGCTACCGCCGATTCATTGCCGGGAATGTTACCTTCAATGGGCGAATTCAAAACAAACGGTCCGCCCAGCGCCCCTTTGATGACCATAGCAGAAGAACCGCCGCCATCCAGGTTGAGACCGGTGTAAACGCCCAGGGAAATCAGGAAATCGGCCAGGTCCGGGAAGGTAGCGCCTTCGCTATAGCCTGACTGGCGGCCATCGATTACCACCAGGAATAGCCAGCGACCGTTCTGGTTGAGGCCAGCCGCAGTACGCGGCTCGACAGACTGGCTCTCCAGGTTTGCGACACGTTTGCCTTTATCCACCAGCATGCGGTCGCCCGAAACTGCATTGTAGACCGCACCTTTTGGCACGTTGAAGGTAACTTCATTGTTCTTGTTCAGATACATAATGGGTCTTCCCGCCCACTGTTGAGAGTACACTGTGCCGCGGGAGGCCGCATAGCTATTGACCTTGACCGGTTCGCCACCGTTGGGGCAGTATTGCCCCGGATCATAGGTGTCCTGATCGAGGTACGAAAACCCATCGCCATTGACAGCAAACTGAAGGCCAAACTCCTCCAAGAACTTGGACGTCTTGCGCGAACAGACCAATCCGCTAGCGTGGCTGGGCGGCGTGACCAGGCATTTGAGCCCAGTGGCGCGCGTGTCTATCGCCAACACATGCGCAACCATCTTGCGCGGCGTTTGTATCTCCTTGCGAAAATAGGTAACGCCGCTGAAAACCTTCTGTGTCAACTGTTCGGGCGCTGTTGTGCCCAAATCGTTCAAGTAAGCAACGGCACACCAGCCCGCCAGACCGTCGAAGCGCTGGACTCTCACCCAGCTTTTATCATCGTTGGCTTCGATGGCAACCACGATTTCACCTTGATTTAAAGTACCAAGTTTATCGTCAGAAGTACTTGGCCCGCTGCGAACGTTCAATGTCGTGGGTTTGACTTGGTACCAGTTTCTGGGAGTAGTTACAGGCGGAGGTGGCTCACCGCCATCAGGAGGGGTGGTGGGAGCATCCGTCAGTTCCAGGTAACTGGCAAAGCACCAGCCGGTCAATCCGTCCGATTCGCGGTAAATCTTTATCCAGCTACCGTCAGCATTCTTTTCAAGTGCCTTTACAACTGCGCCAAATGGTAAAGAGCCAATTTTATTCGCGCTCGTATTAGGACTCTCTCGGACATTCAAGGCGGAGGCAGTGACGCGATACCATTCGACCTCGCCAGGCGGCTCGCCCGTGTCCGGCGGCTCTCCGGTGTCAGGTGGTTCCCCGGTATCGGGCGGCGCAGTTGTCTCTTCCAGATAAGCGGCATAGCTCCAGCCAGTCAGGCCGTCTGAGGGGCGATAGATTTTGATCCAACTGTTGGCAACCGCATAGTCAAGCGCCTTGACTACTTCACCCTGTTGCAAACTTCCAATATCGTCATAGCTCGTGCTAGGGCCTTCACGCACATTCAAGGCTGTGGCTGTGACTTTGTACCATTTGACATCGACGTCAGGCGGTTCGCCGTTATCGGGTGGTTCAGTGCTCTCGACTTTGATCAGGTGGGTTTTGTAAATCCAGCCGGTCGTTCCATCCGTCCGTTCGACCTGCATCCAGTTCCCATCATCAGATGTGCTGAGGACTTCTATCTCCTCATCTTGCTGCAACGTACCGACCACTGCCTCGTCTTCTCCGGCTCCTTCGCGCACACTCAAGTCAATCTTATACTTATCACCCTCCTGCCCGCCAGGAGGCGGTTCACCGGGCTCAGTGATCCCAAATCGCTGGCGGAATGCCTCAGCATCGCCATTGAAGTAATTCAAGTCGATGCCTTTGCTCTCCACGCCATAGAGTTCACCGTCCCCGACTTCTGTGAACTGCCAGAAGGTCCATCCCCGAGGCTCCCAGGGTTTGGGGATAGTAGGCTCCGCCACGCCGTAATTGGCGATCCACAACGGATACTGGCGGAAATACTCCAGACTTTGGGCCTCAGTGGTCGCATTGGGCGCGTTATCACGCCAGTAATAATAAGCGGTATAGATGGCAATTTCTTTCTCGTCGACCAGTTCTTTCAGCCGTTCCAGGAAGTCATACCATTTGCGCCAGCCCTGGTATTGACCGCCGTAGGCTTCCTCGAAGTCGGCAAACAAGGGCAACTCCCCAAAATCGCCGTCCATTAGCTCGACCCACAACTCGGCCTGGCGCTTGGGATCTGCGCGGCTATCGTAGAACCAGTAGGTGCCACGGGGCAGCCCGGCCTTTTTGGCCTCAGCCCAGTTATACTTGAAATCGGAATCAGGCCAAAGGTTTTGCCCGGCGCGGATGATGACAAAATCCGCGGATTGCTTCATTTTGACAAAGTCGATCTGTTCCGGGGTCGTCGGCTCGTCTTGATAAAAACTTACGTCAGGACCAATCGCATTTCCCATGTTAGTCTCCTTTTATTAATCGCCTGTTGAAATTGTACCAGTGAAGGTATAAACCATCAAACCAATCGTATATAAAATGGAAAAATTAGCACATAACATGCATAAAATTTAATGACCAAGCTTGAATTTCGAGCTCAAATAGCAAGGGTTTGACAAGTTGGAGATTTGGAACGATAATGACCAACGAGCATCAAATTACCCTCCGTGGAGCACATTCATGACCAAAGCAGCAACCATTGTCATTGGCGCCGGGATCGCCGGCCTGACCGCCGCGTACCAGATCAAAAAAGCGGGGCACGACGTTCTGGTGCTAGACATGAACAATTACATTGGCGGGCGCATGGCCAATGTCGAGTGGGAAGGTTTCCTGGTGGATATCGGGGCCAAGTTCGTTACCACCGCCGACAAGTCGCTGTTGAACATGGTCGATGAGGTGGGATTGAGCGACCAAATGGTCAAATCGGATGAAGGATTGACGATCACGATCTACCGGGACGGCAAACTGCACTCAGCTAACTTTCTCTCCATCCCTTCCTATTTAGGTTGGAGCGGCGTATCGCTCAAGGCCCGCTTGGCGATGTTCAAACTCTTGCCGCATTTCCTGCGACTGGGAAAAATGACGAGCGGCTACCACCTGGAAAGCGCCGCCATACCGGACGTGGACGAGACTTTCGAGCAATTCTTCAAAGAACATATTAGCGAGGAAATGTTCGAATATTGGGCCATTCCCATGTTCGAGACCATGTGCGCCTACAAAGGCGGCGATGTTTCGCGCAAGGCCTTCCTGGCAATGATGATGAGTTACCTGAACGCGGACTCGGTCACGTTCCGGGGCGGGATCGGGATGCTGCCGAAGAAGTTGGCGGAACAGGTCGAAGTCGAGCTGACGGCCCAGGTTAAGGGGATCAAATTGAAGTCAGACAGAAGCGGCGTGGATGTCCGCTATAGCGTGGGCGGCCAGTCGAAAACGGTCAGCGCGGACCGATTGGTGGTCGCCGTTCAAGGGAACCATGCCCTGCCCCTGTTCGAAGACCCGCGACCTGCATGGCAGGCATTCTTCCCTAAAGTCGCTTACAGCACGGGGGCGATGCACTACCACATCGCGGAGACGGATTACCGGCCTCAGGTCAGGAGCACGTTTGTGCCGCGTTCGACCAAACAGCCGATCAACAGCATTGCTTTCGAGCGTCATGTGGATGGCCGCTGGCTGATGTTGACCGATCCCAGCGTGTATACCTTCGACATGGCGCAAGACCCGGACGAATTGGCGGCGCAGGCACAGGAAGTCATGAGCGCCATCTTCCCGGCGCTGAAGGGAACCTTCCGCGCGCACCGCATCTTCAAATGGCGTGACAAGCTGCCGGCATTCCGCCCGGGTTACCTGGATGCATTGGCGCGTTTCTGGGAAGATCCACAGGAAGGGCCAGTCTATTTCTGCGGCGATTATTTCGCCGGGCCGAGCACCGGCGGGGCATTGTACACCGGGATGGAGTGCGCGGAGAGGGTGCTGCAGTCTGTTTGATGACTCTTTCTTGAATATAACCCACGAAGATACGGAGGCATAGAGAATAGAAGCTCTGTGTCTCCGTGTCTCGGCGGTGAAATATTAGGGTAAACGCTCAAGAGGAAATATTATTTTTTCTTGAGCAGGTAAGGCAAAATGACAGGGTCGAGCTGCTCGGAGTAACCTTCCGATTTATACGCAACAAGATAACCCTCGTAACGATCCACCGAAAATGGCCAGGGGTCGGCGTTGATTAGGCCATCTTCCACATGATATTTGACAATAACTTCTCTATCCTCACCGTTCCGCGGAAAAATCGGGATCGCCCCAGAAGCAGGCACGTCGAAGCAAAATTTGAGAGACAGGTTGTCGCACAAGTCCGTAATGCGGTCCATACGGTCGAAGAGTTCTTTGGAGAGGTTGTGTCCCTTGAGTTGCTCGTCAATAGCCGCTGAAAATTCGGCCGCCAGCGCTTTTCGCCCTGTGGAATCACCGTGTTCCGCCAACCGCCGGATGTGATACTTTACAATGGTATCTGCGACAGTATCCGAGCAGGGCATATAAAAACCGCGGCGCGCGATCTCGAACCATATGGAATCGTCCATCCCGCCGATGGGGTTATTATCCAGATATCCATAGCCGCGGTCGTGCAGGCCCATGCCCGCGATCATGGACGTGCGTTCGATAGGAGGTGAATCAAAATCATCATTGCCCCATAACATTGCCAGGGTGCCAACCAGTTTCAGATGCTCCGACTGTGGGGTCACGATCGGCCTACGTTTGGATTTGAACATAGGGGTGTCTCCTTTTTCTATGCCAATAATGAGATACAACCCGCAATGATACTCCCTTTTCATAACTGAGACATCGCCATGCACTTTGCAGGTTATTGCGCGGGAGACAAAGTCCGCGTGATTGTAGATTTGTCCGAGGTGGATTTCCTGGCCTCCATCGGCGTTCGTCTGCTGACGCTGACCGCCAAAGCGATCGCAAGCCGGGGCGGGAGGATGGCGCTTGTGAAGCCAGTTCCCGAGGTACAACATGTGCTGGAAATCACGGGCATTCCGGCGATCATTCCGGTGTATTCGCAGCTGGAGTCCGCAAAAGCAGTGTTGTTGGTTATTCCCCCACCAACTTGAGCGCCACGACCCACTACGCCACGCGCGGACTAATATCTATTCCTAAACTGATCCGCCAAACAACCTTCCCAGCAGCCCGGGCAGGCAGCCGGGCGCGGACCCGGTCGGCGCCTGCCAGATGACTTTCCCATCCTCGACGACAAAGTCCATTTTGAGCCAGAAACTGAACGCGGATTCCTGACTCTGCAAGCCCAGTTGCTGAGTAATTGGGTGGCTGGCAACTTTTTCTAATTTAAGATTGTATTTATCGGATAGCGGCAACCCGGCGAATTTCTTCACCACGTTCGGAACCTCGACGATGGCCTGGTAGCAGGCATCTGTAGCATCGCGCACGTCGCGGTATTGCTTCATGAACACCTCCGGCAACTGGTGTTTCATCAGGTCCTCGAATAGGTTTTCGGCCATTTGCAAACCCGGCAATAGGATCGTTCCATTATCATCTGTATCAAAGATCAGGCTTTTCAGATCTTCGAAGGCTTCTCCGAGCGTACCCCAGGAGGTATGCCGCAGTTCGCCAGGGACGGGATCGCCACGGGCGATCTCCAGCAGGCGCGTACGCTCGACTTTTGCCGAGGGCTTGTATTCTTTCAACCCCCAGGTATCCAGGGTGAAATTGTCAAGAGGCGGAGGGGGCGTCTGATGATTGGCTGCCTCGGGGAAATCGAACCAGCCCCAGCTCTTGGGGTAGCCTTCCACTTCACGCCCGCAAGCGAAGGAAAATGCATTGTGGACAAAGATATAAGGAACAAAAACCGCCGGGCGTTCGGCGATCATCACGTTCCCCAAGCGTTTGACGGCGGCCGTGAAGATCCAGAAAGCGACCTGTCCCTCGGAACTATATCCGATCTGGTCGTAGGGGGCCGCAGGAACGATCTTCTCGATATTGCCGACCGTCATCATCACAAAACGGCTGAGCGGCACATATTCAGCCTGTCCATGAGAGGGATCGGCAAAGACCTGCCTGCAAAACGCGCGCAGCTTTTCCAGGTCCGCTTCGAGGATGAAGGCGTACAGTGTTGTCCCGATGCTTTGGAATGGGGACGGAACGGTCGTGAGACCACCGTAGTCGACGTATTTGGGGAGAACTGGGTTTGCCATTATATACTCCTACTGAGTATTGAAAAAACTATGTCTCAATTTCCGTCCAAAATAGCCGTAAAAATGGGTGATTCTTGAGACAATCATTTTTCAAAGATCAGTAACTCGAGGGATGTCATTCTGAGGAGCCGCGGAGCGGCGACGAAGAATCTCAGACTACAGAGCAAATCGATTTACAAAACCGAGATTCTTTGCTCCTTTCAGTCGCTCACACCGTCCCGGTGTCCTTCGGGAGAATGACATAATGAAAGTGGTTATTAATTAACTATACTTTCTCAAAAAAAGAACGAAACCCTTGCGAAGGTTGTTCCTTGAAGGCAACGTTCACTTACGGGAAACCTTCGCAAGGGTTGTTTCTTAAATCCAGGGATCTTTTTCGCCGACGACCATCTTGGGATACCCACAGATGGCGCGCGAGGCCTGCATGCCAGACATGGTAGCCGCTTCGATACAACCCGCGTCGAAGCCGGTGCGCACCCAATCGCCGACCAGGAACAGGTTGTGGTATCCCGACTGGTCCGTGCGCAGGCGAAATTTTGTGCTTCCCGCAACCGACAAAACATAACGTTCGCTGGGCTGGAAGTTGCCGCGCCAATACTGCGCATCGAAGCGCGCCTCACCTTCGCGCCCCAGCGGGTCTATCAGCACTTCCCAATTCAAGATGGGAGAATTGGGATTTTGCGTGCCCTTGGGCCACAGGTGCTGGATTTCTGTTTTGAGGAATTCGAGCGCCTGGGCTTTCGCACGCGCGGTCACCTTCTCCTGCGTGTCGCCCGGTTCATCCTGGATGACGCCGCACCAGTATGCGATCGTTTTCAGGTCATATTCATCCGGCCAGTTCTCGCGCTCGATCAACTGCTGCTCGCTCCAGACCGTGCTCAAAGGCTCGATATAGGTGACACCCAGCGCACTAGGGTCGTGACGCCAACCCAAGCCTTTTTTCAGGTCTTTGTTGACCCACAATTGGAAGGCCTGTGTCATGACCGTCTTGACATTGGTAACCATATCCTGCCAGTTATCGTTGTGATGGATGATGTCGTTGCAGATGGCCGGCAGGCCGGCAATCGAGATGCCCAGGATGACCTGGTCGAAATCCTGTCCCTTTTGCAGCAGGATGGGCGCGACGCCCAGTGGATTGAACTCATATTCGAAGTTGATCCCCCTTGCTTGAAGTTCCGCGCCGTCTTCCAGTTCGTACCATTGCGGCTGGCTGGGGAAACAGGGCAAGCCCTTCACCAGGATCAACGGGTCATATTCATCCACCGTCAGTTGCACCTGCGGGACGACCTCGATGCTCGTAATTTCTTTTGTATCGTGGTCTGCATTCAGACTGGTGACCGCGTGGAAGAACTCGAATTTCACCCCGCGCCATTTCAATACCTGATAGAAAGGAACGAAAACAGTGTCCCCCATCCCAGCCTGCATCTGCCATGACATGGCTCCTTTGTAGGTAAAGATCAGACGCAGGATGACGTTGACTGCCGTCCCCGCCGCGAAGTTTGGTTTGGACAGGTCTCCGTCTTCGTAGCCGAAGACCAGGTCGTAGGCGGCCTGCACAGGCGGGCCGCTCTTGATCGTCGGTTCTTCGCGCGCACCGTGTTTCAACAACCAGTCGGAGAATTCCTGGTCGTCCACGCTGCTAAACCCTTTGGTCAGCAATTCATCCTCGATGATGCCGCATAAGATGGCGCTGCCGGTATCGAAGATGATGAATAACGCCCGTAATTCATCGTCATCGATATGAGGCTCGATGACATGCTCCCAAAGCCAGGCTTTGAAGTCGCTCAACATGCTACAAAGATAGGAGTGGTGTTCCGGGGAGGCGAATTGGGCCGGGTTCCTCCGTCTGGCCTGGGACAGTTGCCGGCTGAGCGAGAGCGTCTTCAGGACAAAGCGTTCCCTTTCGAGCGCGGTCCACTTCGCACCCACTTCCTTCTCAAGATCGTCCCACCATTCCGGGCGGTCGGCATGCTTCAGTTCGGGTTTTTTCGGCGCGGCGATCACTTCGGGACGTGAATCCAGAATGCCCTTGAAAACCTTCCAGACCCACTGGACGAACTCATCGGCCATATCCCAGAAGGTTGGCAATAACGTGCCGTCGCCGGGTTTCGAAAAATTGGCCGGGAAGGTGATCGGCCAGTCCACTTCACGATCCTTATAGCGTTCGAAGAAGACGAAACTGCTACCCGGCTTGAAAGCCTCCTCCCAGGTGGCGAGCGGGGCCCCCGGTGGGCGGCCCAACTCCTGGTAGCACTTGCGCATGGCCCAGAATGCGTTTTCATACAGGCCGAACCACAGGTGCAGGCCGTGTTCCTCGTTGCGACGCTGGCGTTCCTGGTTGCGCCCGCTCGCGCCCTTGCCGCCGATGCGCCAGCCCAGTTGGTAGATCGTGATGTCGTACTGGCTGGCAAGCTCCGGCGTGTCGGTCAGACAGAACGCGGCGGAAATGGCGCCCATGCCCCCGCCTAAAATGGCGATCTTAGTCTTGGAAGTAGAATTTGTCATTTTGCCCTCCTAGAGCCAGGGATCTTTCTCACCAGGGATATCCTTCGGAAGCCCGCAAATGGCGCGCGAGGCCTGCATACCCGATGCCACCGCGGATTCGACGTGACCCACATTGAACCCGTTCAACAGCCAATCACCGGTCAAATATAGGTTGGCGTAGCCGGAACCATCCGCGCGCAGGCGGTATTGGGTGCTGCCCGCCACAGACTGGACGTAACGCTCGCTGGGCACATAATTCGCGCGCCAGAACTGCGCATCGAAGCGCGCCTCCCCGCTGCGGTCCTGCGGGTCGATCAACACATTCCACTCGAATTCCGGCTTGCCCCGGCCTCCGGGCCGTACCACTCTCGGCCACATATGACCGGTGTGGTCGTTCATAAAATTCATCCCGTTGGTTTTCACGCGCGCCATGGCCTGCTCGAAGGTTTCACCGGGTATCTCTTTCATCACGCCGCAGACATAGGTAATGTTGCCCAGGCCATAGTTTGCGGGCCAGTTCTCTTTATCCAGCAACTGGTCCATGTTACAGACCGTATCGAGCGGCTCGACGTAGCTCCCCATGATCGCTTGCGGGTTGAATTCCCAACCCAGGCCCTCATGTAGCGTTTTGTCCACCCAAACCTGGAAGGCCTGCGTGCGTACGGTCCTGACATATTCCGTCATATTCTTCCAGGCTACATTTTGTTTGATGAGGTCACGGCAAATGTAAGGTAACGCTCCAAGCGATATTCCCAGGACGACCAGATCGAAATCCTGTCCTTTCTTGAGCGTGACCGGCGCTGTGTCCAGGGGGTTGTAATCCTCTTCGAAATTTATCCCCCTCGCCTTCAATTGTTCTCCATCCTGGAGTTGCTCCCACAAAGGTTCGCTGGGCCAGCAAGGCAGGTCGCGGACAAGGATCAGCGGATCGTACTCCCCGACGGTGAGCTTTACCTGCGGGATCACCCTGATCTCCGAGATTTCCTGCGCAGCGGGACTCACGACCAGCTGGTCCACGCAGTGGAAGAACTTGAACCGCACCCCGCGCCTCCCCAGGACTTCATAGAACGGGGAGAAAATCGTATCCCCCATGCCCGCCTGCATCTTCCAGTACATGGCCCCCTTATAGGTCATCACCATCCTCAGCGCGCCGGATAGCGCCGTCCCTGCCGCGATATTCGGCTTGCTGGTGTCGCCGCCTTCGAAGGCAAAGGCCACATCGTACATGGCTTTCAAGACCGGGTTGCTGGGTAAAGTCAGGGTTGGATATTCCCTGGCCCCGTGCTCGCGCAGCCACTGCAGCAGTTCCTTGCCATCCACTGAAGCAAAGCCATTTTCCAGGATGCCATCTTCGTGGATGCCGCACAGCATGGTCGTGCCCGTGTCGAAAATCACGAAAAGTTCGCGCAGCGCCTGGTGGTCCATGTGCGGTTCCACCCAGGCCTCCCACAGCCATGTTTTGAATTCGGTGAGCATCTCACAGAACATGGAATGATGCTCTTCGGTCGCGTTCACCCCGTCAGTTTTGCTATGCGCCTGCGCCATGTGGCGCGCCAGGGCGAGCAGCTTGAGTTCTTCGTAGCGCCGTACTTGAGAGACATCCGCTTCCAATTCTTCCACCAGCTTGTCCCACCAGCCCGGTTTCTCCCAGGTCGACGAGGGTTTCGGAGTAACTTTGAATCCTATTGTCCCAAATACCGCATCTAACAAGCGCTTCCACCACGGCAGTGTACTTCCGCTGGATGGCACAAAAGGATCCTTTTCGTAGGTAGCATCGTGGAATATCTCCCAAATCCAACCCAGGAATTCAGCCGCGATGTCCCAGAAGGTGGGGAAGAGCGTGCCGTCGCCGGGCGTCGAAAAATTAGGCGGGAACTCCACCGCCCAGTCCACCCATTGATCTTTGTACCATTCGTTTAAAACAAATGCGCCGTTTGGCTTGAAGGCATCCTTCCAGGTAGCCAACGGCGTCCCGGGCGCGCGACCGAGCTCCCCGTAACAACGCTGTATACAGTTGAAAGCATTTTCGTAAAATCCGAACCAGACGTGCAGGCCGTGTTCCTCGATCCGCCCCTGGCGTTCCATGTTGCGCCCGCTGGCGCCCTTTCCCCCCAGCCGCCAACCCATTTGATAGACTGTGACTTCATATTTCTCGCGCAACTCGGGGCTGCTGGTCAGCTCGAAAGCCGCCACCATCGACCCCACACCTCCCCCCAGTACGGCTACCTTCGTCTTCTGCCTGTTTTCTGGCATATCAAGATCCTCCTGCACCAATAATGAGAAACGGTCGGTATCAAGCTACTTTATTATGAATTCTTTGTGGCAAATTTTATATTACATCGCTCGGATGCAGAAACACTGAACCCCCTGAAAAGATACTCTATACACACCCTATGAAAAAAGCGGCTGACCTATCGATCGAGCCGCCTTTGGGTTGGGCAGGGACGGGGTGAGCTACTGCAGCGGGATCGGATCCTCACTATGCTCTTCATTCCACAGGGCGGCGATCTCCTGGCTGGTCTTGCCGATATTGGCGCTGTTAGCGACCTTGCCCGCAAAGCCGTCCGTGGCATTGAGCGCCGAGAGGATGCGCTTGTCCACGCGCACGCTCACGCTGATATTCCCGTTCAGGTCGATGGTGGGCCTGAAGATCGCGGTGCCTGTATAGACGGAGCGTCCTTCTTTCAGCAAGCCGATCAGCGTTTCCACTTCGCTTTCCTGCACGTTCTTGACCACGCCGCTCGAGAGCGTGGTGCGCTGGGTGATCAGTTCCAGGAAGCGCTTGGCGTCTGCCGGCGTTCCCAGTTCGATTTTGGGACACAAGGCTGCGAGAGCCTGTATTAATTGAGCCATTCTAAACTCCTAGAGTGGATTTTTCTCGCGAGGCTTTGCCCGCCAGAAATGGGTGTGATGTTATCAGGTAGGAGAATGGGGGCATCGGTTCGTAGCGTGTACCTCCTGCAATGTGGACTATGGTATGGGTTGAGGCGTCCTTGCCCGCTGGGGAGTATAGCAGGAAGACGCGCCAGTGGTGATAACAGAATTGAAAACAGGGATAACAGTTTTGAAAATTAGAGCCAGGGAGTCTAATTATGAAAATTCCTTACCCAATTTCGGTCAGCCAAATCCCCCAACTTTGCCACCGCCCTCTCTCTTCACGGCAAGAAATCATCAGGCATTTCTGTTAGAGAATCAACGATATCCATTTCCCTGTCCATCGGAGATGTTCTTGTATTCCAGATCATCCCCAGGAGAACTGTAGATAGCCGAAATGCAGCCAATTTTCACGTTTGTGAAGGAATGCATGTTCCAAACTATCTTATAATAAAGATATGGATATGAATGGCGTCGTCAAACGTTATCAATGGAATAGAAATGCTGAGGGTGGGCAAAAATTCGGGAATAGATTGGAGATCAAGCCTTTAACCGAGGAAGCGTTTAATGAATATATTGTGCCGCGCCTATCACCTGGTTATGCATCAAATTTGGCTGAATATCGCTCAAAACACCCATCGGTGACGCATTATGCCTCAATATTACGCGCTAGCGATTCGGAATGGAAATTTGCCGGGATAGGTTCCTTGGATGAACTAGAGGCTGAACCTAAAAATTCCGCCTGGGCAATTGAAGTAGAAAATTTTGATTCGCCGGAAGCGGTCGCACATGGAAGCAGGGCAGATAGCGATTTATGAATATGCTGAAGAAAAACCGCTTTGCTATTGATAATATTCATCCGTTCGAAGGCTATTACAGGCCAGGGGTAACCCTCCCCTAAAATAGTACCAGTCGGAAGTGGAATCTTCTGGCAAAATAAGCAAGGAGATTCCGATGAAGAAAACGAGATT
>JAFGKO010000280.1 GCA_016928525.1 Anaerolineales bacterium | reverse complement strand
GTGCCAGGAAGTACGCGCCGGACGGCGGGCGCAGTCTCGCTCGCTGGGCACGACCCGCAAGGTGTATATCCTGGCAGGGATCGCACGCTGCCATATCTGCAAGCTGACGCTGCGCTGCTATGCCACCCAGAGTCAGGGGCAGTGGCGGTATATGCGGCACACCGCGGAATGGCGTGGTTACGAGTGTTCAGTGCCGACCATCTCGCTGCGCGCGGACAAGCTGGAAGGCATGTGGGGCGAGATTGTGTCGCGGATTGTGCTGCCGCCGGACTGGAAGCAGCGTATTGAGGACCTGGCGGGGGATGCCAACGAGCGTGAGGCGATTCTCCGTGAACGCGCGGCGATTCAAGAGAAACTGCGCCGTCTGAAGCGAGCATATGTGGACGGTCTGGCCGATGATGCTGAATATGACGCCATCCGGACGGCGCTCCAATCCCGCCTGGCATCGCTCGTCTTACCCAACAGCCCGCACCTGGTCAGAGCCGGCGAGTACTTGGAAAACCTGGGCACGCTGTGGGACGCCGCGACACTGGCTGAGCAGCGGGAAATCACGCGGATTCTACTCAAGGCCATGTACATCGACCTGGAGCAGCAGCGCATTCTATCCATCGAGCCGCAGCCCATCTTCCGGCTTCTGTTCACCAACATCTGCGGCGACCTGGATGTTGAAATCGTGTGACGCCCGCCTAGAAACAAGTCGAAAGTGAACACCGGGGGGGTATCCTCCGGTGTTTTTGTTGGGACACGCGTGTCCTGGCCGTATTATACTACTGAGGAACGACAAGAATAGCGCTCAGAAGATGGGTCAGCCCTCACAAAAGTCGCCGCCAGGAGCATGGCACCAGTGAGGGGTTGGATTACTGAATGTCTCCGGAAAAGTGAGTGTAGTTTCTAAGATTGCCGGTGCTTGGTCTTCATGATATGCCGCTTCGAGAACGGCTTCCATTACAAAGAAATCTCCAAATATGACGTCACATTGCGGGCATCCGAATGACATATACTGTGTGCCTACGGTTTTACTGAAGCGCGGTTTGATGGCTCCCAGCTTGACGTGTCTGCCTGCCTGAGTCTTCAGGAATGTCTGGACCGCTTTCACTATTAATGGGTGGAATATCAATTTACTGTCGTTCCATAAGTTGCCCTGGTCAGCCGGTACGGGCAGACCACAGGATGCGACAAATCCCTTGGAAACATAGTAAATGTGGGCCTCCGCGCCGCACTTCCAGCAAGGCATATCGACAAAAACAACGCGGACTTGCAGCTCTTGTCTTGTCACCAGTCTTTCTCGGAATTTGATGCGGCCCTGCAATAAGGCAGCAATGAATTCCTGTAGGAGCATCTCCTTTGGTGGAACTATGGATGGGTATTTCCAGAACGCTGGGGGAAGCAGAGATACCAGGAAGTTCCCATTCTCATCTTGGCGAACGGGGAAGAGTGGCAAGTCGCGGTTCGCGTCCTGGAGTTGGGGCGGCGGTTTCCGAAACAGCCAGCAGCATCGTATCCCCGCCTCTTTATACCGTTGCTGCCTTGCAAGTGTTTCATCCAGGGTTTGAGAACTCCACTGCACCTCGAATGCAATCTTGATATTCCCTTTGGTCGCCAGGATATCTGCTCTCCAGTCGGGGCCAGACGCTTCAGTGATAGGGTCATAGCTCGCAGCCTTACATGCGATTGCGATTTCGGCTTTGGCGAGCAGGTGTTCCTGGGTTTCGTGGCGGTCACAACCGTCAGTACGTTGACTGCCACGATTGTGAGCAAAGTGTTTCAGGCCCAGCTTACTCATGCGCAGATGACCGGGACCGTTACAGCAAGGCATAACAACTGATTTCTTACCGGCCCTCACGGCTTGTCGCAGTTCAAACCATTCGTCATCGCTAAGAAGAGGAGCAACAACCTGCTCGCCGTCAATAGCTGCTCTCAGAGGCATAACATCTCCCACTACCTGATTTTTCAAATGGAATCAATCAAGCGCATAGCGGCTGGCTGAGGCCTTCCATCGTCCATTGACAAAAACAATCTCAGGAATGCGGCTACCGGCAACTTGGCGCAAAACAAGTTCGTTGAGTTCCCTGATGCGTTTTCGTGACCCTCTGTCAACATCAATGATTAGATAGACGGAGTATCGAGTCTTCTCGGCCTTCTGGTATTCTTCCAGCTGGGTCTCAAAACCATGCAAAAGCCGTGTATTTGTCGTCAATTTGGTTTCGACAAGCACCCGGCCTCCGTAACCTGAGCTTATTTTGAAGTCAACAGGACCTCTCCCGGCATTAGGTTCTCGACTCAAATCTAGATTATTGGCTGCGCAGTACGCGTCAGCTATCCCGAAAAATAGCAGCTGGGCGGCTTCTTCGTTCTTGGGATTTCCGCCTTGTCTTTCGTAAAGGAGTCTGTGCAGTCCATTATCTTCCACCAGGCCCTTAAATCTGTTGCATATAATCATGACGACTTCCAAAACAGCCTCAGCCGTCGGCCAGTGCGGTAAGGCTAGTTCAAGTGGGTAGTTCTCGGTAAACTGTTTCGACGCGCGGTACCAGATGATGAGGCCTGCCGGGTCATTCTCAAAATCGTACCGGGTTGCGGGTTTGCTTTTGTATAGCTCAACGAGTTCATGCATCAAATCCGGCTCGCGGATTAGTGTCTCGCGTAACACACGCTTTTGAACTCTGACTGCTTCCTTCCACGATTCGCCAATAATCGCATTTACCTTGTGCCTGAGTTGCGCATTATAGCGGGCCACGATATCAACATCACTCCAACTATTCGCAATGGGCAAATCGCGGAGAATATCCTTGGGCACAAGAATAACGGGATGGCGGTTGAAAGGGTTAATCGGGATAGTGTAGACGCGGTCGCGAAACGTCCACTCACCTCGGGTGACACTTAGTTCAGCGAAAACTCGTCGTGAATAGGCAAGCAGGTCGTCGATAATCATACTGGCAACCATATCGCTGATACGGTCGGCTCCGATTCCTTCTTCAAGTAGCCCCATGAGTTCGAATATCTCGGGGTCCTGGACTCCTGCATCCACGATTTCCTTCGCTGTCGATAGTATTTGACCTCTTAATCGCTTTCCTATACCAGTTCCGGAAGTCCCGCTGGCAGAATAGCCGATGCATAGGCCCTTAACCTCACGAGAGGGGAACAATCGCCACGCTTGCCGCCAAAAACTGTCACCATATCGCTTAGAATGCGAGAGAAGTTTCATTATTTCAGCGAAGCGTTGAGAGAGTGTTGTATAAGAATCCTGCAGTTCTGGCGCTTCTGAATGCTTTAATAGTTGCGGGTCAATGAATAACTTGGAGTCTACGTCGAGGACGGCATCGAACGCGCCGGTTTTGGCGAACGTTTCCCAGTCAACACCGATATACTCACTTATGGAAATAGGCATTTGCGGTTCTTCCGGTCCTAATCCTCGGGTTTGGAACCGTCCGCTGAGGACTTGGACATATTATATTATACGAGTGCAATTTCATGTGTCCTGGATATGAGTAGTGTGCTGTAAATTGATGTTGACTTGCTCAAAGAGCCTATCCCTTTTTGCCAGTGTGGGAACGACCTCGACCCTCACGCTTAGGTGTGCCAGACCTAAACCATCGCCGTCGCGATTTTCGCGAAGCCGAAACGCTCCAGGACAAGGCGACGCATCGGACTGACGAATCCGATGACCCGAGCAGGATGATGCCATCGATTCGGTGGTCTTTAGGCATGATGGTGAGGCCAGGGGATAAGTCGTACAATTGTTGTGGGTAGATGGATTCTGAGGCACATTAGCCAATTTGCTAGAGCGTGTTATGCACTTTTGAAAAGTGCATGAGTACAATTGGGGTATGAGCGAACGAAAAGCATACCCCACAGATGTAAGCGATGAAGAATGGGCGTTTGTGGCCCCGTATTTGACGTTGATGACAGAAAATGCGCCGCAACGCGACCACCCCTTGCGCGAGATTTTCAATGGCTTGCGCTATGTAGTACGAGGTGGGATTTCGTGGCGCATGATACCGAACGACTTGCCTCCGTGGCACACGGTGTACCAGCAGACGCAGCGCTGGCTGAAAGCGGGCGTGTTTGAGGCGATGGTGCATGACCTGCGGGCGCTGCTGCGACTGGCCGCGGGACGCGCCGAGCAACCGGGTGCCGCCATTTTCGACAGCCGGACGCTGCAATCCAGTCCCGAAAGTGGGGAACGCGCCGGCTATGACGGGGCCAAACGATGCAAAGGCAGCAAGACCCATATGGCGGTGGACACCTTGGGCCATTTGCTGGCGTTGCACGTCACCGCCGCCGATGAGCAGGACCGCGCCCACGTCGAGCAGTTGGCCCAGGCGGTCCAAGACGCCACCGGGCAAACAGTGGAAGTGGCGTTCGTTGACCAGGGTTACACAGGCGATGAGGCCGCTCAGCAGGCCGCCGCTCACGCCATGCGCCTGGAAGTCGTCAAGCTGCCCGACGTCAAACGCGGCTTTGTGCTTCTGCCGCGCCGCTGGGTAGTCAAACGCTCCTTCGGCTAGGTCGCCCGTTTCCGCCGACTCGCGCGTGACTATGAGCGCTTGCCGGAAACCTTGAAAGGCTTGCATTTCTTGGCCTTCGCTATTCTGATGGCTCAGCGCTTCGTTCAGATGCTGGCCTTCTGTCTGTAAAGTGCATAACAGGCTCTAGCCGGAGACGTTAGCTATGAAAGTTTGGTTCGTGCGCTCAAACGGGCACACAGCACACAATAATCCGGCCACTTCAGACTACGTTCCAGGAGAGCCGCCTGTTTTTCCCAGAACAGATTTCAACTACCGGCAGAAGTGTCTGAGTGACGGCTTTGCACGTTCTGGTTGGCCCAATACAGGCGACCTGCGACAGCCGGGCGTGAACCGACTTGCCGTCAATGGGTATACGCTGGCGAGCATTGAGGACCGGTGTCGTCGCTATCTCCACAATTTTCTGTCGATTCTGACCGGAGACCTGATACTGATACCTGCCGACGTCTACCGATACGACGTGCATCTTGGGATTGTTGTGCATCGGGACCCTGTTACCCGGAAAATCGTCAATCGTGGCTTCGGCAAAGATGCCTATTACTACTATCATGATATTCCCAACGGAGAATGGTACGAGTGTGCGCACCGAGTTGATGTGTTGTGGGACCAGGCTTCTGATGGCTCGTTCCGGGTTCATCACATTGAAGCGATTCCC
>JAFGKO010000279.1 GCA_016928525.1 Anaerolineales bacterium | reverse complement strand
GAGCGCCACAACTTCCCCCGCGCCGTCCGCGCCGTTGATGTGGGGCAGGTCCAGGTTGAGACCGGGCCAGCCCTCCCGCACCATCACGTCCATGCGGTTGAGGGCAGCCACCTTCAGCTTGACCAATACTTCGCCCGGCTTGGGCTCGGGCGTGGGGAAATCGGTGTATTCCAGGATTTCAGGTCCGCCGTGTTGGCGGAATAACGTGGTTTTCATGTTTCTTCGTTTGTTTCTTTCTCGATGAGCTTTCGCAATGTGATTTCAGCATGCAGGCGGAGACCGGGTCTATCAGGAATTTTCTCAGTCTTCACCCGGATTTCCAGAGTTGCCAGCGACAGGATAAGTATAGCCAGCGTTGAGGCTGCTAAGACGATTGTAACTGGAAATTTCCCGTTCGAAATGGGAAAGGGGGGAGAAGGTTGCAAGTCCACATCCGTGTTGGCCCAGGCGTACCCGATGACCTCCCCCGTTGAGTTGGCGTAGGCCGCACTGTTTATGAATGTTGTGGGCGGCGGGGGGATGAATGTGTTTTTTCCATCGGGTTGCCCTTCGAAGAAGACAACGCTTTTTGCAGGCACGTCCTGCCAGTTGAGATCTTCCTGCGCAACGCTGATGTATTCGTGCGGGACCATGTGTGTGTCTACCAGGTATTGCACACGATGAGGGTTCCCGGTATTGCCAACGTATACGATGGTGAGCGGTTCGTCAGTAGTCCGCCAGGCGATCCAGGAGGCAACATCTTCGAAAGCGGGGGGATAGCGGCGCGGCATTTCGACGAAGTATGTCTGCCAGCCGGCCCCAACAATAACCATCAGAAGGATAGTGAGCAGAATTGACTGTAACCGGTCGCGTAACGCAGGAAATAATTTGGCCGTGATTTGTTCTACCACAGCGACCAGTCCCACCCCGCTGAGCAGCGCGATAGCTGGGATGACAGAAACAGTGTGGGTTGAGCTGGGCGGAAAGGCGCTCAACACGCTGAAGAGGAATATCCCGACCAATGCCCATAACAGAAGAACCTGGAAACGCCGCCCTTTCCAGTTGCGCAGGGCGATCACCAGGCCAATCAAGAAAAACCCCGGTGTGACCACCCCTGCAAAGGGCGCCACCATGAAACGTTCCTGGTGGATGAAGGGATCGAATAATACCAGAATCGTCCTGGCCAGACCACGCAAGAGCATTTCATAATACACCCACGGCTCATAGTACAGTTCGATCCCGGCCAGTTGTATGGGCGGTGTGCTGTGGAACAGGTCCGCTTCACCGTAGTAAGCCCTGGCGTAGAAAGCGTTGGCGAAAGTGGTCTCGAGCAATTTGAAGGCAAACGAGCTGCTATGTTCCCCGCTCATGCCGTATGCCAGGCGCGGACCGAAGAGCATGACGGTAGCAATGAGGAGAATGCCCGCCGTGATCAGCAGGCGGCGCAAGTTCATTTTGCGCCTCAGCCAGAGCAAGACGGCGCTGAGCGCAATCACCAGCATGGCCAGCCAGGCGGCGGGATAGGTATAGAAACCCAGTCCGGCGGCAATCCCTGCCAGCCAGAGATAAAAGAAACTGGATTTTTGCAAGGCTTTGACCCACAGATACAGGCTCAATGTGACCGGGAAGAGCGCCTGCGCGTTGTTGTATCCCAGCCGGGCGTAGATCAGGAAATATGGGTTGGCGATCATAATTAATATGGCAGAGATCGCTGCTCGCCGCCCAAACCAGACGCGTCCCAACAAATATAACGGAAGGGTGGCTGCCGCCGCTGCCAGGACGGAAGTGAAGCGCCAACCCCACAGGTTCACCCCCACCAGGCGCATGACCCAGCCCTGGTATATGGAACTGGCAATCGGGAAGGTATACACGCCGAAATCGAAAAAGGAAGGCCGATACTCCCCCAGCGCAATGGCGCGGGCTGCTTCAAAAAACGAGCCCTCATCGGCGATGAGGATATTTGGGATGTCTCCGAGGGCGAAAGCGCCCACCATCAGTGTGAGCGCAAACAGGCCGGTCATCCAGGCCAGGTCGCTGCGTTCCAGGTCGAGCGCGAGATTGGCCCCGGCTTGACGGTCCCATGACCAGAACAAATGCGAAAGCCAGAACAGTAATCCCAGCCAGAGCCAGAGAATGAAAGGATGGTGTTGGTGCCGGGCAAGTTGCAGGAATAGGTAGATCGTCCCCAGGAGAATCAACGCCAGGCGGGGCAGCGCATAAGCCCACGAAAATTGGATCTTGCCCGGCCAGCCCGGAGAGTTTTCACTCTCTTTTTCCTGTCGACTGCCGAGTACTCCCCAGATCAGCGCACCGATGACGAGGAATGGCAGCGCCAACATCACGTTGTCCATGTTGACGATTTCCAGGCGGAAGGCCGTGTTCCATCCTTCCAGCGAGGGGTTTGCCACCCCCAGCGGGGCGCGCTGGTAGATCACATACTGACCGTAAGCCACCAGCCCCAGCCCGATTAAAAGCCAGAACCAGCCTCCCGGCAGTGTCGCTCTTGCGCGGGATAGGAAGGCTTTGATCGAATCGATTTGCAGAGGTTTATTGACCACGAAGACAGAAAGCCACAAAGACACCAATTTTAAAACTTTGTGACTTCGTGCCTTGGTGTCTTTGTGGTTGAGAGTAATTATGATTTTACTTCAGGCCTAGCTCGGCGCGGCTGATGACCAGTCGCTGGATCTCGCTGGTGCCCTCGTAGATCTCGGTGATCTTGGCATCCCGGAAGTAACGCTCCACCGGGTATTCCCGGCTGTAGCCCATCCCGCCGTGGATCTGGACCGCGGCATGGGCGCAGAACATGGACGTTTCGGAGGCGAACAGTTTGGCGGTCGAGGATTGCAGCGTGTAGCGCTCGCCGGTCGTCTTGGAAAGTTCCTTTGCTATGGCGGCGTTGTAGATCAGCAGCCGGGAAGCCTCGATGCGCGTCTTCATGTCGGCTAGTTTGAATGAGATGCCCTGGAACTCGCCGATCTTCTGCCCGAAGGCTTCGCGTTCGCGCGCGTAGGAGAGCGAGGCCTCGTAGGCGGCTTCGGCGATGCCCAGCGCCTGTGCGCCGATGCCGATGCGGCCTGCGTCCAGCACGGTCATGGCGATCTTGAAGCCCTCGCCTTCCTCGCCCAGGCGGTTTTCGAGCGGCAGGCGGCAGTCTTCGAAGAGCAGCTCGCTGGTGGCCGAGGCGCGGATGCCCAGCTTGGGTTCTTTTTTGCCGCGGCTGAAACCGGGTGTCTTGGCCTCGACCAGGAAGGCAGTGATGCCCTTGCTCTTTTTGTCGGGATCGGTCATCATGAAGACAACCACGTAATCGGCCACCGGTCCGCTCGTGACCCAGGACTTGCGTCCGTTCAAAACATAATGGTCCCCATCCCGGACCGCGCGTGTGCGCATCGTGCCCGCGTCCGAGCCTGACATCGGCTCTGTCAGCGAGTACGCGCCGACAGAGACCCCGGATGCAACCGGCGGCAGGAACTTCACTTTCTGCTCTTCAGTCCCGAATTTCAGGATGCCATGGCAGTACAGTGAGTTGTTGACCGACATGATCACGCCGTGCGAGGCGTCCACTTTGCTGATCTCTTCCAGCGCCAGCACGTAAGACAGCGTGTCCATTTCCGCGCCGCCGTATTCTTCCGGCACTTCGATGCCCATGAAACCCATCTCGCCCATCTTTTTGACGGTTTTCATGGGAAACTCCCCACTCTCGTCGAATTCAGCCGCAACTGGGGCGATCTCCTTCTGGGCGAAATCGCGTGCCGTATCGCGGATCATCTTATGTTCGTCGCTAAAAGGGAACATAGGGGTATCGCTCATTTATCCTCCAATGGCTGGTTGGGTTGAGGTGATTATACCGCTTACTTTCCTACCCAAATAAGCAGGTCGCTCTCGATTGTGTCCCCGGCTCCGATCTCCACGCTCAACGGTTTGGAATCCTTGAAGTCCAGGTGCAGGCCGTATTTTTGGGAATAGAGCGAACCCTCGATGACGGAAAAGGCTGTTTCAGTGATCTCGATGCGCGAATCGCCTTTCAACATGAGTTTAGGATCGTCCATAAAGGGGATCGAGCCTTCACACTCTGCTGGCACGGAGCCCGCGAACCCGCTGCCTAGACAATCAGCGCTCTTGCTGTTGATCTCGACAACCAACTCGTCAACATATTGTGCATCGATTCCTGTTGGGTTGTACAGGATCACATACTTACCGGCTGGGATGCCTGTGATCTCGAACTCGCCTCCCGAACTGGTTTGCGCTGACAGAGCGGCGTCTATCGTACAACTATCACCTGTATCATGGCACAAGACGATCCCTGCGCCAGCCACGGCATCTCGGCTATTATGGTCGAGTAATCTGCCTGTAAAGGTTCCGTCACCGGTAGCGGCAGGCTGCGGGGCAGAAGCAGATTCTGGTGTAGCCTCCGCAGCGAGGCTCCCCGGCGTGCTGACCGTCAGCTCGTATAGGTAGAGGGTGTCGTTATTTCCATCCGCATGCACGCCGACCCGCATTTCGGCTGGTTTCCCATAGAATACAATGTCGTCGCGCGTCATGATCCTTTGGCCGTCGACATAGGCGAGCACTTTGTCGCCAGTGCGCCGGATCTCGATGGCGAACTCCTGCGGTTGGCCGGGTGTGGTGGGCGGCGGGACGTCTGGATGGATATATTCCCCGTTCTTGACCATGACAAAGAACCAGATGGTATTTCCCTGGTAGGGATTGGGCCCCAGGAAGAAGAAGTTTTTGCTGGTGGGATCCCCAATCATGACTGCAACCCCGTATTCATCTATCCCGGCGGTATCATAAGAAAAAGTTGCTGTGAGAGAAAAATCACCCAGGGTTTCGGAAAAATCTTTGGCCCATACTTGCTCGAAATCAGTGGGCGCGAACACCAGTTCCCCGCCTGAGACCTTCAAATGCGGATGGCCGGTCCAGTTTGCGTTCGAACTCAAATCAGCTATGTATTGGATAGGTTCTGCGTTCGCTTCGACGGCTAGGGTTGCTGTCTCTGGCAGTTCGGTCTCTGGCGGTTGTGCTGTTTCAGGAACGGGTGTGGCCTCATTCGTTACTTGGCCGCATCCTTGTATCATCAGAGAAATAAATACCAGGACGATTACTTGTTGAAAAGGCCTGCCACTTTTCATGGGAAATATCCTTTCTAAGCTTGCCATGTGAGTGAAGTTCTGATATTCTGCCCAAGCTTTCGCTACGGGCAAATAGAATAGAATGGAAGAAAGGATGATTGGATTCGGTTAATTGGCGTTTATCGAGCCTCCTTTGGAAGGAGGATTGTGTTCTTACATATAAATGGGATTCGGTCAGGCCTACCGGGATGGTCGGTCTCCCCGTGAATTGATACCGGTAAGAGTTAATATTATAGTACAGATGCGGGCTATGGATCAGGAAACGGGTTAGGGCAATCGCATTTCAAAAAGAATCGCCCAAAATAACGATGTCATTGCAAGTGAGCGTTCTCCAGCGAACGAAGCAATCTCCTGAAGGCAGGATTTTCTCGTTTAAGTGGGGATTGCTTCGGCAAAAAACGCCTCGCAATGACAAATCCTTTCGATAATTACCGGTTAAAAATCCAAATGCGATTACCCTAGGAACGGGTATGGCGTTGCATGACATTGCTGCTTCTTGTATATTTTCCCAAACTTGCATCCAGCGAATTGTCTTCAAAAAACCGGGATTCTGGTTAGAGTATCTACCACGGAAATTCCCAAAGAACTTGTTAATTTGATTTATTTATGGATGAGAAAAATGTATAGTAGACATTATTGGTAATAAGCAGAAGATGCAAGCTGACACAACAGAAATGCAGGTTTTGGATGGCGGCATTCCACCCGCAGGTTATGCAGAGCACAAGCCACTTCCATAACCAGATCCGAAAAGCCATCTTTGGTGTTACGGAAGACATCTTTCACAATCCGACATCGTTTGACACCTGCAATCGTATTTTCAACCATGATCCTTGTTCCGGAAATGATGCTGTTCAACCAACGATCTGCTTGACTCAACTCTTGACCTTTAGGCTTTTTTTGGCTGAAATGTGATCACGCCTTTCGGCTCGTACCCTTGAAAACCCGTATCCTTGCCTAATGTAGAGCATCTTGGATAGGAGATTGGGTGATCATCGGCCACTCTTTTATCATGGGTTTTGCCAGCTACGGTTGGACTGAGGTACAACACTTTCTTCGTATGGCTGCTGACCAACAAAAGGTTCTTGTCGGTATGGGTTTTCTTCTTGCCACTGTAGTGTTCACTCTGCTTTTGGGCATCTTTCGGACGTTGGCGTCGCCTTTCTGTGCCATCCATCAAGAAATCTGGCTCCGCTTCGGTTACCAATAGGCTTTCAGCAACGGCTCCTGGATCGCGCTCAGGCGTCAAACCCATTTCAGCCAACGTTTGTTTCAAGATAGGCAAGAGCAGGTGAATCCAGTAGTTTGCTTGCGGCTGACTGATCTCAAACTGTAATCCAAGCATCTCTTGGATTGGATACGTCTTCTGGTATATCAAAATGAACAATAGCTTGTCTTCATCTGTTCGCAATTTTTCCTTAGGGCCAGCTCCGGCTCGCCGTTGCCGAGGCTCAACTCGTTTTGTAAGCCCTGGCGAATGCAGCACTGCAAGTTTATCTTTGAACACTGGCAATAACCGTCGGAATTCATCCACCGTGAGCCCAGTGGCCGCAAGAAATTGTTTCGGTTTCTTTTTCAATTGGTCGTATTTGATCATGCCACTATTTTACTATTACCAATAATGTCTAGTATAGACAGGCAACTGGATGTATGTCTGTTAGCTATTACAACATTTGAGGAGGCTTGGATGATTAGGTCTAAAGAACATACTAACAAACCCCTTGTCAGCATCACGGACGGCAGGAAACTGGGAGAGATCAAAGGCTTGTATCTTGACCTTGATATGCGCCAGGTGGCAGGAGTGTATCTTGGTACAGAGGGTCTTATCAATCGCAAGGTGCTGGCGATCCCCCGCAGCGCCGTCCAGGTCTATGGCATAGATGTATGGCTTGTGTCCGGCCCCGAGGTAGTCATGGCGCTGGAGGATATACCCGACTCAGCTACCTTTACCCTGGCTGGCGACTTGCGCGGACGAGAGGTCCAAACCGAAGGCGGCACAAAGCTGGCTGTCGTGGAAGATGTGCTGCTCGACAGTGAAACCCGTGTGCTGGGATTTAGCTTGGGGAAAATCTACGCGGAAGGGCCGCTGGATGAGAGAAAGGCCATTGTCCGCGAGGCCATCGCCGACCTCGGTGGCAAAGAAAAGCCTATGACGACCATCCTGGCGCAAGCGGAATCCCTGACCATACCGTCTGCATGAACCCGGTGACATTTTACAGATAGGACCTACGCAGTTCGCGAAAAGGTACCGGAAATAATGGGGGTAGGCTCGTGAAAGCGGAAATTTGACTTCGAGACTGGTAATCGCCAGATGAATACTTGGATCACGGCGCAGGTACAGGATCCAGGCGCAGCTCGACCCGCCAAAAATCTTCCTCCCTTCGGGGAGTGAAATTGAATTTCTTGGACAAGTTAAGCATGTCGACGTTGTCCCCCAGGATATACGCGTATACTTTCTTTATCCCACGCTGCCGGGCGATTTCCAAAATGTGGCTGGTCATGATGGTGCCCAAACCCTGTTTGTGCCACGGATCACCGATTATGATGGCGTACTCGGCTGTTTCGTTATACGGATCGGCGATGAGCCTGACCACGCCAGCCATTCTTTTCTTGCCTCCTTCGCTAAGTTCGGCGATAATTGCCATCTCCCGGTCATAATCGATCTGGGAATAACGGGCCAGCATTTCATGTGATTCTTTGATCGGACCAAAAAAGCGGAAGCGCTTGGTTTCAGCGGAAAATGTACTGAACATTTCCTCCTGCATCGGCTCATCTTCCGGTCGGATCGGCCTGAGCAACACCGGCCTGCCGCGCCTGATCAGGACGGTCTTCTCGTACTCCCTGGGATACGGGCAGATCACCATGTGAGAGAACGGTTTGACCGTCTTTCCAACCACTTTTTCATCCAGGATGATTTTGGCGTCCAGGACGATGCCTCCGCGTTCATCGACAGCAAACGGATTGAGGTCCATTTCGCTGATCTCGGGAAAATCCATTACCAGGTAGGCGAATTTGTAAAGCAGATACTGTATCGCTGCCACATTGACAGCCGCCGTACCCCGGTAGCCTTTCAATAGCGTCGATATTTTGGTCCCGTCGATGAGCTGCTGGGCTAGGGCCATGTTCAATGGTGGGATGCCGATATTGGTATCCTTGAAAACATCCACTGCCACCCCGCCCATACCGAAAACGATGACCGGCCCGAAAATCGGGTCTTTCTTGGACCCTATCAGCAACTCATAGCGTTTTGCGATCATTTCCTCGACATACACCCCAAATATGCGCGCCTCCGGGGCCTTGGATCGCACGGCCTCCATGATCCGGTCATAGGCCGGGTCGATTTCTTCCTCCGTCTCGATATCTGTGATGACCCCTCCAACATCCCTTTCATAGATAATGTCCGGCGATACGATCTTCATGACGACCGGAAAACCGATGTCCGCAGCCAGCGCCCGGGCCTCCCGCGGCGTCTTGACCAGCCCGCCTTTTGGAAGCGGGATGTCGTAATTGGTCAGGATCTGCTTGACTTCCGGCGCCATCAAAATGACCCTGCCGGACGAGGCGATCTCGTTGATGATCTTCCTGTTATCGGCAGTATTAGGGGTGAATGCATGCGGGATGGTGGCCGGTGTCTCACT
Organism: Anaerolineales bacterium; assembly: GCA_016928525.1. The sequence goes on along the minus strand of JAFGKO010000279.1, from coordinate 242 downwards.
GAGCAGTTTCAAGTTGCGCTGGTACTCGACCATATTCAGGAATGACCTGACCGCGTCTTCAGGTTTCTCATAGGCCGGTATTTTGCCTTGCGAAAGAATGCGCCGGCCATCCGCCACGTCATCTTCGCCCATGAACGAAGCCAGCACGGTTTTATATGCATCTTTGGCGATTTCCACCAAGGCCCTGGCCACGGCGGCCGCGTCCGTCATCGCCTGGGGCGTCAGGATCACCAGGACACCGT
>JAFGKO010000278.1 GCA_016928525.1 Anaerolineales bacterium | reverse complement strand
GACCAAACTCCCCGCTGGAGACCAGGTATCGGAGCAGTTGGCTTCCGGCATTGTATTCTGGGTATGGTTCGGTTTTCAAGAACATCGCCATGTTCTGGCGGATGGCGTTGGCGGTGGGCTGGTCAATTTTCGGTACGACTAAGCGGGTAATGGATGGTTCAACATCAAGGACTTTAGGGGTTGCCGTAGATTGTTGTTGGCATGCAGCGAGGACTATCGCGAAGATCAGTGTGAGAAAAGCAAGTTTCAGGCGCACGGCACACCCCTTGGGTAGGAAATACAAAAGCGCACCACCCTGCTGTATGGTGCCTGGTTGGTGGTAACGTGCACTGCTGTCGCGGCCGACGCCGCTACGGTTAAAACAAATGCGCGCCCGCCCAATAGGGGCACGTAAATTCTGATGGGAAAGATCGTATTCCAGGAATAACGCAACCGCTTGTGACAAACCTCAAAAAAACGATGCGTTGAAAACGCATGGCTTCCTTTCGATCCGGTGCGGCGGTTTGCGCGCTGTGCGGTGCGCCGCGGTAGATGGAATGTAAGCGGAACCGTGAGCCAGGCAGCCCCAAGCCTGGAAACCCGGCGGAGAAGAGATCCCCGTTTGGTAAGGAAGACACTCGACACCTCCAGTGACAAGCCACCTGCTTTAACGGGGGTAGTTGACGACCTGACATATTGCCAATAGAATTTCGCTGCAAGACATGCCGTTTTAACGGCTGGGGAGTGACACTGGCTCATGGAAGACGATGTGCAGGTCCGGTTCATGCAGGATGGAATAGTACTGTTCTTCATCTTGGGGGGTGGTAACGCGCAACAATATACGCCCCGGCGCGGTGCGGATAATCTCGTATGTTTTTTTACCCAGCGGAGCACATAAGCCGCCGCGACTTGTTCGGTTTCAGTGAGATGTTGAGCGCTCATTCTCGCCTCTTTCCAAGTAGTTTGTTTTGCTTGAGCTGGAGACCTGCTTCCAGCGCAATCTCGGCTTGTATTTGACAGATTGCTGTGTATGATTTATCGAGGCGAGAGGGATTCCACCCTTCTTGCAGATCAATATAAGGCTGGAAGAGCACCCCGCCGGGCACACCCAATGTGCGCGTCACTGCAAACAGTGTGCCGGCCTCGCCGTTGTCCATGCATAGGCAGCTTTGCGAGCGAAAATCGGCGACCATTTGTGGGGTGATGCGGTATAACGCCTCGCATGAGGCGTTCCCACCCACGTGGATCTTCGGCCCCGGTTTGTTAGAGTTTTTCTGCAAGGCCTCCACAACTTGCGGGTTTGCTGAAACATGCTCCAGGCGGTTGCCGTAGTGGATGGATGTGCCATCTCGACCAATGGAATAGGCCGGCACGATCAGATCGCCAAACGCTACTGGAGGTCCCAGCGACCAGGCCGCGCATACCAGAAAAACTGCCTGGATACCACAGGCAACCAAATCCTCGACCACGCAGGCAAGGGGTGAGGTACCCATGGGGGGGATAAGGGCGGTTACCGACAATCCCTGATACTGGCCGCGTTTCACCAGTTGAGCAGCGCTGTACGGATGGTGGCGTTGAGAAATCCACTGTGTCTCCTCCAAAGCACATCGTTCATCTAACCGATCCATGACCGCCTTGCTGAAGGTTAATATTGCCATACCAGATAGTTTCAATTGCTCATCCTGGAGGCCATCCTGGTAAGCAATGGCGTACACTTGTTGAGGCGTAATGTAGGGTTTTGTCTGGGGCATCGAAATGCGGTTCCTTTCAGGAGGTAAAAAACCCGACCAAATCCATCAAATACATATTTGTCGAAATATGCAACAGGGCTGAAGGCCAAATGTTTTTTGTGCGCAAATAGAGATAGCCAAAAAACAGCCCCCCAAGGAATGTTTGCAGGCCGACATACGTGGCGGGGAGGAGGTATCCAATTCCTTGATCGACAACCCTGGAAATGATATGCCCAAATCCAAAGAGAAGGCTGGCAGCCAGAAGACCCCGGTATTTACCCAGCCACTGGCACATACGTGTCATCAAGTAACCTCGGAAGAACAATTCTTCTGTAAGCCCGATGTAAAGAATCTGTTCGAGGAATTCGATAGGGTAGTAAGGATCATATCCGACGATGAAAACAGGGAGGATAAGGATGGAAACAGCACCCCCTACATAGGCTGCGCGTTTTTCCTTTGGGATCAATAGGCCCAGCGATTTAATATTCCTTTTCTCGATCTTGTAAGTGATCAGGAGGGGTATAAGCCAGCGCACGAGCAATGCCTCAATCGAGATGAGAATCACGAATTCAATATATGTTCTCCCTTCGGTATAGCGGAAAATGGTTGTCGAGAGGGCTTCGGAAACTGTAAAAACGGCGAGAGCGATCAAAGCGTACCGTCGGGCATTCTGTGATTGGGATTTATCGAACACTGCAACCTCCAGATTGGCTATCGTTTCATCGCACCCAAGCCTAATGTGTCCAATTAAGGGCTTTTGAAGTGGTGTTCTCCACGAGAGGTACGCTCAACCTTGAAGGCATACGTATATTTTCTCTGTACCGTGGTAGCGATAATTCATAATGCCTCCTATGAACTTAGTTGTCTTTGCCTTCCAACTACAGCCACGACAAGCAAAAGGATCGTGAATGCCAGGTAATACCAATGTATGCCTCGGGCAACTACTTCTGGGTGCACGCCCATGAAATCTAGGCCGGTCCCTTTGCTCGCCATGGGGCCCATCAACCACCATGCACAATACACGCCCTCGAAGAGGCGTTGATTCCTGCTAAGAACCCCGGCAGCCAGGGCAAAGGTAGGAATGAAAATAGCCGCAATTCCCCAGGCCAGGGCCGCCTCGCTTTCCCCGGCCAGCCATAAACGCGCCCCGGAGAGGCCGGTGCAAAGCGTCAGGATAACCCCGGCCAACCAGGTGGCGAAGAATTGATACCGCAAAGGGTGCGGAGTGCTGAAGACTACCTGCTCAGTATGGTGACGCGCATCACGAATGCCGGCGCTAGATAGCGCTATAGCTAACCACAACCAGATCAATGGCACCCATAAGCTGCGCGCATTGGTGACGGGAGCCGCCAGGCTCATAATGAACATCCACAACAAGATCAGTCGCCACCACCAGGATTGTTTCGATATCATGCGTAGCTCTAACCATAAAATTCCTCCAAAACGGCGCAATCCTGATGTTGTGACTACCGGTGCAAGCAGCGCCTTAGGGCTTGTCTGGCTGACCGATATTTCCTTTTCACCGGTTTCATATCCCTCGAAGTCGTGCCCATGCCCGGGTTCCCGAGAAACCTTGCGGCGCGGCCAGCGAAAAAGGCGGGGCGATATGCGGCTCGAATCAAAACGATCGAAAAAAATGGTTGCCAGGATGGTCAGGCCAACCGCGACCCCAAACCAGTACAGTCGCCAGCCGACCATTTCGTTGATCCAATTAACATTTTCCCAGCGCACGAACCGGGCTGATGTGTCTGCCAGGGTGCCGCCTTCCACCGAAAAGCCGCCGTCGAAGGGGATCTCCATCGTCTGAGCCGCGGCGGTGAAAACCGAGTTGACATAGAGTACACCAGGCAGATCGAACCAGATCTCATCGTAGGCCATCATCCGAAATACGATGTAAAACCATAGAAAGACGAACAGCAGATTTCCAAAGCTCGAACGCAAACCCGGCAGAGTCTCGAAAAGTAATGCCAGGGCAGAGATGGCAGCCATGGCCGGCAATGCAATGAATACGAAGGGCAAGAACAAGGCCAGCCAATCCACCTGCGTTTCTCCGTGGAAAAGTTGGATTACGATTGTGGAGGCAAACAAGATGCCTTCGATAGCAATAAGAACGGCGAAATTGCTGAGCACTTTGCCAAGCAGGTAGGTAAACTTGCTCATCGGCGTGGCGGCCACCAACTCCCCGATCCCGGTATCTCCGTCAAGCTCGATGGCGTTCTTGACGATGAAGAAATTCGCGAAGCACAACAGAACCGTTGTGGATCCCGCCACCAGGGTACCTGCCCAGGCCGAGTTATATTCCCCGAGGTAAACATCCAGCCGCAGCACCAGCCGGCCTGCGGCGATGGCCAGGCTCATCAAGGTTGCGCCAAGCATAACTACCAGGAAGTTTTGCCGCCGCACCCGTTCCAAGAAACTGGCACGGACGAGGTGAAACAGGATACGGGCGTGGTTCATTGCACTCTCTCCTCCCGGCTGTTCTTGAGGCAGTGTAGGTAAGCATCTTCCAGGGAGGGGATCACAGGTTGGGCCTCGGCCGCTGGGGCGGCGTCGGCTACCAGGCGCACGTGCACCCCGTCGCTGCGGCGGATGGCGCTGCAGACCAGTTGCTTTTGCTGAACCTCCGTTAACGCGTCGCTTGGTATGATCCACAACCAAATCTTACCTTCAACAGTCTGCAGCAGAGCTTCCGGCGCACAGTGTCGCTGCAAGCGACCTTGGGTGATGATGGCGATTTCTGTGGCAGCGGCTTCGACATCCGTAATGATATGGGTCGAGAGGATCACAATCCGGTTGCCGGACAGGTCGGATAGCAGGTTGCGGAAACGCACCCGTTCCTCGGGATCCAACCCGGAGGTGGGTTCGTCCACAATTAGCAGTTGGGGATCATTGAGCAAAGCCTGGGCGATGCCGAGGCGCTGCCTCATTCCCCCCGAGAAACCTCCCAGGGGGCGCTTGCGTGCTTCGGTCAGGCCGACTACCTGGAGCAGCCCATCGATCCGCTTATGGGCAGATTCGCCCTCTAAGCCTTTGATAGCAGCGAGGTATGTCAGGAATTCGACTGCGTTAAGGTTGGGATAGATGCCAAAATCCTGTGGAAGATATCCCAGCACAGCCCGCAAGGGATTTGGGGATTTGATGGTATCCAGTCCATTCCAGGTGACGCGGCCCCCCGTGGGGCGAGTGACGGTGGCCAGGATGCGCATCAGGGTGGATTTCCCTGCCCCATTCGGGCCGACCAGGCCCAAAATCCCGGTGTGAATTTCCAGGCTAAAATCCCGCAACCCCCACACTGCCCCTCGATATCGTTTGCTAACCGACTCGATTTTCAATTCCACGCTTGTCTCCTTGTGACTAAGGCTCACGTACGCAGCGAAAGCCATGCCGTGAGTTGCCGCCGTTTTTCGGCTGGGCGCCAATCACACCACCGAACAACCCGCCGCCCGTATAGGGTACACACCAGGCTGAACCTTCATCATAATCTTCGCCAGAATAGTAATAGATGGGTGATGCATCCGGATTCCATAATGGGGTATCCTTGTTGGGTTGTGCCTGGCAGTCGGCGCTGCTGGATTGACCATCCCATACACAGCCAGCATTATCTCCGCCGCGCACCAGCGAGCGGACAATTTCGTCTGTTGTGGGCATGCGCCAGATGTTCTGTGGCTCTGCCATCAACTTCGAACCGTCTTCACTCAAATAGCGGCACAGGCCCGTGATCTGCATGTCGGCTTCGGTGGCATTGCGCTCTTGGACGTTCGGCTTTTCTCCATATCCTGCTGGATGGATACCGTAGAAGGCAACGTCATTCCAGGACAGATTCGCTCCAGGGATTAACCGATCCGCTTCCTGGCTGGGACCGACTCCTTTAGACCACCCCGGCCCAGCAGGCGCCCAGAGGAGGGCCACGCCGTTGCCTGCAATCAGCCGCGCGCCACGGTCACCATCATCGAAACGTGAAGATACCAGCGGCGCAAAAAGAATGGTCACTCCAATGGCCGTTAGCAGAGAGGGGAGAAAGACAACCAGGTAGCGTAGGTTTCGCCGCCACCATTGTTTGTAAGGTCTCCACCCCACGGCGCTGTGCAGACAGCGGAAGCGTCTATCCAGGAGGAAGAGTGCCCCGATCAGGATGAAGATAGCGCTGATGGGGATCCAGCCCAACGCCCAGCCTAGTGTCAGGTCTCCGAGGCGTGCCTGCAATATCCAACGCCAGGCCGTGAAGGCTCCGCCAACGATGAAGATGATCCAGCCGCCAAGGCGCGGCCAGGTCAGCGAGAGCAAAGCAAAGGTCCAACAGGCTGCCATCGGAGCCAAGTAGGGCAAGCGGTTCGTCCAGGCGCCCCACCAGCCCTCGTAGTACATTTCGCCAATGCCCCAAAATGTCCACAGGCCGGTTGCCAGGGTGAGCAAACCGGTGGCGAGGTAACCGGGAAGTTTGTATTTCAACTTCATCTCTTGTTCCAAAACCACTCCCATTTCCCGATCTCCTTCTCTTGTTGCCACCTCCCGGCGATAACCCAGGCATCCAGGGCAGTGAATAGGTGAAAAGCAGGGAGGAGATATGGTAACAATCCGGTAATGATCCCAATCGGAAACACGATCAGCCACTCAATGCCCAGCAATAGCATTGCTTTATTTTCCTGGCCGAGGAGAAGCTGCCCTATGCCGCCGAAGCCGAGTAAAACCAAGCTGATGTAAGCGGCAAGGTGTGGATATTTATGATTGAAGAGCAAGTCGATGGAAAACATGAATTCTTCCTCTGGAATTTTTCTGGTATGTTGCTTTTCATTCAAGTTCTGATTTTCGGGTTTATGTTTCATGGCATTTCACTTCTATTTTCCTGTCGTCCGCCACCACCTTCGAAATAGGGCGCTTCTCTGTTCTCAAGTCTCCCTCCAGGTTAACGTGGTGCCTGCAAAAACAAGCAGTTCGTTATTGACATAAATATCTCCCAACATCACAATCTCTTTTTCAGAGGGAAAGAAGTAATGCAGGTGGTTTCTACGCTTCTCTACTTTCCCACCATCGAAAATCTCATCGTAAGTCTCCAGGATAAAAATATGATCATTGATCACATATCCTTCAAACGCATGGTTCTTAATTTGATTTTTCGTGTTTAGATCTTCGGTCATGATTTCCAAATTATGAAGCCGGTTACCATTAAGCCTCATTCGAGCAGACCCCTCATAAGCACTTTTCTGGCGATTCTTATCCATAATGATATTTCGAAGGTGGATTTCTCCGTTTTGACCGATCGCAACTTCAATCACCGTATACCCTTCCTGGATAATTCCAACTGACTTATTAACGAAGTTGCGAAACGAACCTTCCCGGGTTCCGTTTTGAGTTAAAAAGCGGTGACACAAGTTGTCCTTCTGGATCATATCCTTTACTCCTGCAGCTAAGTTCACATTGCCGGTTATCCATTTTCAGCTAATGGGTGTTTGACCTAAATAATCACGCATGGTGCGCTGCTCCACGATGGTCCGTTCTACTATGAGAATGGCAATATTTGTCTTTTTGCTCGCCCAGCGACTATCCTGGTATCCAAAAAGTAGCCGCTAGAATTTCTCCATTGCAGCCCGCAATCGTTCACGAGCATCGTTGGAATACCAGCGACTGACAAAGAGCTGCTCTTTCTCCTCCAGGCGTGCCTGGATTTGCGCCACGACTCCATCTACCCGGTTGTGTTTGATCAACGCGAAGGCTTCCGCAGGAAGGCCGCCCAAGGTAACGGCTTTGTCGATTGCAACTGGCAATACCTGCTCTAATGGCAGCACTTGGTCCACCATGCCAATCTGGAGCGACTCTTCGGGCTGGTAAAATTTGCCCTCATCCGTGATGCCCCGGGTGTGGCGCAAGCCGACGAGTTGCCGCAGAATACAATCCGCTGGATAGGGGATGGGAACGCCCAGCTTGATTTCATTGAGTCCCATCAATTTTCGACCTGCAGCGATGTAGCGATAATCGCAACATAGTGCCAGGATGCAACCGCCAGCGATGGCGTGCCCAGTTATCGCCGCCACAGTCGGCTTTGGGAAGGTGAATAACGCCAGACAGAAGCGGTTGAAGGCCTGGTAAAAGGTGATAAATTCTTCCTTGGGGAGGTCAAATAGATGGGGAATGTCAAAGCCAATCGAGAAGAACTTGTCGTTGGCGCTCGTCAGGACGAGGCCTCGGACGTTGGGATTCTCTCCGGTTGATTGCAGAAGACTCCCAAACTCCTGCACGAGTTGCATATCCAGGCTATTGGTGACGCCCCGCTCCAGCTTTATAATCGCTATGTTTTCGTGAAATTGAACGCTGACCATTTTCGTTCTCTCCCTTCTCAATACTTGAACACATGTCCGAAAATCTCGAGCCCAGTCTTCCAGGTATCTGGCGCGGAAGGCTGCAATTCCATAACCATCTCGATCTCACCCAGGATCTGGAAACCACAAGCGTGATAGAGGAAGATCGCCTCTTTGTTACGGGCAACGGGTTTCACGCTCAGAAAATGCATTCCTAACTTCTTCGCCTCACTGACCATGTGAGCTAATAAAGCTCGTCCAATCCCCAAGCCTTGATGGGATCGAGCCACGACGATGGGTTCCACTACGCCCACATCCTCATCAGCTTCACGCTCGTCGACCATCAATCTGACCAGACCGACAACCTGGTTATCCAATTCAGCAACCCATATCCGCTCGGTGCCAACTTGAGCAAGGTGTCTGTCGAAAAACAGGCCTGGTTCGTCCCCGCCGATGGTGGGATCAGCATAGATGTCGCGATGACGCTGAGTTAGCTCCTCCCACAATGAATGGCAGGAATGTAAATCAGCAGGGGTATATAGTCGAATATGGACGTTCATTTATCGTTTGCCGTCCATTAAACATCCTCCCAGCGTTCATACTCCTGCAGCCAGCGATAGGCGATAAACCAGGCAATCAGGATGACAACAAGTGTCACCAACTGAAATATAACTGGATAGGAGAATATCAACGCGGCAGAATCCCTCACACCAATGTAGTAGCCATGAAAGAAGGAAGACAGGAAAATGCTACCCCCTTTCAACCACACCGCTCCAAAGATGAATGAAAGGGCGATGGAGACGGCAATCGATTGCAGGCATTGAAGAAGCGTTGGCGCTATCCATGATGCCCAGCCAATCTCACCCTCCACAACCGCCCTGAAAAGCGGCCCAATATCGACCGAGCAGTGCCACACGCCCCAAATGAGTCCGATCAGAACAAGAACCTCACGGGTACGCTTGCGATCAGTCAGCAAGCGCGGGATAAGATAACCCCGCCAGCCAAATTCCTCTCCGAATCCTGCCAGCAGACTAAAACCTCCTAATGATAGGATGATCACCACTACCTCATCCTTGCTGAGGTTTTGATTCCATGACGACTTTCCGAACAGCGAGGCTGCTGAAGGAGGACCAAGCCACAACAACACAAACAAGATCAAAGCGGCTAGATACCAGTTAATTCGTCCAAGGTTCCAGCCAACATCATGGAAGCCTTTTCCCTCCACGAATGCTCGTGTGATGAAGGCTGAAAGCGCAACCATTAGCATGCCAGTACAAGCTAACAGGTAGCGCGCCAGGATTGCATCCCTAGACCCACACCACCCAAATCCGTAGATCAGGAACGGCCACGAGAGCACAAACACTAGGATGAGAAATACCCAGACGGGCGAGGCGCGCCGCAACCAACGCATTTTCTTTTCCCTTTCCTAAATCTATAATCTAATCCTCATGAGACCTGTCTTCAATTGGATCTCCTCAAGTTTTCCTTGTAGCTCGATCCAATAGGGATGGTCGCTTGCAAAAGTGATTTGGCGGTATGACGCCACAAGTTCCGGGTAATGATGCGCCAGGATGCTTTGAAGAGATTGCCAGTTTGCGTCTTGCTCTGCTTTCATGCTCAAAGCATAAAACCAGATTGTATCCGCATAAGACGCGACCATTTCGATACAGACTTCTACATTTGTGATGGAAGGCATGATGGGGCAAATCAGCACATCAGTCTCGATCCCAGCCCTCTTTAGAGACTCGAGAGCCGTCACCCTTCTGAAGTTGCTTGGAGCGTTCGCCTCAAACATCTCTCGCCGCCTTTCTTCTTGGAAAGCAATCGAAAATCCCACTGATGACCCGGGCATCTGCGCAATGATATCAATATCGCGGGTGACCAGGTCAGATTTGGTGAGGATGCATGCAGAGAAGCCTCTCTGAGCAAGCAATTCCAGCGCCTGCCGGGTATGCTGGCAGGTCCGCTCAAGGGTCTGGTAGGGATCTGAATTCCATCCGAAATAGACAGATTGAGGTTCGATCGTTGATAACTCGCGCTTCATTCGGTCGGCGAAATCCTGATGAAAGAGAATCTCCTGGGCCCAATCCGTTTCGGCATGGTTGAGGGCATAGCAGTAATAGCAGCGATGTTCACACCCAATGTAAGGATCAATCTGGTACGGATGATTGGTCAATTCACAAGGTTGAAGTATTTGTCGGGGAGAACATGTTCGGTACTGAGTCATCATACTTCCTTTCGACAGATCACCATACGCATTGGTCCGAATGGTACATAGTATCCCTGTTTGGAGATTTGTGACTCGACATCCGCTTCCATTCTGGCTAAAGTATCGCGAATTACCCTCCCGTGGATTTCAGTGTCATCCTCGAGAAGACGCATTTGTGCAACCCAGCCCTCAGCATATAGACGGATTGCGGTCATTGCTACATCCCGCTCCCAGTGGATATCCAAACGCCTTTCGCCTTGATCGATCACTGTTGTCGGTAATCCGTTGAGAAATTCATCGAAGCGGTCAAACGGGTACTCGTCGATCAATACCAGTATTCCACCCGGACGAAGTGCCCGTATTGCCTCTATTACTGCTTCTCGGATGCCCCGCTCACCGAATCCGATCCCAATATCCTGTAATCCTAAAAAGCAACTTGCCGAATCGAAGGAGTCTTGACCAAAAGGCATCCGGCGGGCATCGGCCTGCACAAGGATGACACCCACGCCAGCCTCCGTCAACAAAGGTCGGGCGGAAGCATGGGGGCCGGAAAAATCAATATTCAGGCCTACAAGCCGGATAGTTGGAAAACGCCAACCCAATTGCGCCAGAAAGGTACCGTAGCCGCAGGCAAGATCCAGGTGCAATCCATCACCCAAGTTTGGCATGTGCGCTGTAGCCCAGCGCTGTACACCTCCCCATCCAATATCCAACCCATCAATCTGGGCCAACACAGGGTTCGCATTCTGGGTGAACCAGGCGCGTAAAGCCTGTTCGCGAGTCAGAATCTGATTTTCCATATCAGCCATAATATTGTTCTACATCGCCCTTCCAGTTCTCGAATTCATACTCGGGCAATTTTCGGACGCGGCAGCGCGGCCTGGCAATGATCTCGTGGATTTCAAACTCCTTGAAAAAATTCATACTGTAGGTTGCCCTGGCTATCAAAGCCGTGTCCAGACCTTTGAAGGTGCCGGCACAGGAAACTATTTCTTCACCTTCCTCCACCTCACCAGCGTCTGTAGCCATAATGGATGCTTCAATGGCGATCTTGGTCCCCGCGCCGAATATCTCAAGCGTCTTGTCCATCATCCCTTCAGGAGTCGGAGCATTCCATTGGATCGAGCGTGATGGCGGCGCGAGGGGGCGGGTACCCTGAACGATCTTGACGTTGTTTTCCAGCAGCGTTTCCAACCTTGATGCGTATTCGGAACGTTTCAATCCGATGGGAATCCGACCTTTGGGTCCGATAGTTGTTGCTGGATAGTGAGTGACCACAATCAGTTGCGCATCCGAACCACGAAAGATTTCCAGAGCTTTCAGCGCGCTCCGTCCCGTTTCTGAGGCAATCACTACTTTCCCAATACCAAGTTCATCCGCCCTTTCCCGCGCCAGTTGCAGAACATATTGTGTGTTGACCTCACCGCAGTAGGGAAAATAAGTTATGTTTCTGATCACATCCTTCATCCTGAACCTCCTCTGTCAAACATCCACACCGCTCAGTCTCTCTTCAAGTGATAATCTCAACATGTAGAGGGACTCAGCGTCATCATCACTAAAAAGACTATCCACATCCACCACCTTCTCAAAACCGTACTTTTCAAATAATGCCCTGGCCGCTTTCTCGGTGCGGCTGGTAAAAAGAAATATGCAACGTGGCTGCATTTGCAAGGATAGGAAATATTCTTTCACCGATCGTATTGCGAATTGCACTAAAGCCGAGGCTATCCCTTTTCCACGGTAATCCTTTAGCACGTACACTTCTTCAAACTCAGCCATGCCAGATCTGGGATCCTCCTTCACGTACCACTGCAAGACTCCCACAATCTTGGCTTTATCCTTTGCGATAACAGTAAAACCATGAGAAAGGAAACAATCGACTCTTTTTTCAATAGCTGTTTTGTTCTCATAATGCTGAAACCATTCGAGCAATTGTTGCCGTTCGTTCAAAGTTGCGAAAGTTACATCAAGGTTTACCATTTGCATGAACTTGAAATCTTCATAACCATGAAGGCCAGGCCTAAAGGAGGTACCTTCGCGTGTGAGAGATGGGCGCCTGGATACTATCTGGCGTGCGAGAGTGAATATTGATCATATCGTTTCCTTTCTTGAAATATGCATAGATCTAGTTTCTCTGGCATGATTCACAAACAATTCCTCCCGTCCATCTCCGAAGGAAAGCTCATCAGGGAGGGTCTCGAAGAAACCAACCTCAGCGATTTCATCTAACTTTAGCGGAGTTCCAAGTGAAGCTGTTTCGGCGCAGGTGATTATGGTGAGGCGGTTTTCTGGATCGGTGTAGGTACCCAATAACATGACTTCTTCTGTTTTTGCACCAGCCTCCTCCAAGATTTCCCGAGCCGCTGTTTCTTGGTACGTTTCATTACCCTGATGCCGCCCGCCCGGGAATTCCCAAGCCCTCTCTCGATTCCTCACCATCACAAGTTTACCGTTGGAAAAGAGCACTACCACAACCGCGTCCAAATGTTCAATAGCTTGGACATCATCAAGAACCACTTTGATATTACCAATGAGTAACTCTTTTCTTTCCATAAAGATTGCCCTACCAAACATTGGATGGGTATGATCGGCTCACTACTAAACAAACAATCCAAGCAAGCCCGAACCGAATAAGTTCTGAGCAATGTGTGTAATCATTGATGGATAGATGCTCTTTGTTTTTTGAAATTGCCAGGCAAATATCAAACCACCAATCAATGCACCTAACCCGATTAGTATCGCACTTCCGATATCCAGGCCGTAATACTTCAGGCGGGAGATCGTGTGGGTCAAGCCAAAACATAAACTACTTATGATCAACCCCGCTCGATCCCCTAGCCACTGGCCGAGTCTTGTCATTAGATAACCTCGGTAGAATACTTCCTCAGGGATAGCAACCAGCCAGAGCTGTGCAATGAACTCATGCCATAAATTCGGAGAGAGTTCAAGCTGGATTATTTCATGGCCGATTGCTTTCTTGAGATAAATTTCTACATTGTAGAAGAGCATTTGGAGAAAAAAACCAAAAACCGTGATCGAAATATATGTTTTAACCTTCTTCTTTTCGAATACGAACCCCAGCGAGGCAACCTTTCGTCTCTCAACAAGATAAACGAGTAGAAACGGTGCTAGCAAAAAGAAGAAAGGAGCAGAGTAGATCACTGTGCTCAAGAGAAAAATAAATATCGGAATAGCTGCATACAGAATCAAATGCTTATTATGTAAGTTTTTATCGTCCATGGAAAACTCCTTTTCAACAAAAAATCTATCGCCATTACAGTCCGCAGCCTGATTATGCATTTATTGTGAAAAATTCGATAAGCCGGCTAAGATGCACATTCGTGGAAACACGTAAATAAGCATTCGTATGCTGTTCCTGGTCTAGGTTTCACGAAATCAAGTGCTCACCACCGTCAACCAGAATCGTTGTTCCCGTTATCCAATTAGCATCATCCGATGCCAGAAATAAGGCAACCTTCGCCACGTCCTCAGGTTGTCCCCACCGTTTTAGCAAGATGTGCTCTTTAAGATGGGCTTGCTCCTTGAGTGAAAAACCGGAAATATAACCAGTATCAATATATCCAGGTGCGATAGCGTTCACCAGGATTAGCGGGGCAAGTTCACGAGCTAATCCTCTGGTCAACACATTGCCTGCGGCTTTGGTCATAATGTAATCAAGACTGCCGTGAGTTTCCTGCACGGTGATGTTGATGATCTTTCCACCGCCCTGGTTGTGCATCACTTCAGCAATTGCTCGTGAACAATGAAGTATTCCCTTGATATTTACATCCACCATACGTTGCCAGTTCACATAATAAGGTTCCGTAAATTGAAAAGGTAAGATGATGCCTGCATTGTTCACCAGTATGTCGACTTTCCCGAATTTTTTAAGCGACTGGGAAACCATACTCACGACTTCTTCAAGCTGGGACACATCTGCCTTTATGGCAAAGGCTTGCCTCCCCAGAAACTCGATTCCCTTCACAACCCCCTCTGCCTGGTCCCTGGACTGACAGTAATTTACGATCACGTCAACGCCATCCCGAGCAAAAGCCAGGGCAATTGCCCGCCCGATTCCACGGCTGGCGCCTGTGACAATCGCGACTCTACCCTCAAGTCTCAGCATCCTACCCATTCTTACTCCTTTCTGAGTTTACGCACCTGCCAGCCTTGATTAAACCGATTCCAAGTCCAACGGGCCAAAAGAAATAGGCTATGCCGGTCCAGATAAAATTCGTTGGCACCTGCCAACCGAGGGGGATCTTGGCGGGGATCGCGAGCAAAGCGCCGACCAGCCCCAGCCAGCCCAAGAATCGCCAGGTGCGATTGCGGAGCAAAGCCAGACTCATTAATCCTACACATCCCTGGTAAAGGAGGCTGGCCGTCTGGTTGATCCCGCCATGCCAGGCAGAGAACACACGCGCAGTGGATAATATGATATCTCTCTCGGTATCACTTCCGGCGCTTACATAACCATTGCCCAGTGCGTGATTGACCACAGAATTAAAGGTGCTGCCAAGCATTGTGAAAACCATGCTCACAAAACCCAAACCTACAGCAATCACCGCCAGGTTTTGTTGGTCTCTTTGACTCATGAATCGATAAAGGGCCAACAGGAATGGGAGCAAAAGAAGTGGCATAGCAACCTTGCTCCACTCCAGAGCTAAAATAGAAGGATTATGGCCCAATTCCGCTGCACCAATGAGGTAACTTTCAAAGCTGGAGGCAGGTGGAATCTTGGCACTGCCGGCTAAAATCGGGTAAAGGGTATAGAACAGCAACTCGGAGAGGATCGGCCACAGGATGGCACAGATTCCCCCGGCGACATTGACTGCTTTATCTCGCTTTACATCCATCTTTTCACATCCCTTTCTATCCTGATCAGGAGGTATATAATTTTATATCTTTGATCAGATTTGCTTGTGCAAGCATCCCGCTCAAAAGTAAAACCTTCAAAGCCAAGACGGAATAAACCGGGGAACTTTCCTGAGCCCAGAATGGGCACCAGCCACCATCCTGGCATTGAATGTCAATGAGTGCTTCCATCATCCGTTTTACTCTGCGATCATGGATATCATAGCCACTGCACAAGCGACGCGGCGGGTCGAGTAAAGAGGATAGGAACAAATGAGTGAGGTGATATACCTCAATCTCCTCTTTTTTTCTATCTGGTGCCCGAATAAGATATCCTCTTTTCACATCATGGGCACAATTGTCAAGATAACGCTCAAAAACCCCTTTGCCTTTGAGATATCCGGGATCGTCTTCTCCGGATAATTCACCTATCAGAAAGGTGATTTGAGCGGTAGCATCTGGATCCCCAGGAGCGGTCTGGTGTGCATTTTCATTCGGGACAACGGAGGGCCAACTCCCATCTAAATTCTGGATGCTCCTGAGCCAACCCAAGCCAGTCTGATATTCTCTTCGTGTGGTCATTCCTGATTGCCGAAGTAAATCGATGACATTTGCGGTGAGCCAGGTTACGCTCCGCTGGTTGCTCAGCCAGGTTTGTTCTGGTGGTATCTTCAGCATGGGATTTTCGCACCAGCCGCCATCCACACGTTGCTGTTCTAGAATGAACTTCACAGCGTTTTGCAAATGCGGATCATCCAGTGGCACCTCGGCTTCCAGGAAAAGAAGCGTATTCCTGACCGTTTCCTGCATGCCCCACTGGGCGGGATCAAGTTGACTGGCAGATCCACCATCAGGCCGCTGCTGTTTCATCAACGCTGACAGGCAAGCGTGAGCTCGCGGAGAGTTTCCCTGTTCAAAGAAATCGAGGCAGGCAAGTTGAGTTGCATCATCGCTCCGAGAAAAAATGAATGGGAAAGGGTTGTGTTTTAATTTCATCTTGGTTTCCTGATATCATCTTGTAAACTGGGTGAAGAACCGCCCCAATCGTCCAGGATACATATCCACCAGGGTCGGTGCGGTCCTCGATTGAATGTCAAACAAAACCACACCCGAATACGTATTGGCAACCGCCAGCAGAGTGCCCGTCAGCGAAATATCCTCTACACCATCTGAGATCGGATACTTGCTCAACAGACGCGGTTGAGCGGGCTCCCGTATGTCAAAGATGTGCAAACCGTTCTGTTCAGGAGACAACGAATCAATCATTGAGAGATACAGAACGTCTCCCCAAACAAGGACACCTTCGCCATAAGTATCAAGCCCAGGATCATATCGATATGCGGTTTCGGGATGCGTGGGATCAGAAACATCAACTACGATCAATCCGTCTGCACCTGCTGCAATATACACATAATCACCAGCGCCATCGATTACTTCAGCCATCGGTGCCTCGCCCCATGAGAGCGAACCAACCTGTTGCAGCTCTGTCGGCGTAGATACATCAACCACGATCAATCCCAGGTCACGATCCGCCAGGAAGGCGAGTGTCCCTTGCACCCAAACATCCCAGAACCTCCCGTTAGTTGGAAAATGTCCGATCAGAACAGGCTTGTCCGGATTGGCGATGTCAAAGATTTGAAGGCCAAGATCATTCGAGGCAAGATAGACGCTATCGTTGGCGATGTGTATTCCATAACCCTTGGATCCACTTTGGGTCCATACAGGCTTGGGCACTGCCTGCCTGATATCTACGACCTCTAAACCTTTTTCATTGTTCGCAATATAGGCCCTATCACCGATGATCCCCAGGTAACGATAATACCCGCCGGCATAATAAGTCGCGAGGTGCTTAATTCTGCCTTGTGGCGTAATGCTGAAAACATGAAGCCCGCGATAGCCTGCGGTAACATAAAGCCGCTCTCGGTTTTCATCAAACGCTGTGTCAAAGCAATAACCCACTTTGGGTATAGCAAAATAAAATAAAACAGCTCCCAGAACTACCACCAACAACGCGGATAACAGGATTATCAAAGTGCGTTTTTGTTGTTTCTTTTTCATAATCCTCACATCCTTTCCAAAAGCGGAGAGCAGAGTGTTGTGATTGTGGTAGACGGACGAATTAAGCTAACTCAATTCCAGGCCAGACGGATCAATCTGAGAATCACCCTTGCGCGCAGATCGTAAAGTATTTACGCCAATCGATCTGCGTCAACTGCAGCATGTTGCCATCCGGATCTGTAAAGCGGGCAATACGTCCACCCCACGCCGTATTCTGTGGCTCTTTGATGAAGTGAACACCTCGCCCGCACAGGGTTCTGAATGATTCACCTACGTCTTCAACCTGAAAGTTAACACACGGCATTTCCTCCCTGGATCTCTGGGGGGTGCCGGGAAGCAATCCAATTTCTACACCCCCACAATCGAATCCCGCATAGTTCTTTGGAAAATGGTATTTTTTCGAGAGACCAAGTACGTTTTCATAGAACTCCACAGCTTTTTCAAGGTTGGAAACGGTGAAGGTCACATCCCAAATACGCTGTAACATAATTGCACTTCCTTTTCGTAATATCAGAAGCCAACGGTTGTTCCCTTTGTCATGAGCTCCAGCAAGGTCGCGCCTACAATACAGGCCAGGATGATAAGCGCCATGCCTTCCTTCATGCGGTAGAGGGTCTTGGGCCCGTAATAGAATTGAAACAATAACGACCAGACTGCCACGAACAAAGCCCAATAGGGAATCCAACCCAACAGGGCGCACGGCCCGGCGCCGTAGCAGGCAGATTTCCAGGCATTCAAGATCGGTCCTTTCCCACCCAGGAGTCGGAAGATCAGGTGCAGAAATCCGGTCATGAACAAAACCATAACCAGAGACAGTCCTAGGATAAGAAATGCCTCGATCAGATATGCCCAATCACCCAGGGCTGGCAATAAGTATTTTTCCGTGATTTGCCAGGCCATGATTTGCGCTTGATAAGCTGCGCTGTGATCAGAACTTGGCCAGCCCACGTAGTTTACAACAGGAGTAAACAGGGCGATTATCGCCGACACTTGGAGGAAGAAAACAAAGGGTTGCTGTACACTTTCTCCCCTGATGTCTTCAAAGAATTCGTCCGGTTGACGCAACATCCGATACAATTTTTTGAACATCGTTCGCCTCCTATGGAAAAAGATTGAATGTATCGACCAAGTACGGGTGGCTAGTATTCCGGATACCGATCGACCGCACACCTGAATAAGTGTTTGCAACATATGCAAAGTCTCCGGACACAAAGACACCTTCCACCCAGTCCTGGAAATTCACTTTACTCAGAAGCCTTGGGTTGTATGGATCGGTAACATCAAGGATGTGAAGACCGTTCTCGATCGTAGAGATATGTGCAAAATTACTCCCAATCGACAAATAAACGAGATCGTCCCTGATTGCAAGCCCTTCGGCCCAACCAATACGAACGGGGCGATATTGTGAGGCAACGATTGGATTGGTGGGATCAGAAACATCTATGATGATCAAGCCATGGTTACCGGCCGCTACACAGATAACACTCCCCTCGCCGCGTATAATCTCTGCGTTGGGGTTACGTTCGGCCCATGTGACAAATCCGACCTGGTGAGGTTCGATAGACGAAGAGACATCGATTGCAGTGATACCTTTGTCAACGTCTGCCACATATGCAATTCCATTACTCACCCAAACGTCCCAAGCTTTCCCAGAAGTTTTTGTCGTACTAAGGAGGATCGGGGAATCGGGATTGGAAATATCAAAGATTTCTAATCCCTGGAACTCTGCGACCACATAAGCCTGATCTCCTTGGATATGAATGCCATAAGCTTGGCTATCGGATTGGATCCACTTTGTGAGAGGTATATCTCCGCTGATATCCAAGATTACCAGGCCCCGCCGTGCATCAGCGATGAATGCTCGAGTCTCCCTGACCTTCAAATTGCGATAGTATCCATCATCGTAATAGGTTGTAATGTATGTCAGCATTCCCCTCTCCAGTTCCAAAATGTGCAATCCTCGAATCCCGGCGGCTACGTAAAGCTTGTTTTTTATTGCGTCAGCGGCTACATCGAAGCTGTATCCCATTTTCTCGCAGTCCAGGTCCTCCTGCCCCCATTGGATCCATCCCACCTTCACATAGAAAAGAATACCCAAGAAAATTATGAGACCTATCGCAAGCCAAGAAATCACAATTCTCTTTTTCACAGCTAACATCTCCTAAAGAAATAGCAGACAATGTTCACAATTCATAAAAACGATGCGTTGGAAAACGCATGGCTTCCCTTCCGTGTGGTGCGGCGGTTTGCGCGCTGTGAGGTGCGACGCGGTAGCTGGAACGTCAGCGGAACCGTGTGCCAGGCAGCCCCAGGCCTGGAAACCTGGCGGGGAAGCGATCCCCGTTTGGTAAGGAAGACACTCGACACCTGGAATTTCGTGAAAGAAGCCTCATTCATGTTTCTCTCCAGTTCTTTGTTGAGAGTTGAATCCCGGGAACAGGAAAGGCACTCTTTGCTTGTACTCGATATAGGATTGCCCCAGACGCAGTTCCAACTCATACTCTTCGAAGTACTTCAGATAGAAAACATGAGCAGGGATAAATAGAAGCAGCGCTCCTGCTGTTAAGAATGTTGACCTTACCAGCAAGCCGACCCCGATCGCGATCAGATAAAAACCCAGCGACATCGGATTCCTTGTCAGTTTATAGATGCCGACTGCGGCCAGCCGTTTGGTCAGCAGGAATGCGTTTGCTCCACTGCCCACTATCCACAGGGATATATTGGATATAAAGATGAGACTTGATCCAATCAGCAATAGGCCTGTGCTGATCCATGGGGTGATGGGATTCTGCAGGATAGGAGTTAGCCCCAGTTTGCCGTCAAAGTGAGCCAACCCCGGGTAGAAAAAGCCAAATCCGATAGGGGGAGCAACACCTGCCCAGAACAGGAAATGCAAAACCAGGCTAGTGATCTCCGCGCCTCTTTGGCTGGGATTCCGTCGAAGCCATACGCCGAGGATGAATGAAGCCAGGATAAAAGTTAACCAGCTAAGCAGTTGTGTGATTATCACAAACATGTACGGTATCTCCCATTGTGGCATCCTTTTTTCTTCCTACAACAACATGGGGATAAGAAAGGTTGTTATGGCATCCACCTCTCGACTACATATTTTGGAGAACTAACTGTAACCCTGGCAGCAAGGTTTCCAATCCAAACCTCCGAACTTCGTCGGGGAGTTTTCCTGCCAGTAAGGCCTGTCCCAGGCCGGAGGCCCGGAACTCGCGCAAATCCTCAATATATGCAGGCCCAACTGGCTCATCTCGCACGATCTGTCCATCCTCCAATACCACCATGCGTTTCGTTCCACGTGCTATCGCTGGGGCGTGGGTCACGACCAACACGGTCATCCCCTGTTCCTGGTTGAGCTGGCGGAAGACAGCCATGACCTCCGCTCCGCTGGCTGTGTCCAGGTTGCCGGTAGGCTCGTCGGCCAGTAGAATTTGGGGGTGGTTCGCCAGGGCGCGGGCAATCGCCACGCGCTGACGTTGGCCACCAGAGAGACGTGAAGGCAAATGATTTGCCCGGTCTGCCATCCCCACCAACTCGAGCAATGCCTCGATCTTTTTCCGCCGCTCATGATGCGAAGCCGGGGCAGCCCGCATCGGGATTTCGATGTTCTCCCTGGCCGTTAGTGTGGGGATCAGGTTGTGCATCTGGAAGATGAAGCCGACCATGCGGCTGCGGAAGTGATCGAGATCACGCACTTCCGATAATTTCTTGCCGGCAAAGACGATCTCCCCGGAAGTGGGGCGATCCAGTGCGCCCAGCAGGTGGAGCAGGGTGCTCTTTCCACTGCCGGATGGGCCCATGACGGAGAGGAATTCACCCTCTCGCACAGATAAGTTCACACCATCGAGCGCCATCACCTCCCCAGCGTAGATTTTGGTCAGGTCAACAGTCTTTAGCAACACTTCTTGGTCTGCCATGATCTCCTCCATCGGTCTCATTCGTAGCGCAAGGCTTCCACCGGTTGCAACCTGGCTGCCCGCCAGGCCGGGTATAGACCACCCAGTACCCCCAGGCCAGTTGCTACTCCCAGGCCAATCGCGAGTGTACCGGCGTTAAGCCGCGCGGTTAATAAACCGGCAAAGGCCGGGGCGAGGTTCAAGAGTGCTACCAACCCCGTTGCAAGCCCTACGCCCACCAATCCGCCGATCAAGCCTAAGGCGAATGACTCACCCACAATCATTCCAACCACTTGCCGCTGGCGCCAGCCCAGGGCGCGCAGCGTGCCGATCTCACGCGTGCGTTCGAAAACACTCATCAGCATGGTATTCATCGTGCCCAAAGCCCCGGCCAGCAATCCGATGAATGAGATGGCGCCCGCCAGCACCTGGAAATTCTGGATATCAGGAAGGTTTTGGCCAAACTCAGATGAGCGATATGCCGCGACTTCTGGAAAACGGTCTTCGATCTCGCGGATCAGTGGGTCTATTCGATCCAGCGATTCGGGGCGCATCTTGACTTGAAAAAGACTCACCTGGCCTGGTTTCTTGAAAAGAATCTGCGCCTCGGATATCGCGATCACCCCACCCGCATCTTCGAAGCTCACGCCAGTCTCGGAAATGCCTGCAATACGGAATGATCGCCCCTGAATGATGATCTCGCTGCCAGGATTTTCCTTGAGAAGATCGGCGCACATCCTGCCCAAGACAATTTCCCCATCCGTTCTCAGCCATGCCCCCTCGACGATCCGGAAATGGCGCGCGGCGTTGCCGTTGGGGTCAAGGCCCATTATCAGGAAAAAGGGCTTCTTTTCTATCGGAACGATCTGGAACAGCAGGCCCGAGACCCATTCTACTTCTGGCAAAGCAGCGACTTCCTGTCCCAACGCCTCGTCCAGGGCACTGAACGACATATCGGCGATTCCGGCTTGCATAAGCGAAATCTCCGCGCCGCTTTTTGCCATGACATCGGAGAACTGGCCAGCCAGAGCCTCCGCCATGATCAATAACGCCACCACCACTGCAATACCGATGGCGATCCCGCCAAGGGTCAACAATGTGCGAACCTTTCGTCTCCAGAGATTTTTGATGAACATGCTCTTCTCCAATTGAACAAGCACTCTTGACGCCGAAAGACCGAATGTACGAGCGCGTTGACATCCCTTCCCTGCCGTCCAGGCCAGGTGCGTTGCAGCGTTCAAAACCATTATCGCGAGCCTGACGTACTTTTTCATCGGAAGAAACACGTAAACCGGATTGGGGAATCCCGAATCGATTTCGGCAACGAGAAGCGGGTTTCCACAATTGTGAAATGTGGAAATCCCTCAAGCTCCAGTATTGAATTACGGGGGTAGTATTTGATATACTCAAAAGCAGAGGAGCTTTCAAGATTGGACAAAGATAATTTGCTTCCCATTCGGGAGCGCCGTTGCGCGGAGGGGATTGCCGCGATCAGTAGAGTGGCTCGTCGCATCAACGCCTCTCTCGACTTGCAGGAGACCCTGGACACGATTGTCAGTGTTGTTGCAGAGCTGATCCCTTGCGCACTAGCCGAGATCGATTTATGGGACAACGTGCAGCAGGTGTTGGTGTTGCAGGCAATCCGTTCTACACCTGAGCGAGCCTATCCTGTTGGGCAGTCTTTCCCTCCCGGTAGGGGATACACGGGCTGGGTGATCAACAACCGGCGGCCATTGCTGGTGCCGAACGTGGATTCCTACCAGGATGTCCGCCCTGACATTTTGCCGGGGGAGCTCCCTTTTAAGGCTTATCTGGGTTTTCCCCTTCTGGAGGGTGACACACTCATCGGCGCGCTGGTATTGGTTCACGATCAGGCAAACGCTTTCAATGAAGATGATCTTCAGCTGCTAGATGTTCTGGCAAGCCAGGCAGCCATCGCTATTCACAATGCCCGTGTCTATGACGAGCTTACCCGACATCATCGAGAACTCTCCGCACTTTATTCGGTTGCCGAAGCTATCAACCAGCCCCTGGAACTGCGCAGCCTGCTCGAGCGTGCTTTAGACGGTGTTCTTCAAGTAACTCGGGCAGATGGAGCGGCCATTCGGTTGCTCGATTCGCAAAGCGACGAAGCGGTTCTCACAGCACAACGGGGCTTATCCGAAAGATACGTCCAGCGAGCCAGGCGGGTCCATATTTCTCGCGATATTATTGGCGAGGTGATGCGTTCAGGTCAGGCTACTCTCTCGGAGGATATGTGGGAAGATACGCGCGTCAGTCCGGAATTACGGGAGTTGCTTCAGGGGGTTGGGCATCGCTCCCTCGCCCAAGTGCCTCTGATAGCCCAGGAACGAGTGGTTGGCGTACTCGGGATTGTCTCATCGGTTCCTGGCTATTTCGACGAAAGTGATCTCAAACTTCTCACCGCAATTGGTCAACAGCTAGGTGTGGCAATTGACAATGCTCAATTGTTTGAGGAGACCCGGCAAAAGGCACATAGGCTGGCTGCTCTCAATGCTGTGGCCTCGGTGATCAATCAGTCGCTTCCCCTGCATGAAATCTTGGATCGGGCAATCGCTAAGGTGATCGAGGTGACTAAGACTGACGTGGGGGTCGTCCGGCTCCTGGATCAGGCAACGGAGGATTTGTACGTTGCCTCCTATCGAGGCGTCGGCCAGGAAGATATTTGTTTATTGGAACAGCACGGCGTGGGAAAGGGACTTGGAGGTCATTTATCAGAGCATCGAAAGCCCTTTATAGCAAGCAGCGATCTGGCGTGTGATCAGCGCTTCGCCGCGTTAACAGAGGAAACCAGAGCACTACATACGTTTGTCATTGCACCCATTTGGGTCAAAGAAAAGCCGGTTGGCACCTTGGGGGTGAGTACTCGCCAGCAGCGTGAATTCACCCTGGAGGACATGGATCTCCTGGCAGCCATTGCTGATCAAATCGGTGTTGCTGTGGAAAATGACCGGTTAAACCAGGCGATCCTGGCAGCCGAGCGGATGGTGGCGGTGGGCCGGGTAGCAACCGGTGTTGCCCACGATTTACGCAGCCCCCTGGGGGGCATCCTGCGCTGCGCAGAGTTCCTCACCCGACCAGAGATTTCTCTTGAAACGCGGCAGAAATTAGGTCGAGCCATCGTTTCCCTGGCTCGACGCCTGATAGGCACGTCGCAGGGAATTCTCGATTATGTGCAGGAGAAGAAGCTGCCGTTGAAACTCGAGCCGTGCAATCTTTCCAAACTGCTCGATGATGTATTGACAGTACTGCAAGTGGATTTCAGTGATCAGGGGATCGAGGTTGTAAGAGATTTTCACTACAAGAAGGATATCGTCGTCGACGCCGACCGTATCGCACAGGTAGTTTATAACTTGGCTGCAAATGCTCGGGATGCCATGCCATTGGGTGGCACCTTTAGCGTGAGCACACGGAAGGCAAGAGAATACGTGGAGATGCGTTTCGCGGACACTGGCCCTGGTGTGCCTGAGGAACTATCGGATCGAATCTTTGAACCTTTCTTCAGCTATGGCAAGAGTCAGGGTGCGGGTTTAGGCTTGGCGATTGCTCGTCGAATTGTCGAGGAGCACGGAGGGAATATAGTATTAGACAGCAAAATCGGGCGAGGCGCAACCTTTATGGTTCAATTGCCGGCTTAGGTTATTTTTATTCCTGCCTGATCCACCCCTTGTGTAACGCGTAGAGCGCGGCCTCGGTACGTGAGTTAACATTAAGCTTGTTAAATATATGGGTTAAATGAGCTTCAATGGTACGTGTGCTCAATTGAAGATCGTGTGCAATGCGCTCATTTGTAAATCCCCGCGCCACCAATTGTAAAACATCTACCTCGCGAGACGACAAGGTTATCTTATCTTTTTCTTGCGAATTCCCTGACAGACATTGTACAACTACAGAGGCTATCGCTGGCGGTAAGACAGACTCTCCACGGCTGGTTAAACGGATTGCTTCCAGCAGCTCATTCAAACTGATTGTCTTCGGAAGGTAGCTCATGGCCCCGGCTTGCAACAGTTGGATAACGTGTTCACTGTCTTGGTGAGCAGATAGAATGATTACACGGGTTCTGGGGCATTCCCTGGTAACCTGTCGAGTGGATTCTAAACCATCCATCCGCGGCATAGCGATATCCATTACCACGATGTCAGGCTGTAGTGCCTTCGTCAGAGCCAGGGTGTCTTCACCTGTTCCAGCCTGACCAACAACTTGCATATCAGGCTGGTTATCGATTAGCTCTGCGGTTGCTTCGCGCAGAACCGTATGGTCATCGGCCAATAAAATCCTGATCTTTGCCATTATCAAAATCCTTGGACTGGCTGGTAGTGCGCTGTTTTATATTTTACTATGTGTTTGATCATAAGCTCGATGTAATTTCCTGGTAACTGCCTCGCTTATTCCGCACTGTATTCCTAGCTTTACAATGGCCGCCGAAGAGGTCATTCTTCCCTAAGGATCAGACTGCTCTTTGGTAAATAGTCACTCTCTGATGCCTCTTTGCGAAGTTACTAATGGGGAACTTTGCTGAAAAGGCTTGCCCACCAACATGCAATTAAAATGGTCAAAGCTGGCGATCCTCGACAACAGAAGGTGTGATGGGATAATTGTCGTCAGGGTGTGGGTGATAACAAGGGCAATACCGACATATTCCTTAATCGAAAAAGGGTCAAAGTGAGCCGAGAAAATTATTTTGGAGTGGTAAGGGCAGTAATTGATCCCACAGCAGAGGGTGTATGAGTAGTATGATAAGCCTTCCTCCCCTTACCCCCGGGCTTATCTGCCCACCCTCTCCCCCAACGCCTGCTTCCCCTTGAGCAGGCGTTTTACTTCTGCTCAACGGACGCCTGATCCACGCCAGAACCGTGCTTTAACCAGTTTTGGTGGGGCAATCCGCGTAATCCGTCTCAAGGATTGCGTACTT
>JAFGKO010000001.1 GCA_016928525.1 Anaerolineales bacterium | reverse complement strand
TCTTGCCAATCCGCCCCGTTTCTTCTGGCATCTCCCACGGTGGTTGTACCTTTAGACACATCCTGACCTCCACCTATTATCTTACTCGTTCTGATTGGTTTGCCAACAGTATCTTTAAGAAAGCTGTAGATACGCTTGCAAGGCCTTGTAACATCGGCTATTGTTTTGGTACACTGTCTTGGAGGTATATTGGCTAGGCTCGTGGTGGAGTTTTAGCCAATCATGCCTCATTTTCACCAGTACCACAAATTCTGTCAGAATCAGGCCATTTTTTAGTTCATTATTCATTGGCTACAACCCTTAAAACTAAGTCACTTTGCTATTGGCACTTACAAGCCTGCGTATAATCATCTAAAACAAACTGGATCTTGGCAAGCAAGATTTGCTCTGGCATGGGAGTAGCAGTCTCGCTAGCCGTCGCGTACACATCCGGCACATACTGTTTCAACAACGTCGCTGGCAAAGGACTTTGATTGAGCCTTTCCAACATCCCCCCAAAAGCCTGCTGGACTCTCGGCTCATTCCAGTAATAGCGAATGCGGTCGCTCAGGCTGTACTTGCGTTTGAAAGCTTTTTCCTTTTCATTGCCATGATAATACTTGGCCCAATACTTTGGCTGCTCTAGCATGACTTCATCCAGGACTGAAATGATATTCGAGCGTTCCTGTGAAGGTAATAATTCAGCCTCCATCATCGCCAATGCAAAGACTGCTTCACGGAAAGCGAACGTCAGCCCAGGGCCAACCTTGAGAATAGCAAAATGGTCCCGCACCAAATCCCCCAGTGTCTGGCGCGTCTGATAATCTGTTGAATGCGCTTCGTAAATCATCGGTTGGTTTTCGATGAACCTTGATAAATTCCGCGCGGCATTTGCCTGATAGGGCAGGACGAAATCATCCCCAAACTCCACGCCTGGCTGGACAACGACCGCAATGACCCGCTCCCAAACAGACTCTAATCCTTCTTTCAAGAACGCATCACGCGTGACCTCGATAGTCTGTTGAGTGTCTTCAACCCTGGTTACGCTGACCCCTTCCTCGTGCTCCGTTGCACCGCCGGGAATGGGCACTTCGGTTCCAATAACGTAACGTGGGGCGGAATGACATTCCGTCGCAACGGTTTCCGCTATCCTGGCTAATCTGGCAGTCCGCCGGGCTGAGATTTCAACATCCAATGCACCTTCGGGATCGTCCCCAAGGCGCATACTACAATCCAGGTGAATTTTGACAAATCCCGCCTCGACATAATCGTGGATCAGCGTTTCCGCTTTTGCCATCGCAACTTCCGCGGGTTCGGCCTGCCAGACCGATGGCCCAAGATGGTCTCCACCCAGAATAATATTCTCAAATGGAAAATTGTTTTTCTCGGCAATCCCGTGCACATAGCGGACAAAATCCGCCGGTTTCATTCCTGTATAGCCGCCGAATTGGTTGACCTGGTTGCAAGTCGCTTCGATCAAAGGCCTTTCAAAAGTTCGCAAGGTCTGTTTCAAGACATACGGATGCGCCGAACAAATCGAAGGGATTCCCCGCGCTTCGCCACGTTTTTGTGAGGCTAAAAGCTCATCAAGATACATAGTCCATCGCCTCTTCCAGCGTGGGTTGCGCCTCCGTCCCGCCTGCCTTTTGCGTGGACAGCGCCCCGCACACGCAGGCCAGGCGCAAGGCTTTCTCCAGCTCCCAATTTCGCAGGTACCCATAGATAAACCCGGCATCGAACGAGTCGCCAGCGCCAATGGTATCCACAACGTTCACGGGGATGGAAGCGACTCTGACCGTTTGGGATTCACTGACCCCCAGCGCGCCCGCCGCACCGAGTTTGACCGCCAGCGCATCCACCCGTGACCCAAGCCTGTCTGCCGCCAAAGCAACATCCGCCTGTCCTGAGAGTGATAGCGCTTCCTTTTCGTTCGGCAGGAATACGTTCGTGACCGAAAGTAGTTCATCAAAGCCAAGCCATTTTTCAGATGGGTCGTAATTGGTGTCCAGTGAGGTCGTCAGTCCAAGCGCCCTGGCATGGCGGAACAGGCCGGGCAAGCCAGGCTGGAGGGCAGTTTGTAGGAAGTACGAGGCAACGTGCAAATGGCGGGTTTGACGGAGCAAATCATCAGGAATGTCTTCGGCCCGTAAGGCGGCGATCAGGCCAGGGTGTGTCAGAATCGCGCGGTCAACGCCTGAATTAAGGATTACGCTCAGGCCAGTGGACCCGCCCGGGATTTGGATCACGTTTTCGATGTCCACATCCCGTTTTTGCATTTCATCAAGCATGAAACGACCAAAGACATCCTCGCCGCAAACACCGATGAACGCGACCTTCAACCCCAGCCGCGCCGCGCCGCAGGCAAAGATAGCGGATGAAGAGCCAATGGTGAGCGCAGCAGACTCAATAAGCTTCTCGACCTGACCAAACTCAGGCTGAACATCACCAGCCAGGATCAAGTCGGGATTGATTTCACCCGCGACGAGAATATCAAAAGGAGCGTTCATGATTCTTTTTCTCCACCAGAAGCATAAAAACCATTCCGAGCAACGCGATAAGGGCAGTCACACGGAACATATTGACGAGGCCGATGTGCTCGTATAAAAGTCCGCCCAGAAAAGCGCCCGCTGCTGAGCCAACTCCCAACATGACACCGGAAAACAATCCCTGTGCGGTGGCTTCCAGACCGAGTGGGGCGATCTCGTCGGCATGAGAAATTCCCGCAACCCACATCAGGGAGAAGGTGGGGCCATGCAAGAGTTGGATAAGAAGGGCCACCCAGGGAGTAAGGATAAATGAATAGGCCAAGGCGCGCACGGCATAGAATAACAATGCCACGCGCATTAATTGTTGTGCGTTCCAGCGGCGCAATAGATGGCTTGAAAAGAACATTATGGGCAATTCGGAGAGCGTGGCAAAGGTAAGTGTCAGGCCAAGCGTGACTTTGTTTGCACCCAGTTCACGCAAATAGATGAACAAGAAGTTGCTGATCATGGAAAGCGCCATCCCCCCGCAAAAGATCACGACCAGGAAAATGAGCCAGTGCGGACTGGACAGGAAGATCCGCACGTTGCTATGGAGAGTTGCCCCAACATGCCTGCGAACGGGGATACGCGCAGCAACAAGAAGTCCCAACCCCATTAATCCTGCGTAGCTCCAAAATGACCACATCACACCGCTTGATTCGATCAACCAGCCCACAATGGGCGCAGCCACTCCCCAACCAATTGCGCCCCACAGGCGGATTCGTCCGTAGCGTTCCTTCTGGTCGCCGAGCAGGCTCATGGTAGTGTTATCCACAAGCGGCATGACTGGGGATGAGAAAAAGGAGAACAACATCACCACAGGGATTAACCAGGCAAATGCCTGGGAGACAGGGAGCGCCAGCGCCAGGAGTATGGATCCGCCAATTGCGACCAGCAGCCAGAGCTTATGCCGTTTGGTCGTGTCGGATACAGCGCCCCAAACCGGCGCACTGACCAGGCTGAGTAACGGTGGGATTCCCGCTAAAAGACCGATCTGCGTTCCCTTTAATCCCAGTTCCTGATAATAGACGACTAAAAAGGGCACCAAGGCCGCGGCTGCGGCATAATACAAGAAATATAAGGGTGGCGCCCAGGTCAGCGAGGCGGGTCGCATAGCCGGTTAGTAGGTTTGATACCAGTCAAAAGGAGCTTCTGCCTGATAGAAGTCGTACAACGATTTGCCGAGTGCGTTACAAAGGGAGGTGAGCCGAGACAGTCTTTCTTTGCCAACTGTGCGCAGGAAATTCATCCGGTCTTCGCCGCCCATTTGCACGGTTTCTTTCCAAACGGCGCGTCCGACAGCGACGCCGCTTGCGCCTGAATTACAAGCTGTTGTCACCTGGCGCACGAAGGTTTCGTAATCCACCGCGGCGGAGAGCAGAATCCATGGTGTGATGGAAGCAGATGAAATTTCCCGGCAGGCCAGCGTCCATTTGGATTCGTCGGGGTCGTTAACGTCTAACGGGAATTCGGCCTTGAGAACATCAACGTTGAGCGGCGTCAGCTTTCTGGCTGTTTCCACCACCACATATCGTTTTTCTACAGACGTCAGTTTTTTGCTCTCGTCCAGCGAATAGGATAGTGGTTCGAGCATGAGTACCAGGTCGTGTTTTCGGCAATCTTCCGCTACTTGTGCTGTGAAATCTTCGATTTCACCGGCAGTAGGGGAATCGGGATGGTAATAGACCAGCAGCTTGATCGCGCTGGCGCCCATGCGCTTGGCTTTTTCCACCGACCAGCCGGGGATGATCTGCGCATGCCGGGCAGTTGCATCGCCTGTATAGCCGGTGGACTCAAGCGCAACAACCAGTCCTATATGCCTGGGAATCGCGCGTTGGGCAATGGCCTGCGCCGCGGAGACTTCCGGGTCGAGCAGGACAGCAGTCGCATCACCAGCCAGCACAGATGTAATGTCAAGCTTGAAGCGGGAAAGTTCTTCATCGTTGACGAAGGCGGGGTTGGCTTTGCGCAGGTTCTGGCGATGGTCGAGTGCAAGCGCGGTAAAAGTACCGCGAGGGGATGAAATTTGTTGCAGTCCGCGCAGTTTTCCGATGGTTATAGATCTCATGATTTAGTTCCAGGTATTAGGGTTAAGGACAGGTTTCCAGCCAGGCATCCAGGTCGCGGTGCTTGAGGATGGTACTGAAACCGAGTCCTTTCGATTGGCGGCAGAATTCCTGAAAATCGCCGGGCAGATCCGTGTACTCGGCGGCAAAGACGGGTTTGCCCGCCTGGATGTAGGGTAGCATGTCTTTTGCCCAGTCGTAGTAGAAGGCATCCTCGGTGATGGCAAAGTCGTAAATCTCAACCAGATCTTTGGTCTGGTCGGGAGCGTTCTTCTGCCCGATGGCCAGGCCACGTTTATGGGCTTCATCCGCCAGCCAGAGGGCATAACGGAGCTGGTCTTCGTAGGTTAGCGGGAAACCGGTGTCGTTATCCCAGATTTGCATGTTGTCTGGCTCAACACCGTCGAAACCTTTAGCGGCGCATTCGTCTAGGCGCGCCAATATGATGGGAGCGAGCAGGTCGATGCGGCGGATGTCCAGCCACTTCTCGCCGCTCCAGCCTTCGTAATCTTTGCCCAGTACCTCGTCCGGGAATTGGTCAGCGTCCGTGCGCCAGTTTTCGTAGGAACCAACGCTGATGTAGCAGATGACCTTCGTGCCTTTGCTATGATAGTGATCCACAACTGATTTGCCAACATCCAGGTCGATGTCGATCACATCGGTTTGCAGGTCGAGATCTAGTTTGCCGGTCAGTTGCCATTGCCAGGTCAGGCCGGGAGCGGGATGCCACCAAGCGGTTTCAGGTTGCATGTTGGAAGTTGCAGGTTGCGAGTCGGAAGGCATAAGGGTCAGGGTCTCCGTCGAAACAGGAGCAAGCGCGGGTGAGTCCGATGCGGGTGCGCACCCGATCAGGAAGGAAGAAAACAGGAAGATCAGGACAGTTCTAAACTGCATGGTGGTCAAACTGCGGCAGGTAATCCTTGTGCCGGGCAAAAAGCTCATTCGTCATCTCCTTTATTTCAGCCAGGGAGAGAACAGCGGCTGTCAGCGGATCGTGGCAGATGGCGCGGTAGACCATGGTCGGGTCGCCCGCCAGCGAGGCCTGGATGGTCATCTCTTCGATGCCGCTGGAAAGCTGGGTCAGCAGGGCGCACTCGGGCGGGAGCGCGCCGACGTGCATGGGGTGAAAGCCGGCGCGATCCACCAGGACAGGGACTTCGACACAGGCGCCTTTGGGCAGGTTGGTGATGAGATGCGTGTTTTGGACGTTGCCATTGAACTTGAACGGTTCGCCGCCCTGGAGGGCATTGATAATATAGGCGGCGTATTCTTGGCCGCGTTGTAAATCTCCCGCGGTGAGTGGCCGGGCAAGCTGTTCTTTGACCTGGTCCTTCCAGGTGGCTTCGTTGTGCTGGTATTCCTTCAGGATGTAGGCATACTCGCCGGGATTCCAGCCGGTGCCATGCGTGCAATACTTCTCAATCAGGTCAGGGCGCTTGCGGAACCACCAGTTGTATTCGGAATTATGGCCGCTCGATTCGGTGACGTATTTACCGAGAGCAAAATACATTTCATTGCGAACAGGTTCCGCTTCATAAATTTCCTGTCGCTCGGTGATAGCTTTGTGGATAAGCGGGTAGGCATCTTTACCATTCCACTCGTATTTGAGATACCAAGCCTGATGGTTGATACCCGCGCATAGATAATCGATTTCATTGTAAGGTGCGCCGATCCAGTCTGCCAACATCATGGCGGTGCCCTGTACCGAGTGGCATAAGCCTGTTATGGTGATGAAAGACTGCTTCTGGAGAGCAGAGACCAGCATTGCCATAGGGTTAGTGTAATTGAGCAGCACTGCGTTTGGGCAGTGTTTTTCCATATCGCGTACGATGTCCAGCATCGGGTTGATGGTGCGCAGGAAGCGGAAGATACCGCTGGGTCCGCGCGTATCGCCAACGTTGGTATCCACGCCGTATTTCTTGGGGATTTCGATATCGTGCCGCCAGACTTCAGTGGAACCGGCCAGGATGGTGGTGAGAACCACATCCGCGCCTTTGAGCGCTTCGACCCGGTCCAGGGTTGCTTCCACTTTCGCGGGATGATTCCCTGCTGCGACCAGTTTTTCCACGCCCTTTTTGGCCCATTCGAGCCGCTCGGCGTCGATGTCCATCAGGGAGATGGTGGCGTCCTGCAACAATGGGAAGGTGAGAATATCGCGCACGAGTTCACCCGTAAAGCCGAGGCTTCCCGCGCCGATAAAGGTAATTTTTGTCATTGGGTTTTATCCTTTCATTCCACTCAGGGTAATGCCTTCTACAATCCAGCGTTGGACAAACAGGAAAACAATCAAAACGGGCAGGACCACCAGCACCGAAGCA
Organism: Anaerolineales bacterium; assembly: GCA_016928525.1. The sequence continues at coordinate 27,243 of JAFGKO010000001.1, read as the reverse complement.
GCCATCGTTAGGTGATCATTGCTGACCATGCGGTTGGAGAACCAGGTCAGGATGATGGGTAAGGTGCGGACTTTTTCTTCCGTCAGCACGATCAAGGGCCAGAGATAGGCATTCCAGTTGAACATAAAGGTCAACATACCGAAGGTAGCCAATGCCGGTCCAAGTTGCGGCAGGACGATGCGCCTGTAGATATGGAACTCACCCGCCCCGTCCACGCGCGCTGCGTCAAGTAACTCGTTGGGAATCGATAACGCAAACTGGCGGAAGAGGAAAATGCCAAAGGCGTCGATGGCGGCAGGGATGATCAAGCCCAGCAGGTTGTTGATCAGGCCAAGTTTTGCAAGAATGAGGTAGCCAGGGATCATGGTCATCTGGTGCGGGATCATCATCAGGGACAGGATGAACCAGAAGAGCGCTTTCTTGCCCTTGAACTCGAATTTGGCAAAGATATATCCGAACAATGAACTCGTAAATAGCACCTGGACCACATTTGCCAGCGCAATGATGGCTGAGTTGCGGTAGAAAATCCCCAGCGGCAGGTCTTCGTCTGTCAATACCTTTTCGTAATTCTCGAGCGTGAATTCCTGAGGGATGAAAGTGGGAGGAATTTGGCGAATCTCCCGGCCTGTTTTGAACGAGCCCAGTATCATCCAGATGAAGGGGACCAAGGCGATCAGGCTGGCTGGGACAAGGATGAAATAAGCAAAGTTGAAACGGAATTTGCGAGGTGCATGGCGTATGGTAGTAGTAGCCATTTCAATACTCCCATTCCGTGCGCAGCAGGCGCGTCTGCACAAACGAGATGCTGAGGACCAGCAGGAACATCACAATCGAGACCGCCGCTGCCCAACCCATTTTCTGGTAGCGGAACGCATAATTGTAGATATTCAGCAGCAGCACCTGGGTCTGGTCCTTGGGGCCACCATCGGTCATGACCTGGATGATGTCGAAAACCTGGAAGGCCGAGATCATCGTCAAAACGGCGGTCAGCAAAATGGTCGGCATGAGAAGCGGGATGATGATCCTGATGAGCATTTGCCACCAGTTTGCGCCGTCAATCCGGGCTGCGTCCTTGATGCTTTCCGGGATGCCCTGCAAGGCGGCGATGAAAATGACCATGTTGTAGCCCAGGTCTTGCCAGAGATAAGCGATGATAATTGCGAACAAGGCAACCGGGATACCCCAGACGACCAGGTTGGGGTCACCGGTCCAGTTGATGCCTATAAGCTTGCCAGCGAACTGCCCGATAATGGCATTTAATAGACCTCTCTGGGGGTGAAAGATAAAACCCCACATAATAGCCACGCCAACGGATGGCGCCAAGACCGGCAGGAAGAAAAGTGTCCGGAAGATACCTTTGACTCGTTCGTGGACTGACTCGATCATAAAAGCCAGCGGCAATGTGACCAATAGATTGAGCGGCACGACCAGCATCGCAAATAAAAGCGTGATCTTGATGCCAATATGAAATTGTTGTACTTCCAGTGGCGCACCTGGCGAGAAGTTTGTCATATTCTGGAAATTCTGTAAACCGACGAAGGGATTGTCCCCACCAAAACCCAGAAATCCACCTGCACGTCGGGGACTGTACTCGAAGAAGGCCAGTGTTACACCCCATAGCAAGGGAAAAATCGTCCAAAAGGCCATGTAGAGCACCAGCGGGGAAACTGTGCCCGCGATGAATTGCTTTTTGGCCGAGTCGCGGCCACGGAAGAAGCGCTGCCAGAAAGGCTGAACTAGTTTTGTCATTGGCGTCTCCGGGCGCCCTAAGGGTCTTTGCAACCCTTAGGGCATTTAGAATAGGGGAGATTACTTGAACGAGCCTTGCACCGAGCTTTCGATTGTTTGCAGTGTCTCTTCAGCTGTTGCGTTACCCTGCAAGAAGTTCAACACTTCAGGATAAGCCACCTCGTACCAGACAAAGTCCCGGTCGGGGAATTGACCTTCGTACTGACCGTATTCCAGGATCCCTAGGAAGGGTTCGAAGTATGAGAACTCAGCCACCAGGGTTTCGGCGTTTGCGCCTGTGATGTTGTCTACCAAGGCGGGCAAGGTGCCAGAAGCCAGGTTCCATTCGACCGCGTTGTCCGCATCCAATGTGACAAATTTGACGAAGTCCCAGGCAGTTTCCTGTGCCTTGCTATTGGCGGAAACGGTCAGCCCCCAGCCGGAAGCGGCTGCAAAGACAGGTTCAGAGCCTACGCTGGGTAGTGGCTGGTAAATCGTTGCCGCGACCACATCCTCGTAGTCACCGCTGTATTCGGGGATAGCCCACGGGCCAATCAACCCCATGGCGCTGGTCTCGGCAAAGTACGAGTCGCCCACCCAGTTCTCCTCATCGTTATAGAGCACGGGATCTACCAGGCCTTCATCCACGAGGCGCTTCATCAATTCAAGTGTTTTCAGTCCCTCAGGCGTGTTGACAGTGTACACACCATCATTCAGATATTGCCCGCCGTTTTGCAGGTAAACGGAGTGGAACATGGTGGCAAGTCCATCTGAGCCGGTGAAGTGCAGACCGGCGCGGGTCATCACATCGTCTTGTGCAACTGCCATTTTCTGGCCATCCTCGATGACTTCATCCCAGTCCGCCCAGCCGTCCATGTAATTGGTCGCGCCGACTTCTTCTGCGATGGCAGTGTTAAACAACACTGCGCCATATTCTATGTTGAATTCCTGCGGCACGCCATATAATTTGCTATTGCAGATGTAGCCGCCAACCGGCGCGCTGAGCAATTTGGCCTCGGCATCATCCATTGAGATGATACCGGGGGGCATTTCAGCTAGGTTGTCGCCTTCGGCATACGAGCAGACCCACGAGCCAAACATTTGCAGGATATCGGCTTCAGTCTTGGCTGGCAAGGCAGTTTGTAGTGTCTGGATGTAGGTATCATAATCGAAGGTCTCGAAAACGATCTCTACATCAGAGTGCATGCCCATATATTCAGTTGCCAGTGCCTCGTAACCAGCGTTGAAGGAATCGTTCTGGTGTGTCCACACGCGAATGGTGACTTTTTCATTGGCAGCCGGCGCTTCACCGCCAGAAGGTTGGGCAGGTTCTTCGCCACCGGAAGGTTGGGCGGGTCCAGCGCCGCCACCACAAGCGGACAGTACCATCGCCGTCAAAACGAACAATATGAACAGTTTTTTCATCTTCTTACTCCTTTTGGTTAGAAATGAATTGACACTCATAGAAAGGTCAAGGTGTTCGTACGTTCCGGCCTCCTTTCACAGATTCAGTTTTACGACAGCAGACAGATTGTTCGGGCGGTCGGGGTTCAAGCCTTTTGCCAGCGAGCGATAGAACGCCATCAACTGCAAGATGGGGAGATATAGGACACCCCGCACGCTTTCATGGATATTCGACTTAAAGGCGATATCCACTCCCGATTCGCCCAGCGCCACGGTCGTGCCCCCGAGGGCCCGCATCTCGTTTAAAACGGCTTTCTCGTGATTGAAATTCGACTCAGATACCAGCCCCACGACGACGGTTTTCTCATTGACCATACTCATCGGCCCGTGGCGAAATTCCAGGAAATGGAACGGCTCGCTGTGGGTGAGCGTCATCTCTTTCATTTTCAGGTTGACTTCGCAAGCCAGCCCATAACGAGTGCCGCTGCCGAGGAAGTAGAAGCGGTCAAAGACGAGGTTTTCGCCCATTTGACGGGCGGCAGGCTCGAAGTCCCGGATGAGGCGCTCACCAATTGCAGGCAGGCCGGACATGGCTTCCAATAAGTCATTTCGGCCTGCCGTCCGCGCACAAAAAGCAATTGCTGCCACATACATCGAGGCAAAGGAACGCGTCTGCGCGACCGATTCTTCCTGTCCTTTGGGGATTACGATGCTGGTATCTGCCAGTCGAGAAAGCCTTTCATCGTAATTGCTCATGACGAGCACATCCCCAAGTTTGGTAGCCTTGAATTTCTCCACAGCTTTGACCGTTTCCGTTGTGGTGCCAGAACGGCTGATGGCAACCAGCAATGTCTTTTGATTTGTCAAAACAGTTCCAGCGTTCAATAACAACTCTCCCCCCGGAACAGCCCGTGCCGCGCGGCCTGTTAACTGCTGATACAAGGCCGCCGCAGCCAGGGAGAGATAATACGTCGAGCCACAACCCGTGAAGATGACCTGGTCGTAATCCAGAGCACTTGGCAGGGATGATACACTCGTTATTTCCAATGCTTGCATCCAGGCTTGCGGCTGAGATTTAATCTCTCGATACGTTGCGAGCCGTTCAAAATCCATCTTTACTCCATCCCCAGAACACGCCTGGCGTTCTCTGAATAAACCTTCTTCAAAACATCATCGGGCAGATAAAGCCCATGTACATGCCAGCGTCCCTGCAATGGGATATCCCCCGTGCTATAGTTGAAATATTCATCGTCGGTTTCAAGAAAACGATAGATGATCTGATAGGTAGCCAGGTCCGGCCCCATGTCCGAACCAAACAAGATGCGGTCGGCATATTGGATAAAAAAGCGCCGCGCGGTGTAGGGTTGCCGCCCGAGTTCGCCAATGCGGGCGCTGATGTCCACATAGAAATTCGGGCAACGGTCGAGCAGCGCGCCCACCCAATCAAGGTTTTCTGCGTAGCAACCCACATGTGCGCCGATAAAGGTTGTGCGTGGATGGCGCGCTACCAGGATAGCAAAACTTTCCATAATTCTCATAAAAGAGGGGAAAGGCGGGCTGGTAAAGGCCCAGTCGGGATGCGCACCCAGTTCCTCCCAGCGTTCGTTGGTCTCGTTGATTGGGTCAAAGAAGGCGACCGGGTCAGCTACATGGATCATGACCGGCAGTCCCAGCTCCCCGGCAGTCTCCCATAGCGGGGTAAGGCGCACATCGTCCACTTTGACCAAATTTCCTTCATGGTCGTGGACGTGCAGCCCAAATCCCTTCCAGATCTTCACTCCTTGCGCGCCCCGTTCTTTCTGGATCTTGAGCCTGCTTGCCGCCCATTTGGGGAAGCGGTCCCCCTTACTTTCCCACTGCGACCAGTCCACGCCGCCGAAAACCTGGAAGCGCTGTGGGGCTTTCGCTTTGAAGTGGTCAAGATGGGCGTTCAAGATGTCTTCGCCCCAGCCGCCATCCAGGTCAACATAATGTGTCACGCCTGCTTCATCCAGCAGATCAAGCAGTTCAGACAATGGTTTCTTATCCCAGCCGCCGCCGAAGGGTTCGCCGAGATGGTTGTGCGCATCAATTGCAGGGAATCGGGGCTTTACTACTTGTGTAGATTTTGTTACGAGTTGAGACTTGGGGCGAAAACCTGCCAGCAGCATGAATATATATGCCTATGCAACGATCACATCAACGCCTTTTGCCCGCAGGGATGCAATGAAATCAGGGTCAGTCTTATTATCTGTGACGAGGGTGCGCATGGACGTGAGCGGGGCGAGAAAAGCAGTGGAGATCACACCGCACTTGGTGTGGTCGGCCACAATTATGGTGTCACGCCCGGCATTCAGGATGGCGCGATCGGTCAGCGTTTCGGGCAGGTAATCGTTGGTCAAGCCTTGCTCCAGGCTGATGGCGCGAATCCCGATGACCACTTTGTCTGCTCGCACTTCGTACAAAGCCTGCTCGGTGATGTGCCCGATGAAGGACAATTCACTATCGCGCAGTATCCCGCCCAGGGCGATCAAAGAGATGTTTTCCTTTTCAGCCATCAAGTTGATCACGGGCAGGGAATTGGTAATGACCGTAAGATTGCGCGTTACGAGGTGTTGCGCAACCTGCAAGACAGTAGTCCCCGAGCCCAGGAAAACCGTTTCCCCATCCTGTATGAGGTTTGCGGTAGCGCGGCCAATGCGCTCTTTCTCATTTTCCTGCTCGCAACTCCGGCGCAGGATGGGCTCCTCCGGCGCTGCCTGGCGAACAAGGACTGCACCGCCATGCACGCGCTGGATGTGACCTTGTTCTGATAGCGCCTCCAAGTCCCGGCGGGCCGTTGCCTCGCTGATGTCGAATTGCTCGCATATCTGGGCTACCGAGAGACGGCCAGTCCGCTCAAGCAGGCGGGCCAGTTCACGCTGGCGTTCATAGCTGGAAAGGGTGTCAAAGGTCGTCATAATCAATCTCAATCAATCACATTTAATCATTATTATAATTATTTTTGAAAGAATTTCAAGAGGGAATTTTATTGAAACACCACAAATGAGCAATGATCCTACCAGTTTCAAGGGCACCTAAAAAACATTCCCCGTGTCCTAAAAGGCACGGGGAATGCGGCGTGGTCGTGTAAGGGAATGGTTTTATTCTGCTTGCAAGACGGGCCGAAACTTATACCTGTATACCAGATATGTACCCCGCTGGTACAATCTTGGTTACTTTATAGCTAAAATACTTATCAAGGAAACCTACAACCTGGCCAATTCTTTCTGCAAAGATGGTCGGCGGGCATAGGTGATTTTGAGTTTGTTGAAATAGGCTTGCCATTCCGCTGCGCGGCTAGATTGGATGTAGGCTTGTTTAGCTTTGGCCAGCCAGCGCGCGGCATGTGGATAATACCTGCTCTGGGTTGGCTCAATTAATTTTTCGGCTTCCTGAATTGAAATCCGAATCACCCAATCTGGGCGGTAGGCGATAACTGCGTCGGCAACTTTTTCACGCAGGCTGTAGTCGTGGGTGTTTTTCTCAGCGATAACGATAGCTTCATCCCACTGTTGCTCATGCAAATAAACGCTGGCAATCGCATCTAAACGCCCAGATTGGAGCAGGATTTTCATTTGTTCTGGTTGGAGTTCTGTCCAGTGTTCGCCGGAAAGCCGCTGGATATGTTTGTAGGTTTCCAGGCTGGGGGCTTCGGAGAAGGTCGCAAGATGGGCTTGCAATGCCGGTTCCAGCCTTCTCTGGGATTCTTCCAATGGAGCGAGCCAGGCTGCCAGGTGATATTTTTGTCCGCCGAGTGTTATTCCATGTTCAGCCAGGCTGATAGCATCAGACAGACGATTACTTTCACGCAGGGTTTTGGCAATTTCGAGGATGTGATTGGGCTCAGAAATTTGATAAGCGACGTGGATGGCTTCCTCGATACGGCCAAGTTGCATGAGTTTCTGGGTGTAACGCAGATGCTGTCCGGTTTGCTGGCACAGGGACAGGAATTCATCGGTGCGTCCCTGGCGCTCAAGTACGTTAAGTTTGGCTTTGTCCAGGTCGGCGGTGAAATCGTTGACGTATTCGGGGTGCGTTTCCCACCCATATTCCAGCGCGAGTTGGGCAATTTCCACTCCATTTTCGATGGCGTAATCAGATAGGTCTTTGGCAATGGGGGCAAGATTGCATTCCAAGGACTTGCGTTCTTTTTCATCCAGGTCGGCGCTGAGAATAGCTTCTGCCAGGATTTCCCCGGCGTAGTTGGCGCTGTCGCCAAGATCGCCATCAGAGTCGTCGAACATTTCGTAGGCATCATAGAGTTCTTCGAGCAAGGCGAGCAGGATGGTTATGGCTCCCTGGGCATCCCCGGCAGTAAGTATCTCTGAAGCAGAATTGGTGATTTCGTCGAGGTCGTTGGAAGCGCTGTAGGATGATTCGTAATCATCGTAATAGCCCCGGCCTGGGCGTAGTACATTTTTGATGCGTTTGCGCCAGGCTGGTTCGGATACCTGGCTAACCGGTCTGGTCTGGGATTCCGCTTGTTCAAAGGTGACACTGGCGACGGGCAGGCTGGTTTCGAGCCAGTTGTAGAGTTCAGGGTTGCGGTCAGTCAGTTTGGCAAGAACCGTTACCAGCGTGGCTTTGTCCACATTTTCCAATAAAGCGGAAATGGGTTTGCGTTCGGTGAACTCCCCCGGTTTGTGGATGTAAGTCAGCAACAGGGCGACGAGGTGCTTACAGTAGCCGCCAAAATCGTAGGGACAGGTGCAACTGGTGGACTGAATGCCGCCTTCATCGAGTTCGATGCGAAGATGGTAGGTGTATGTGCCTTCGCAATCGGCGAGCAGGGTGTTGCCTTGTCGGACGGTGTTGTAAATTGAGCCGGAGTGGTAGTATTCGTGCCCACGCTCGAAGCTTTGCTCACTGGCGAATGAACGGATGGTTGATTCAGTCAGGGTGGTCATGGTGTTAATCCAGTAGACTGTCTGGCTTGTCGGCCAAGTTTGCCAATGGGATGGCATGGATGTTTTCTGCCAGTGGATAGATATGTGGTCCGGGATAAATCACCAACAATTTTGACAAATCCAGATCGGTAAGCGCTGTGCGCATGGAAGGGGTCAGACGTGGAGCGTCCACGCGTTTACATTCCACGCCAATGCGCTTGCCATTTTTTATCAGGAGCAAGTCGAGTTCTGCCCCTGAGTGGGTTCCCCAAAAGTAAACTTCATCCGGTACGGTGGCTTTGATAACTTCTTCGATGACAAAACCTTCCCAGGATGCACCACTACGAGGATGCAGGAGCAGTTCTTGTTCGGTGCGAATCCCGGATAGATAGTGTAATAAACCAGTATCACGGATATAAACTTTTGGCGTTTTAACTTGCCGTTTGCCCAAGTTTGCATACCAGGGTTGAAGCAGGCGTACCATGAACAAATCTTGGAGCAAATCAATATAACGACGGGCAGTCGTTTCGCCAACGTTCAGGGTGCGGGCAGCTTCAGCCACATTCCAGACTTGTCCGTGATAGTGCGCCAACAGGCTCCAAAAGCGGAATAAGCTGGTGGACGGAATGTTGAAACCAAACTGCGGAATATCCCGTTCCAAAAAAGTGAGAACAAAATCCTTACGCCATTCCAGGCTGGTTTCATCGCTGGAGGCGATGAATGAAAGTGGATAACCTCCGCGCCGCCAGAGCAGATTCTGTGCTTCGGCTCCCACTTCTGCTAAACTAAACCCACTCATCGTAAGGATGGAAATTCGCCCGGCCAGTGACTCGGATGACTGACGGAGCAATTCAGGTGATGCGCTACCCAAAATCAGGAAGCGGGCTGGCAAAGGGGTTCGGTCGGCTAATACTCGTAAAATGGGGAAGAGTTCCGGGCGGCGCTGGATTTCATCAATAACTACCAATCCCTGTAAATCTTGCAGAGCGGTCATCGGTTGGTCGAGCCTCGCCAGGCTGAAAGGGTCTTCCAGATCAAAATAATTAGCCGATGTGGGGGGAATGAATTGCCTTGCCAGGGTTGTTTTGCCGCATTGACGAGGTCCGATCAACCCCACAACACGATTGGCTTCCAATTTACTCTGGATTGTATTTTGTAGGTGAGTTCGAGCGATCATAGAAATATAATACCATGAAAATCCACCATTACGGAGCGGATTTTCATGGTGCAACTTGCTGCTTACAATGCCCTGTAAAAACGATCACTCCCTGTCAGACGTATCCTGTTTTGCTGACCATTACGTCGATAGCCGCTTGTTCAGGCTTAATGCCGCCTACGTTCTTTTACGAAATTTATACCCGTATTCCAGAGATATACCGTGCCGGACAGCTTTTGTTAGTCCTGTAAAGTAGAAGAAGGATCTTTTTAGGACCCAAACAGTAGTATAATCATATTTGAAATCATGTAATCGAGTTTATAAAATGGCTCAACAAATTACGCCAATTTCAGCAGCCCAAAAGCTCATCCAAGATGAGTTGTTCGCTTTCAATAGCCGAATCATTTCCGCTTTGTTCGGGTTGGATAAGTTCCAAACACACAGTCTCCTGGATCGAATGGAGCAGGCTGGTTTAGTGGTGCGTATCGAACAAGGCAAGTTTCTTTTGCTCGGACTGACTCCTGAAAGGGTGCTTACCAATCCCCTTTATGTTGGCTGTAACCTAGTCACACCTGCGTACATATCATTCTGGTCCTCCTTGCATTTTCATGGTTTTACCGAACAGGTTCCGCGTACAACGTTTATAGCAACGACTCGCCGTAAAAAGGATATCGCCTTTCGGGAGCTGAATTTTAAATTTGTAACGCTCCAACCACTGGCTTTTTTCGGATATCGTCGCGAAATGCTGGCTGAATTGCCAGTCGTGGTAGCCGATGAACCCAAATCCATCCTGGATAGTCTTAACCTGCCTCAATATGCGGGAGGTGTATCGGAGGTTGCAAAGGCACTGCAAATAGCTCTTTCTCAGGGGTCACTGGAAATGCCCATATTGCTTGAATACGCAGAACGATTGCAGAATGCCAGCCTTCGCTCAAGACTTGGGTATTTACTTGAATTACTTGGACAATCTATTGGCAGTTTGAAACCCGCTAAGGGACCTGTGAAGCTCGATCCGCAAAAACCGGCTCGCGGCAGTTTCAACAGGCGGTGGAAGTTATATATTAACATCGAACGCAAGGATCTGTTTCCCCAGGGAGTGGCCTGATGCTCACACGTGCGCAGATTCAACGTCTTGCACAAAGGTACGGCATCGGCGTGCAGGCACAGGAACGCGATTACCTTCAACATTTGCTTTTGTTTTTGCTTTACAGCAAAAGCCAGTCACTGGTGTTCAAGGGTGGAACAGCATTGCGGATCGTCTACAAAGGGAATCGCTACTCGGAAGATCTGGACTTTAACGGGCTGGCAAATGTCGCTTCGATCAAGGAACTATGGCAAGGAGTGCTGCAGGATTTACGCGACTTCGGCGTGGATGCGGAGATCCGTTACGAATGGCAATCCGATGTCGGATATAGTTTTGATGTCAGCTACCAAGGACCGCTCTATGATGGACGAGATCGTACCAAGGGTAAGGTGCGTGTGGATGTCAGCACACGCCAGGAAAAAATGGATACTCAGCGTGAACTGATTTCATCCGAATACGATGATATCCGCCCTTTTGTTGCTACTGTAATCAACCTTGAACATTTGCTGGCTGAAAAAGTGCGCGCATTGTTGATGCGCAGCAAAGCGCGCGACGCATATGACATTTGGTTATTAACCAGCCAGGGCGTTCGGATGGATCGAGACTTGGTCAGGAAGAAGCTTGCCTTGTACAATGTTGCTTTGTCAAGTGTGAACCTCGAAGATGCACTTGAAAAAGCAAAGGCAGATTGGACAAGGGACTTGCGGCCACTCCTGCCTCAGTTCGTCACATGGAAAGACGCGATGGCTCAGTTGAGTTCTGTGTTTAGCAGACTGGCCCAGTAATTCAAGGTACCTCATCAGGTTTTCGGCATAGTCAGGTACAAACACAGGTATCATTGCATTTGATCATGACTGACTTGTCCTTACTTCGATGAATACTACAGAAGGGAAAAAGCTATCCTGACCAGCCGATAGAGGCAAAGATGGCATTACCTAAAATTACGGAGAGCATCATCCGTGCTCGGGATGCGGGGCTGGGATAAGAAAATGACGTTAAAAACAAACAAGCAGAAAACATTGCTCTGCCTGTTATTGATTCCATAAAGAATAGGATAAATTTAGTCCATTTTCGGTCTAAATTTATAGCCATACACAATCATCCCCCGCTCGTCGCCGTCATCGCGCATCTTGCGAGTGACCATTTCCACAGGCATGCCGATTTGCACGGCTTCCTGGTCCACATCGGTGAGTTGGGCGGTGACCATCGGGCCCTCGTCCAGTTTCACGAGTGCAACCGTGTAGGGAGCGCTGCTGTCGAAACCAGCAGGTGCTTCGTAGATGGTTGAATATGAGTACACTTCCCCCCTACCGCTGAATGTGTATAAGGTCTTAGCCTCGCCTCCACATTCAGGGCACACATCGCGCGGCGGGAAGATTTTGTTGTCGCAGTGTGGGCAGACTTCGCCTACCAGTCCGTAACGTTGCTGTTTTAGTCGCCAATGGCGCGGGATTTCCATAACAATACTCCTTAGTCGAAATTACTTCTATGCTCCATTGTAAGGAATGGAACTATCAGGAACTATCAGAAAGAGGGCCTTTCGGAACTGATAGGTTTAGAGAGTCGACCTTTTCAGTTTAATCTCTCCAGGACATGTGAGACTGCGGTCGATGCCGGCCCGCCCAGCGATTGGATCAGGGCATACATCGCGTTTGGGACCTGGTTTGCTTCCGCCTGCCCCCGTAACTGAATGACTGCTTCGACGGCCTGGTACACACCCGTAGCGCCCCCGGGGAAGCCGCGCGCCTTGAGACCACCCATGGTAGCGCAGGGGATACGTCCGTTCAAGGCGATGTGTCCTTCGGCGGCCAGCTTCCAACCCTGGCCACGGATAGCAAACCCGACCGATTCGAGCGAGAGCGCAGCGTAGATACTAAAGGCGTCGTGGTATTCGAACAGGTTGATCTGGTCGAGTATGATATTGGCCTGCTTCATGGCCCTGCCTGCAGAAAGTTGGGCAGCATCAAAGTAGAGCATATCTTTGCGGTCGTGCAGGGCTAACGTGTCGGATGCGGTGGCAGAACCAGAAACCTTGACGAGCGGATGCGGCCAGTTTGCCGGGAGCAGGTCGCGGCGGGTCAGAACGAGCGCGGCAGCGCCGTCCGCATTGGGGGCAGCATCGAACATGTTGACCGGGTCGCTGACCATTCCCGCTTTGGCATATGTCTCGGCTTTGATAGCTTTCTGGAACATGGCGTTGGGGTTGCCCGCGCCGTTGGCATGGGCGGTGAGCGCGAAACCAGCAAAGCCATCGGCGGGAACGTTGTGCTCGTGTATGTAACGCTTCATAATGAGCGCGGCCTGGACGGTGGGAGTCATGCCCTGTACGGCTTCAAAATCGGAGTCGGATGCCGTGGCGAGGGCTTCTTCCACGCCTGCGCCGACCACGTCGGTGAACTTTTCCACGCCGACGACCAGGGCGGTATCGACCAGCCCGCTTTTGACGGCCAGGTAGGCCTGACGCAAGGCCGCGCCGCCCGATGCGCCCGCGGCCTCGATGGTGACGGCTTCAATACCGGTAAGACCGGCGTAATCGGCCAACAGCGCGCCGAGATGCGCCTGGCGTGAAAGATTGGGGGCCAGCATATTACCCACAAAAAGCGACTGAGGGCGCAGGCCGCCCGCCTCTTTGATGGCGGCGTCGATGGCGTAGTAGGCCAGATCGCGCAGGCCTACATCCCAATGTTCGCCGACGGTGGTCTGGCCGAGGCCAGCGATAATTACTTCAGTCATAAATTCCTTTTTTCAACGGTGGTCGAGTAGGGCGAAGCCCGTATCGAGACCACAGATTGTTAATTGCTTATCAATACGGCGGGGTTTCGATACGCCCTTCGTTTCACTCAGGGCTACTCAACCGCCGCCTGTAAGCTTATTTCATCGTAATCTTCCCGCGATAGCGGGCGTAGGTGGCGTAGTCGATTTCGATACGGCGAGCGATGTAGTCTTGGGTTTTCAAGGCTTTGTCCTGGCGCTCGAGGATTTTGTCAGTGACAGTAATGTCGAGGGCATCCGAACCGGCGCCGGAGCCAAAGGAGACCAGCAGGATGCGGTCGCCGGGACGGGCCACGTCCAGGGTGGCGGTCAGGCCGATGATGGATGAGCCGGAGTAGGTGTTGCCGATGACCGGCACCAGCAGGCCGGGTTCGATCTGCTCGGAGGTGAATCCCAGCATCTGCGCGGCGCGCTGCGGGAACTTGGTGTTGGGCTGGTGGAAGATGGCCCACTGGTAATCTTTGGCGGTCACGCCTAGCGCTTCCATCAGCGTGCTTCCAGCCGAAGTGATATGGTGAAAATAGGCCGGTTCGCCGGTAAAGCGCACACCATGTTCAGGGTATTTCTGGTACTCGCGCCGCCAGAAGTCAGGGGTGTCTGTCACGTAAGAGTAAGAGGCGTTGATGGTTGCCAGTGAGCTTTCGGCGGGACCGATAATAAAGGCCGCGCCACCTGCCGCCGCCGTATATTCGAGTGCGTCACCGGGTTTGCCCTGGGCGGTGTCCATGCCGATGGCCATGGCGTAGTCGGCCATGCCGGAGCCGACGAAGCCCATGGCGGCGACGATGGCTTCGGTGCCGGCTTTGCAGGCGAATTCCCAGTCTCCGGCCTGGACGTTGGGGACGGCGCCGATGGCTTCGGCCACGACCGTGGAGGTCGGTTTGACGGCATACGGATGCGATTCCGAGCCGACCCACACGGCGCGTAACTGGTGTGCATGAATCTCCGCGCGCGCCAGCGCATTGCGCGCCGCTTCGATAGACATGGTGATGACATCCTCGTCCATGCCGGGAACGGCTTTCTCTTTTATGGGTAATGCCGCCTTGCCGCCTGCCCAGACGCGGGCGATCTCCTTTGCAGAGATGCGGTAACGCGGCACATACGCGCCGTAGCCGGTAAAGCCGACTGGGCGGGTGGGTTTGAGCAGGGGAGTATTCTTGGGTTCAGGATTGGTCATTTAAATTCCTTTGTCTGACAGGTCTGACAAGTCGGACTTGCCAAACTAATCAGACAGTGATTTTAAGATTTCTTCTGCGCGGTCGATTCTAACTGTCTTCTCGGCCACCATCTGCGCGGCGACCTTTTCGATCAACTCGCCTTCGGCTCCAGCGGCGATGGCGACCTGCCGCGCGTGCAGGGACATGTGTCCGCGCTGGATGCCTTCGGTGGCCAGCGCGCGCAGGGCGGCCAGGTTTTGCGCCAATCCCACTGAGACGATAATCTCAGCCAGTTCAGCGGCGGTTTTGATGCCCATCAGTTTGACAGCAGCCTGCGCGGCGGGATGCACCTTGGTCGCGCCGCCGACGATGCCGACCGCCAGCGGCATCTCGATCGTGCCGACCAGGTTGCCGTCCGCGTCCGTGCCCCAGGTGGAGAGACTGGTGTATTTGCCGGAACGCGCCGCATAAGCATGTGCGCCCGCTTCGATGGCGCGCCAGTCATTACCGGTGGCGATGACCACCGCGTCCACGCCGTTCATGATGCCTTTGTTGTGCGTGGCGGCGCGGTAGGGATCGGAGGCGGCGAAGGCGTAGGCTGCGAGAATGCCATCACGCACCTGTTCGCCAGTGAATTGACGGATTGCCAACCCGTCACCACTCTCAAAGGCCAATTTTTTGACAGGAATGGTACAGCGTGCACGCGCCAATCTGCGGTCAGCCAGGTTGGAGAGGATGCGCAGGTGCACACGTCCGCCGGTGATGGTTTCGATGCGTGGGGCAAGACGTTCGCAGGCCGTATTGACCGCGTTGGCGCCCATCGCGTCGCGCACGTCGTAGATCAGGTGGACGACCAAAAATTGGCCAATAGGGGAGTCGTGGATGAGACGTACTTCCAGGTCGCGCGCGCCGCCGCCGAATTTCTTCAGGATGGGGTCGATGGTGTCGGCTTCTGCGATGAGTTCGGCCTTGTGTTCATAGATTTTCAGCCGGGCCGCTTTGACGTTGTCGAGATCCAGCACCTGCATCTGGCCGATCATCTCAGGTGCGGAGGTAGTAGCCTGGAAACCGCCACCCGCGCGGATCAGTTTCGCCATAAAGGATGCGCCCGCAACCACAGAGGGTTCTTCGATGGCAAATGGGACGAGCACATCCCTGCCGTTGACCTGGAAGTTGAGTCCGATGCCGAGTGGCAGGCTGTGCATCCCGATCACGTTCTCGATCATGTGGCCAGCGGCTTCGGGGGTGAGTCCGCCGTCTGTGAACGAGAGCAGGTCTTCGGGAGTCAGATGCGTCGCATCCGCTATTTTGGCGCGGCGCTCGTCAATGGTCAAGTTGTAGAAGCCGGAGATGCGTGAATTCGTCATATGTCTTTCCTCAAAAAGAGACGGGGATTACCCGTCACCCTTCAACTTACAATTTTATTGGGGATACCTGCCAAAACCTATCAAACTCCAGAAATTTGGATATAATAGTCCTAATAGAGGTGAATTTAGATGCTTTTGACACGTGAGGAGCTAAGGGAACGCCTGATAGCACTGCATCAGGCGAGTGTGGAATTGGTTAAGGATGTCTCACTGGAGACGTTGTTGGAGCGCATTGCAACCGTGGCTTGCGAACAAGCTGAAGCTCGTTATGCAGCCTTAGGGGTGTTGGATAATGAGGGGAAACTCGAAAAGTTCATTTCCATTGGAATGACAGACGCCGAGGTGAAACGTATAGCGCATCCGCCGGTGGGAAAGGGTCTAATCGGCGAGTTGATGAACACCAAGGAACCGTTACGTGTACCAGTAATTGAAGAACACCCGCGTAGTTCTGGTTTCCCGGTTCATCACCCCCGGATGACGTCATTTTTAGGTGTGCCCATCCGTACGGGCGAGTTGCAGTTGGGGCAGATCTACCTGACTGATAAAATCGACGCGGCAGGATTCAATGAGGATGACGAGAAAATCATCCAGATGTTGGCTGCATACGCTGCCGCAGCCATCCAGAACGCGAGGCTGTATCAGCATCTCAAGGAGCGTGATATTGCTCTGACGCGCCGTAGCGAAGACCTGACCTTGATGAATGATTTTGCTTCTACGCTGACAGCTTCGCTTGAATTAGATGAAATTTTGAATAAAACCCTGGCCCTGGTGATGAACTATATGAAGGTGGAGGCCGGGGAAATTTTTTTACTGGAAGATGATCGTAAGACATTGCGCTTGGTTCTGCACCGCGGGCAGGCTGCCGAGGCATTCTGGACGCGCACGCACTTTAAGGTAAATGAAGGCTTTGTAGGTATTGTTGCCAAGAATCGAGAGCCGCTGATCAGCCATGACCTGAAGAAGGACTTGCGTTTTGTGCGTGAAGCTGTGGTGAAAGCCGGATTCCAGCAGATTGCGTGCATCCCTTTGGAAACCAGTGAGAATCTGGTGGGCGTGTTAAGCGTAGCCACGCGCAACAAAAATCCTATCGATGAACGTGATATCCGCTTGCTGACAGCAGTAGCGAATTGGGCAGCATTGGCAATCGAAAATGCGCGGCTGCATCAGAATGCACGTCGCCTGGCGGTGCTAGAAGAGCGTGAACGCATTGGCATGGATTTGCACGATGGCATCATCCAGTCTATTTTTGGTGTGGGGCTATCGCTGGAGAATGTCTCGCATCTGGTCAAAGAAAATCCCCAGAAGGCTCAGGAAGGCATCAAGCATGCCATTGGCGATTTGAATCAAACTATCCGCGATTTGCGCGCTTATATTCTTGATTTGCGTCCACGCCAGTTGAACGGCGAAGATCTGATGGATGGCCTGCGACGGCTCATCAGCGAATATCGCGCGCATACGTTGGCTGAGGCAGTTCTCACTGGTCCGCGAGAGCCGCTGGGCGATTTGCCACAAAGCCATACGTTGGCGTTGTTCCATATTTGCCAGGAAGCGCTGGCAAATGCGGCCAAGCATGCTGCTGCAAAACACTTGGAGGTGAGCGTTTGGGTGACCAGCGAACGAGTCCTCATGGAAGTGCGTGATAACGGCCGGGGATTTGAGATGGCGAAGATGAATACGTCTCTTGGCCATGGACTGGCGAATATGCAGACACGCGCCCGCAATGTGGGCGGTGAAGTGGATATTTCGTCCGCGCGCAATGAGGGAACTACGGTCTTGGCTTGGGTACCGCGCAGTCCCGCGCCTTAATATATCGTTAATATTTCGAATCTTGGAATTGAGTCCCAGGATTTTGCGTTTCACATTGGATTGACACTGAAGAGTCAACCGTACCTCTCGTTAAGGCATATATACGGATACATGGGTAAATTTGAGCAAAAACCCTATATGTAGGGGTGTTGGTTTTGACCTACAGCTTTTTTGGCTGAAACAAGTGTTCTGAATAGCAAAGCGAGAGGTAGCCTGTACAAAATGATTCTTTAAGGTTTGTTTACCTTAAAAAAACGAAAGTTTTTAGGGTTTCGTAGGGCATACGTGTTGGTATCAGGCCTCCTTTTCTGCTAGAATGTGTGCACGCTGAAACTGTGGATGGGGTTTCTGCCTTTACCCCAAGTCCCTGTAAGATCGAATACCAAATGCATACACCTAACTGAACCGCTGAGTCCATGGCGGGTTAGTTCTCCATACCCCAAAACCGTTGATGAGGGAGCAGTTATGAATGTAGAACAGGCATGGCAATCTGTGCTAGGACAACTTCAGATGGAGATGCCCCGAGCGTCGTTTGATACATGGGTGCGCGATACTCATCCCATAAAGCATAATAATGGTGAGCTAACCATCAGTGTGCGCAATGCGTATGCTCGCGATTGGTTGGAGAGCCGTCTTGCCAGCACAGTCAACCGCCTGTTGATTGGTATAATGGATTCGAACGTCTCGGTCAAATTTATCGTCGCACAAAATGATGATGAAATGTTCCAGTCTGTTGAATTGGTAGAACATAGCGAAGATGATACCCCTGTGTCTTTTCAGCGCAATATAACATTAAACCCCCGCTATACGTTTGAAAACTTCGTTGTTGGCTCTGGCAATCGCCTGGCGCATGCCGCCTGCCTGGCCGTGGCCGAGAAACCGGCGCGTGCCTATAATCCACTCTTTCTATATGGGGGCGTTGGGCTTGGGAAAACGCATTTGTTACATGCCATTGGGAATGCCTGTCACGCGCGCGGGTTGAGTGTGCTGTATGTTTCTTCGGAAGAGTTCACCAATGACATGATCAATGCTATCCGCACGCACACCACCCAGGCCTTCCGGGATAAATACCGCTCTATCGATGTTTTACTGGTTGACGATATCCAATTTATTGCCGGCAAAGAGTCCACCCAGGAAGAATTTTTCCATACCTTCAATACCCTGCATGGACAAGATAAGCAGATCATCGTTTCGTCCGACCGACCGCCCAAATCGCTGGTCACACTGGAGGAACGGCTGCGTTCGCGTTTCGAGTGGGGCCTGACTGCTGACATTCAGCCGCCTGACCTGGAAACCCGCTTGGCGATTCTACGCCATAAGGCCGAGCGTACAGGTCGCTACATTCCGGATGAAATCCTGGATACGATTGCACGACGGGTACAATCCAACATCCGCGAACTGGAAGGCGCCCTCAACCGTATCCTGGCCTTTGCGGACTTGAGCGGTTCGTCCTTGACCCCCAACCTGGTGGACGTTGCCCTGTCTGACCTGTTGCCTCAGCGGGGTGACCTCGAACCGCAAAAAGTGGTGGACCTGGTCGCCCATTACTTCAACCTGTCAGCCGAAAAACTGCTCGGACGTGATCGCTCGCGCAGTGTGGCTTTGCCGCGCCAGATTGCCATGTACCTGTTGCGGGAAGAGGCCAATGTGTCCCTGCCGCAAATCGGCGAGGTGCTGGGGGGCCGCGATCACACGACCGTGATGTATGCCATCGAGAAAATTTCCAGGGAAATCAAAGGCGACTCAGGTTCCAAAGTAGGCCGGGATGTGATGAAGCTAAAGGAGCAACTCTACCAGCAGGCCCAGTCCGTTATGTAACCGTGGGTAACGGAAGTCCCGCAGGGCGGAGAAGTCCCGCCTTGCGGGAGAGCCAGGCCTGAGGTCCCCGGACGTTGCGCCGGGGATTTTTCTGTCTCCTGCTTGACAAGTCTCCTTATCTGTATTTCAATAGCTGCTGGAGTTTACATGATTCCTGGGTTAGACGGGTTGCGTGCCATCGCGTTCATTCTGGTATTTGGAATTCATACGGATTATCTGGGTTTCGGCTGGACGGGAGTCCAGCTCTTTTTCGTCCTTTCCGGATTTCTGATCACAGGTATTCTGCTGGATATGAAGGCCAGCCTGCCTTCCAGAGATTATTTTGTGAAATTCTATGGGCGGCGTTTTTTGCGGATTTTCCCACTCTATTATTTTTATCTGTTTGTGATGTGGGGGATTACTTCATGGTTATATACCCTACCATATCGCAAAAATTATATGAAACTCTTTCAGTCGCAATTGCCCTTTGCGCTGGCGTATGTCTATAATTTCTTCTATGGCAGCTCTGCATTCGAGCATCAGAAATTCGTGGAGCATTTCTGGTCGCTCTCAGTGGAAGAGCAATTTTACGTGTTTTGGCCTATGCTGCTCTTTCTGGTGCCTGAAAAATATCTGAAGAAGTTGTTTTTATCCTTTATTGCCCTGGGGCCGGTTTTGCGGGTGGCGCTCTTTTATGCGTACAAGTTCCACCTGGTGTGGTGGTTTCGGGATGAAGCTGTATGGGGATTATATGCTTTCCCGTTCAGTCATATCGATGCGTTTGCCCTCGGTGCTTATATCTCGCGTTATCGCATTCCCAAGGCAAAACAACAGTTCTTTGCGCTCCTGGTTACGGTTCCCATTATTGGGTTTGTAGCGCAATATGCGGCTACAGGTAGTTTTGGCCTGTGGCAGGATTTTGGGTATCCTTTTTCGATGTCTAAGGCCTATCAATTTATTTGGGGGTACTCTATTTTGAACTATTGGTTTGCGGTAACAATCTACGCAGTGGCGAGAGAAGGCCTTTTCAACCGCTTCCTGGAAACCAGGATCATGAAGTATCTGGGCAAGATTTCCTATGGACTGTATGTCTATCACCTGGCAATCATCTGGTTCGTGGGCCGGATTCGCGACTGGTGGCCGATTTTTGAGGAGCCAGTTGCCAAACTGCTTACAGCTGTAATTTCTTTACCTCTAACTGTTGTAGTTGCGAGTTTGAGCTATTATTTTATGGAAAAACCCCTCTTGAATTTGAAAGACAGGTTTTTTGCGCTCAACTTGTCGGAGGCTGAGGAAACAGTTCCTGTCAAGAAAGCATTGCCCGGGTAGACCATTTTAAAAAACAAGTTATAATCACCGCCGGAGTTACTTAATGCCAGCTATTTACCCATTTACTGCCATTGTTGGTCAGGAACGCATGCGGCGTGCCCTGATTTTGAACGCTGTTGATACCCGCATCGGCGGGGTGTTGATCCGTGGCGAGCGTGGTACGGCCAAGTCCACTATGGCGCGCGCCCTGGCTGCGTTGCTGCCGCGTGTAAAAGTCGTACAGGATTGCCGCTTCGGTTGCGACCCGGATAACCCACACACCTGGTGCACGGAATGCAAGGAACGCGCCGAATCCAACGGGGACAAATTGCCCGTCTATGAGCGGACAACCCCGTTCATCAATTTGCCTGTGTCTGCCACGGAAGATCGCGTGGTGGGTACGCTCGACATCGAGCAAGCCATCCAAAAAGGGGAACGGCATTTCGAAGCCGGTGTGTTGGCCTCTGCTAACCGTGGCCTGCTTTATATTGACGAGGTCAACCTGCTCGATGATCACGTAGTGGATATTCTGCTCGACTCGGCTGCTATGGGCGTGAACGTGGTCGAGCGTGAAGGTATCTCCTTTGCACATCCCGCCCGTTTCATCCTGGTTGGGACGATGAATCCGGAAGAAGGCGACTTGCGTCCGCAGTTGTTGGACCGCTTCGCGCTTTCGGTGGACATTACCGGTATCCGTGAACCGCGCGATCGCGTGCTGATTATGGAACGCAACCTGGCGTTCGAAAAAGATTCGGAGGCTTTTCGCAAAGAATGGCTGCCGAAAGAGGAAGAACTCTCACGGCAAATTGCGATGGCGCGCACGATCGTAAACAAGGTTACCTACACCAGCCGCGACCTGCTCTCCATCGCCGCCCTGACCGCCTCTCTGAACGTGGACGGCCACCGTGCAGATTTGACCATCCTCAAAGCCGCGCGCGCCCAGGCTGCTTTTGAAGGCCGCACAGCCATCAACGATCACGACATTGCATTGGCTGCCGAACTGGCCCTCCCGCACCGCATCAAGCGGACTCCCTTCCACCAGGCCGAGATGACGACCGAGCAACTGCAAGAGCGCATTGAGCAGTTGGCAGGCCAAGCGATCCCGAACGAAGCGGATGAGGGTGAGCCGCAGCCGCAAGAATCCGAGGCTCAAAAAAAAACTTAAAGCTTGAGGATGAAGCCGAGGAAGGTTCCCCACCGGGACAGCCGGAGCCAATGCCGCAGGATGTGTTTGCCAACGCCAGCGCCAACTGGTGGGAGGGCGGACAAAAAGTCAAGATCGGCGAGACTTTCGAGCCGCGCAAACTCAATACCCCTCTGGATAAATTAGCCCGCCGCCATGCCGGGCGGCGTTCCCTGACCAAAACCGACCGCAAACACGGGCGTTATATTCGCGCGCGGCCCGCCGGGGACAAAACCGACGACATCGCTTTTGACGCCACTTTCCGCGCGGCGGCCCCCTATCAGAAGCGTCGCACCGAGAAACGTAAGCGCATGGCCCTGGCTATCGAGAAAAGCGACCTGCAACGCAAGGTGCGTGTTAAAAAAGTGGCCAACCTGGTGCTTTTCCTGGTGGATGCATCCTGGTCCATGGCAGTAGCGGAACGGATGAATGCGACCAAAGGGGCGATCCTCTCGCTCTTGACGGATGCCTACCAGCGTCGTGACCGCGTCGGCCTGATTGTGTTCCAGAAGGATCGAGCTACCCTGGTCCTGCAACCGACAAATAGCATTCAACTGGCCCAGCGGGCGCTCGTGGACATTCCCGTGGGCGGCAAAACACCACTCTCGGCTGGACTGCTGATGGCGCACGACGTGCTCGGCCACGAGAAATTCGTCCACCCGGATGTGGAGCCGTTGTTGATTGTGCTGACTGATGGAGCCGGCAACGTAGCGCTTGGCACTCTGCCGCCGCAGGAAGAGTCTTATAAATTTGCTGAATTGATTGCCAATGAGGATGTCCGTAGCATCGTCATTAACATGGAACACGCGGCCTTCGACCAGGGCCTGGCGCAAAAGCTGGCCGATCATCTTGAGGCACCCTGCTTTACGTTGAGCGAGCTAAAAGCAGAAAATTTGTATCATGCCGTCAAACAGGAGATGGCTGGGGGGGGCTGAATGAGTGACTGTGAATCGAAAAAGAGTGCGAGCGGCACTTTGCACTAGCTCGCACCCTTTTCGTTATATTCCCTTTTTCGCGTCAGGAAAAGGGCCAGGGATGGGAGTATTATGGTGTGATCACCGGCAATTCTGCTGTTGGATCCGAAAGCTGCACGAGTGAGGCATACACCCAGGCGGTCTGACCGGGCTGGCCGGGAAATTCTACCTGGTACCAGAGCGCATCTGCGGTACGACCCAGTACGACTGCGTTTGCGCCGAGATCCAAAATACCGATGGTGCCGGCATTCAAGTCTGGCTGGTCCCGCAAGTTGACTGCGGTGGGCCCAGAGTTGGTGATAACCAAAGCTGCAGGCGCTGGCGTCCCACCTGCTTCTGGCGTTCCTTGAACCGGTGCCGTAGTAGGCGCAGCCACCACGGTCAAGCCCAGCACATTGGCCAATTCCAAGATATACTGGTCATGCTGCTGTTTCGCTTGCGCAATACCTTGGCTGACCACTTCTGGATTTGCATCAGGACCATTCCTAAGCAAGTAGACCATAACATTGATAACCGTGTTCATATGAGCCAATTCATATTGTTTCAAGTTGACCAAGCAGGAGGGAACCTGCAGATCTTCCACATCACGGCGGACGCGTTGCAAGTCTGAGATGACAGGGTATAGCATTTCCCGTAAGATATCCGGTGCCAGCAGGGAGATATCATCAAACTCGCGCATAAGTTTGTGTACCTTTTCTACTTCTGCAGGCAGATTCTCCGGTGCGCAGGGATCAGGTGTAGCGGTAGGAAGAGGAGAAGCAACTGGTTGAGCTGCACTGGTCTTTGTGGGTTTTGGAGTTTTGGTAGGCGCCTGGTCAGACGATCCACAGGCGGAAATAATCATCATGGCGATCAAGGATAGTGTGAGGAAAAGAAATAGTTGTTTTTTCATGTTATGTCCCATCGAAATAGTTTGAGATTTGATTATAAAGGCTAACTTTCACATTGTAACATTACAGTCGCATTATTTTCCCTAGGTTTACAACTATGAAATGGCAAATCATTTTTTGGGGGGCAGCAGCGGTGAAGAACCGAAGGTTTTCGCACAAGATCTTTCGCATAATGGGGTAAGGTTGGGGGATGAACATTTCAAAACGCCAAAAGAGAAGCTTGTTAGGCGAAGAGACCCAGGATCAAGAGTATGAGGCTCAAGAGGCCTTGTTGAAAGCCTTTACCGGCACACTCTATCATTATTTTGGAGGTTGGCGGAAGCTATTCAAGGGGGTCAGGGATAGTCGAAAACCTGCGTTGATCAGCTACCCCATGGAAAGTTTACTGAGCACAGGCGTGTTGATGTATCTGTTTCGGTTGGGCGTGCGGCGACAGATCAACTACCAACTGTGTAGAAATACGTCATCGCAAACCAAGTTTGAAGCCTGGTTCGAGGTGGATGAAGTTCCGCATGGAGACACGCTCAACTATGCCTTCAAAAGAATAGCACCTGCGGAGGTGCAGGAAGTAGTGTGTCAGATGGTAGGAACCTTGATCCGCAAGAAAGTCCTGTATCGCTGGCGAGTGTATGGCAATTTTCTCCTGGCAATCGATGGCACTGGGATGTTGACTTTCCAGGCCCGCCATTGTGAGTATTGCATGACCAGGAAACTCAACAATGGCGAGAGCCTCTACTATCATCCGGTACTGGAAGCCAAACTGGTCACTGCCAATGGTTTCGCTTTCTCGCTCATGACCGAGTTCATTGAGAATTCGGATCCACAAGCCGACAAACAAGATTGCGAATTGAAGGCTTTCTATCGTTTGAGCAAACGCCTGAAGGTTCGTTTTCCCCATCTGCCGATCTGCTTGTTGCTGGATGGGCTTTTTGTAGGGGGGCCAACCTTCCAACTTTGCCAGGATTACAACTGGCGGTTCATGATTGTGCTCCAAGAAGCGGATCTTCCCCAAGTTCACCGTACCTATCACCTGGTATGCTCTCAAACACCTGAAAACCATAAGCAGATTTGCCTGGGTCAGCAGCAGGAACTCATCCAGGAGTATCACTGGGTCAGGCAAATCGATTACCGTGATGACCAAGATCGTCACCACTCTTTGAATATGCTGGTCTGCAAAGAAAGCAGGCCAATGCAATCCGCAGACCTCAACACCACCACCTTCAAGTGGCTGACCAACTTTATCCCAACTGCCCACAATGTGGATACCCTGGCGAATCAGGCTGGAAGGCTGCGTTGAAAGGTTGAAAACGAAGGCTTCAACATCCAGAAAAATGGTGGCTTCCATCTGGAACGCCCTTACAGCCAAAACGTCACCGCTCGCAAAGTCTTCTACTACTTGCTCCAGATCGCCCACTTGATCTTCCAGTTGATGGAAAAAGGCAGCCTGTTTCGGCAGGCTTTTTCTCAGGGCGTCGGCTCGCTCAAAAATATCGCTTTTCGCCTGCTAGAAGCCTGGCGCAATTTGCGACTGAGCCAAGAAGCTTTCTGTAACCTCTACAGCGACCACTACCAGATCCGCTTCGATACTTCCTGATATTAGACGGCATGCCATTTCACCTCTGCTGCTCTGCCTGTTGGTTTGGCCTCTACCAGGCAGAACATCTTCGTGCATTTGACATGCCGTCTTTCTCATTCTAGCCTACTTTTGTTCTTTCCCGTTTTTTTTTCTGCTGACATCATTTGAGGCCATCGCTACCCTTTGGTGGGAGCTTGCTGCACGCCAGTTCTTGCTCTCCTCGTCCATGTCTTTGACATCGCTACCTCTTTGCCTTGGTTTTCTTCACCGCTGTATCTTTTCAGTAAAACGGGGTGTGGGGTTACTCCACTTCCCCATCTTCTTGAGATGATGCAGCAGATTACACTACGGGCATTGAATGATCCCCTGCGCCCAGAGGCAGCCTCCACAAACCGGAAATTGGGTATTGCCCAGGCAGTCTTCGACATTTTCTTCCGAAAGGTCACAACCACCGCAAAAAGTACACGGGGCAAAGATGAAATTATGCAAACGCTCGCGATAGGCCAGGTAATTGGATGCAAACCACAGATCCGAGAGAGAACGCTCGCTCACATTGCCGATCACATGCTTCTTCGAGACGCGCGGTTTATTGTGCAAATAATTTGTGTGCGTATGCATCAAAGGCCAACATGGACTGACGTCCCCATTCCAGGCAATAGACGTGGTCCCGCTTTCGACAAAATTGCACACATCGTTCGCACCACCCCAGTTATTGCCGGCAAAACTGATGTTACATCCGCTATTGAAGGCTTCGATCAAAGCAGCTTGAGTTTCTTCGTTGAAATCTATCTTGGGCAGGCTCAGCTTTGGCAGAACGGGTGAGGGCAGGTACGCGATGTTGCGCGTGGTGCGCGTGTAAAGACGCTCTTCCTGCATTTCAGCCGTTGCAGGCTGCACATTGCTTACAGAATAATACCTTGCGCTGAAAGTATGCCCCATCTTGATAATCTTTGGCAGGTCATTGATATTGCGTTTCATGGCAACGAAAGCAACACCAATCTCAGGCTTGGGGAAATGTCCGCCTTTTCGCATTTTGAACAAGCGCCTTAAATTTTCAAGGATCTGAGACAGTTCTGCCCCCATGCGCACATCCGCATAGCTCTCCGGGGAAGCGCCGTCGATCGAGACCCAGAGCACATCCAGGCCAGAGTCAATCAGTTGCCGGGCCTTCTTCTCGTTCAGGATGGTGTCATTGGTGATCATTTCCACCTTGACGCCCAACTACTTGACTTCAGCAATCCAGTCGATGGTCTTGGGATGGAAAAGCGGTTCCCCAATGCCCCCAAAATAAACGCTGGGGATCTATGATGACACCGATTCTGCCTGGACCTACAGCAGCGGTTGGAGCGTCTACTCCGGTGGCGGTCCCTACAACAACACGATGCACTACGCTACCGCCGCTGGCAGCTATGCTGAATTCACCTTCGAAGGTTCACAGTTCGCCCTGACCTTCACCCGGAACACCAATCGCGGCTCCATTGACGTCTACATCGACGGTGTGTATGCAGACACCATCGACGCCAGTGGGGCGCTGGCCTGGCAATCCACCTGGACCAGCGCTGACCTGGGGGATGGCACCTACACCGTGCGCTTCGAGCACGCGGGCGATGGCACCTACATCGACATCGACGCCATCCAGATCTTTGGCCTGCCGGTTCCGATGGGTGTGGGCATCTATGATGACACCGATCCTGTCTGGACCTACGGCAGCGGCTGGACCGCCTGGACTGGCAGCGGTCCCTACAACAACACGATGCACTACACCAGCACACCGGGCAGCTATGCTGAATTCACCTTCGAAGGTTCACAGTTTGTTCTGGGATTCACCCGGAACACCAACCGTGGCTTGATCGACGTGCACATCGACGGTGTGTATGCAGACACCATCGACGCCAGTGGGGCGCTGGCCTGGCAATCCATCTGGACCAGTGCAGACCTGGGCGACGGCACCTACACCGTACGCTTCGAGTATGCAAGTGGTGGCACCTACATCGACATGGATGCCATTCAGATCCTGCCGTAACCATTAACCTTGTTTGTACAAAGCGGGGTTGTCTAAAAAGAGCTAGGCAGCCCCCTCCTCAAAAGGGGAAAAGTTTAATACAATAGGGGTATGAACAATGGGAAAGTGACC
>JAFGKO010000020.1 GCA_016928525.1 Anaerolineales bacterium | reverse complement strand
TACGCACGCTCACACCCCCAAATCCGGACCTTTTCACGGCGAATCCTGAAGAACCGACATATTGTCAAAACCAACGCCTGGTCTTCAATTTGTATTGTTCCCAGGATGAGCCGAATTTCTCGGCCAGCATTCTTTCTTCAGCTTTGATGAACGAATTGGTTATCAAAGCCACGAATGCAAAGATGACTAGAATAGGCGACAACGACCTCAAGAAAATAGCAACGCCTGCAAGGATCAATACAAACCCCAGGTACATTGGGTTCCGGCTGATTTTAAATACGCCGTCTGTGACGAGCATCTCAGATTCTTCAAATGGCTTGACTGTCGTACCCGCCTGGTGAAAGGTTTTGTCTGCGATCAAGTTCATGATTACACCTGAAACCAGGAAGACGAGACCGATTAGATTCCATAACGATGGAACGATCCATGCTACCGGGAATATGAAATGGAAAGCGAGCATAGCTATAATGGCGATAAGCAAGTAAGTCGGCGGCATGATTTTAGTGGATTTCATCGTTTACCTCATCTATAACAAATGAATGCCTTGCTCCGAGAGTATCGGAGCAAGGCGTTGGCTGGCTACTTATCTTCTTTCTTGGTTTCGGTATCCGCTTCCGGTTCGCCTGCCTCACCTTCACGCGCCCAGGGCGGGGGACCCCAGGGATGGCCGTATCTCTTCCAGGGATCGCGTCCTTGCATGGGACCATAGTGCCAGGCCCAGGGGCGGAAGAAGATCAGGCGCAACAGTCCGAAGAATAAGAAGATGAACAGGATGGACCCAAAGATGCCACCGAAGGGGAAGAAGCCGAAGTGCGGGTGCATCCGGTAGCTGGGATACCCGTAGCCATATCCATAAGCGGGTAAAGATAAACCCTGTCCGCTTTCGACGGCGCTCAAGAGCGCTTCAGCCACTGCGGGCGCTTGGGCGATGCCCTGTGCTACACCGGCGCGGTAGGCCATCACGCCTCCGCCGATCATCAGACCAACCAGCAGCAAAATACCGATCAGCCGTAAAACAAAAGAACCTCGATTTAACATTTTTACCTCCTTCAGGTGGATTAGGTGTATTTGGTTCTTGTGACCCTAAGATAGCAACCAATTGTGGAGGAATTATGGGCGTCCGTGACAGAGATTGTGGAGGTTTGGGTGATTTGTGCATGATACGTTCAGGCAACAAGCTTATGAACAGAAATTAGACAACTAAAAACTCCGAGAGCTTTTCTCGGAGTCATGCTTTAAAAATATCTTTTTGTATCCCCAAAAGCCTCGAGCAGGGCTATGGATTAGCTTTGTATGCCCAAGCGTTTCTCTAGTTATGCCGTTGGAGAAGGATTGTCCTTGTCGTAGACGAAAACTTGCACATCCAAGCCCTTAGTCAATAAATCCAATACGGGTTGGAAAGTCGCGTCCTTGATGGCTTGCATATCGCCAACGGCAGCATAGACCGAGATGCGCGCTTCCTCATCCGATATTTTAACTACCTTAACCTCCGTACCTGGACTGGTGGCTTTGATCGTCAATTGAAGCTGTTTGATGGCATCGTCGATCGACATGACTTCTCCCGGATAGTATTTTTATATTATAAGGGGAATTTCTACCTCGTCAAATAGTATCGGGCATTTTCGCGCTGTCTGGTATCTTACACCCGCTTTTCCCCATACTCTGGCAAATGCGTTACTTCAGGCAAGGTCATTATCGTGCCTGTAAGTACATTCTTCTAAATAACCATATCCCAATAAAGAAATACAAGAAAGTCAACAGTGTTAGGGCAACGAGTTCGAAGGTCACGTCGCCCAGGCCCGCGCCCAGCGAAAGAACTTTGTTAAGAGCATTGGTAGCATGGGTTTGGGGTAGCAAGTCAAAGATGCCATAGTCGCGGCCAGCCAGTGTGAACAGGCGCGGGTTCCCGACCGGGAATACGGCTCCTGAGAAGAACAACACCAGGAACAGGGGAAAATTGACGATGATCGCGGCGCGCGCTACTGTCTTGGAGAAGCAGGCTGTGACCAACCCAATGCCAACAACTGAAACC
This sequence comes from Anaerolineales bacterium, assembly GCA_016928525.1. Next base: position 4,625 of record JAFGKO010000020.1, on the reverse strand, counting down.
CCAGTGATGGCACAGATCAACATTCCCACCCAGAGCGAGCCCGGGCTGCGGAAGCCGAGCGCTTGTGCTGTGGCAAAGGCGAGCGCGACTGTAATCAGTGAAATCAGGATGTATAGAATGCTGATGCCGCCCAGCATATCGAGCGCGGTCATACGCGTGATTTGCAGGCGGCGCACCGTACCCGATTCGACCTGGCGGGTGATCAGGATGGCAATCGAGAAAAGCATCATCGTCCCGGCGGCGATCAACAGGCCCGGAACATAGATTTCAAATTCGCTGCGCGAGGCTGATCCGCCCAGCGCTTCTTCTGTCACCAGGATCGGGCTGGGTTGCCTGGTAACTTCCCTTACATAACTTTCCAACACAGCGTTGGAAAATACCACCGCAGGCGTGTAATATGGGTTGGTCAAATCGCCCACAAAGGTCACTTGCGCCCCGGCTCCTGGCTCTCCATCCTGTATGGAATCCGTGAAGTTTTCCGAGAAGATCAATAACGCAAAAGCTTTCCGGTTGCGCAACATGGCTTCTGCCTCAGAGCGATCATGCACATCGGTGAGCTTAAGCAACGGCGTACCGCTTTCGTACGTGAGAGCGGACATTTGCTGGATGGCTTGCTCGGCGCAGGTTTGAGCCGGATCCCCAGCCGGACAACTGCCACGGTCATTGTTGATGACCAGCACTTTGTAATAGGTCGATCCACCGCCCATCATGGACCAATATAGCCAGATGAACATGGGAGCCAACAGCAGGGTCAGGACCAAATCCCAGGGGCTGCGCAGTTGTTCCCGCAGAGCGACGCGAAAAACTGAGAAGAGACGCATGGCTATTCCCTCAACCTTCTCCCGGTCAGCGCGATGAACACATCCTCCAGGGTGTTCTCCCGCAGGCGAATTTCCCCGGGTTGGAAACCGGCCGCGCGCAGGATTTCTGTGATGGCCGCCAGTAGGTCCACAGCGGCTTTGGCGCGGATGACCAATGTCCGCCCGACCAGGCTGGTTTGAGGCGCCAGCCTGATGACGGCCTCCAGGCCATTTTTGGGAGGCAGGCCCTGGTCCCCGTCCAGATCGATTTCGAGCACATCCCCTTCGCCGACCTTGCGTTTGAGCGCTTCGGGCGTATCCAGAACCAGCAATTCGCCGTGGTCCATGATGGCCACGCGCTGCGCCATGCGGTCGGCTTCGTCCATGTTGTGCGTGGTCAGGATGACCGTGCGGTTGCGTTGCAGCGCCCACTCGCGGATGTACTCACGCACCAGCACGCGACTTTGCGGATCCAGGCCCGCTTCCGGTTCATCCAGCACCAGGATGTCGGGATCGTGAACCAGCGCCAGTATGATATTGAGGCGGCGCTGCATCCCCCCTGAAAGTGTGGAAGCCAGGCGGTTCCGCTTTTCGGCCAGCCCCATGATTTCAAGTAGTTCGTGGCCTCGTTGGCGGGCGTCCCTGCGTTTCATGCCGTACATCTCGCCGATGAATTCCAACTGCTCCAGACAGGTGAGCTTGCCCCACAAAATCGTGTTCTGCGGGCAGACGCCAATACGGGCCCGTATTTCTACATCACCGCCATTGACCGGTTTCCCATGGATAAAGACGCGCCCAGTATCTGGCTTGAGCAATCCGCACATCAGGTTGATCGAGGTGGTCTTGCCGGCGCCATTGGGGCCAAGCAGGCCGAATATCTCCCCACGCTGGATTTCCAGGTTCAGACCCTTGACCGCCGCAAGCGAACCATAATGCTTGGTCAGGTTTTCGGTTTGGAGGACGGTTGTTGGCATAAAGTCCTTTCAGCGGTTTTGTTTACCACCAAGTCACTAGGTCACGAAGGCACGAAGTTTTTCAAATTCTTGGTGTCGTAGTGCTTTCGCGTCTTTGCGGTAAGTACTACCGCGCCAACAAGACGATCAGGATAACAGTGACAACAAAGCTCCAAATCCAGGCCCAGCCGGCCGGGTCGGATGCGCCGTTGCCCACCCCCAGCGGGTGGAAGCACAGGACGGGCATGTCGGCGCTTTTTTGCATCAATTTCTCGTCGCTGACGCGCCAGGGGTTGTAACCATCGAAGAACCCAGCAAAACCGGCGTTTTTCAATATTTGGCGGATGATGATACGTTTCTCTTCGGGGGAAAAGATTTCTTCCATGCGGGCGTAGATACAGCCTCCAGGCAGGATCAAATCAACTTCCGGGGTGGCCAGCAGGTTGCGGTACCAGTCCGAAGTCTTGCGACCGCCTGAGATGGAATAGACATTCCCCTTGTGGATGGCGTAATTGACCGGTGTAAACCGCACCTTGCCGGTCTTGCGTCCGATGGCCTTTATGACCATGATATAGCCGGTCAGCGGGTTGCCGAAGAACGGGCCGAATCCAAGCTTGAACATGGGCACCATGAAGAATTTGTTGAGGTACCAGAAGATGCGGCGCATGAGATTGGGCATTCTATACTCCTTCGGTGGAAGGTAGCTGCTTTGGCGCAATTCCGTTCATAATCAGGTCGACCATTGATGCGACAATTCGTTCGATTGGAACTGTTTCGTCGGTGATCTGAAAATAATGATTGAGGTAGGGCAGCAGTTGCGAGTCGCCGACCACAATCATCAGGCCGTTGACCAGGCGCGAAGCGGCTTCCAGGTCCAGGTCTGGGCTGATTTCACCGCGCCGGAAAGCTGCGTTGAGCATGTCCTTCACCGTCTCTCGCATGGCGGTAGCGACGGGTTCCACTACTTTATCTGCCAGTCCCGGATCGTCCTGATACGCTGCCCGCCCAAAAAATTGGATGAAGCCTTGCTGGGTCTGACTCCACTCGATGCCATAGGTCAGGTAGGCAGTCAGGGCTTCGCGCAAGGGCATCTCCAGCAAGTAGGGACGCGACATCGCGAACAGATCAGTCATTTGGCGCACGCACAGTTCCACCGCGAAGCCCAGCAGATTTTCGCGATTGCCAAAATACTGGTACAGTGACCCGACCGCGACCCCGGCACGTTCAGCGACTTGTTTGATATTGAGCGCAGTCGGGCTTTTCTCGGCGGCTTCATCCAGGATGGCCTGGATGACGGCCTGCTGGCGGGCAGGGTCGAGACGACGGAAAGTGCGCGTGACCAGTCCCTGCTTTTCCAGTTCAAGGATGTGTGCTTGGAGTTGGGACCATTCTGAAGTTATCATATAACATGAACCTTATATTCATATTATATGAACACTTTGTTCATTTTGCAAGAGGCAAAATAACAGGGCGCGTTCTTCTGCGCCCTACTTTACGCAAGGAGGTGGCGATTATGATTACTCTTTTTCCATGCCGGAGGCTGCGCTGTTCTTGCCCAACATTAAGATAGAGGCGATAAGCAATAAGGTATAAGCAAGAACCCAGACGTAATATCCGCTGTAGAGCGAATATCCTAATTGGATGTTTTCCACATATTTGTATGCGATTGCTGCAAGGGTACAAACAAATACAGTCCTGAGATGGATTTTTCGCAGAAGCGGGCGACTGAATTTGTTGGGCAACAGCGGAGCCAGGATGAGAAGCATATTGCCAAGGTTGTAGATCACTGTAAAAACCAGATATACAAGAGACTCGATGTCAAAACCCGAAGGAATGAGCAAGAATAAGAATAAAAACATGTCCCCCAAAAAAGTGAGGGCAAATTTCCAGCCGTACATCACCGGTTCGGAGGAAAACTTTTGGATGATCGGATAAGTAAACCAGTGGACCGGCAGAAAAAGGCTGACAAGAAATGCGATCCAGGCCGCCCATGCCAGCCCCTGCGCAACTGTGGCCTTATCTTTCACTTACACCTTCCCGCTTGCGTTCCAAAGTCAGGCGACTACCCAATTTTGGCAACCGTCACCCCTTCGCCGCCCTCTTTCGCCCCGCCCTCTTCGAACGATGTCACATGCGGGCGCTGGCGCAGTGCGTCGCGTACCACCTGGCGCAACTTGCCCGTGCCTTTGCCGTGGATGATTCGTACGAACGGCAGCCCAGCCGAGTAAGCCTGGTCGAGGTAGCGGTCGAGCATGTCCAGCGCGTCATCGGAGGCCTGGCCGCGCAGGTCGAGTTCGAGACCAGGGGATTGGGCGCTGGACGCTGGACGATGGACGCTGAATGTTTCCACGGTCTGCGGTCTGTCGTCCATGGGCGGCTTCCTTTGCAAATCGGACAATTTCGCGCGGATGCGCAGACTGCCGACCTGGACTTCCGCATCGGACTCGCCCAGGGCTGTCACCAGACCTTCGGCGTTCAGCGTGCCAACAGTGACTTTCTCTCCCAGTTTCAACGGCGACCGATCACTGATCACTGGCATCGTACCCGTAGGGTATAACTGTCTACTTTTTCGCTCAACCGGCTCTTCGACTTTCTCCTCGATCTTCTCGATCTTTTCTTCCACCTGTTTGAGCGCATCCAACGGCTGGCGGGCCTGCTTGAGTTGTTTTTTGAGCGACTCAATGTTGCGCCTGAGCACGGCCACGTCTAACTCGGCTTCGGCGCGCGCTTTGGCGATCACGTCGCGGCGCTCGTCTTCGATGGCTTCCAGGCGTTTTTCGAGTTCGCGGTTGAGTTCTTCGGTCCGCTTGCGGGCTTTGGCGGTCTTCTCGCGCTCGCGGCCCGTGCGGTTGCGTTCCTTGCGGATGTCGTC
>JAFGKO010000277.1 GCA_016928525.1 Anaerolineales bacterium | reverse complement strand
TAAGGGATATCGAGTGCGTTGCTTGGTGCGTTGCCCTCAAAATCTCGCGCACGAGCGGTCGGAGCTAGTGGAGATTGTAGAGGGGGACGTTTTCGATTTGGATTCAGTACATAAAGCCATGAAAAACGTTTCCGTAGCGTTTTACCTGGTTCATTCTTTAACCGCATCAGGAGATTTCGAATCGAAAGACCGAACGGCGGCGAACAATTTTGCAACAGCAGCTAAACAATCCGGCATTCAGAAAATCGTCTATTTAGGGGGATTGGGCGATTCCAACGATGTTTTATCACCGCATTTGAAAAGCCGCCAGGAAGTGGGTGAGATTCTGCGTCAATCGGGCGTTCAGGTCGTTGAATTCCGCGCGTCGATCGTCATCGGATCGGGCAGTCTTTCTTTTGAGATGATCCGCGCGCTGGTGGAGCGGCTGCCAGTCATGATTACGCCTCGCTGGGTGTCCGTTCTTGCTCAACCGATCTCGATTTCGGATGCAATGTTATTTTTGGAACGGTCGATTCATACGCCCATCGAAGGCAACCGGATTTTCGAAATTGGCGGGCGTGACGTCATGTCTTACAAAGGAATCATGTTGGAATACGCGCGACAACGCGGTTTGAGACGTTTTATGATTCCCGTTCCGGTATTGACTCCTTTTTTGTCGAGTTTGTGGCTCGGATTGGTCACCCCTATTTTTGCTCGGATTGGGCGTAATATGATCGACAGTATACGGCACACGACGGTCGTTGGCGATAACTTCGCAAATGATATTTTCGATATCGAACCGCAAGGCGTATCCGAAGCGATTTCATCAGCGCTCCAGAACGAAGACTGCGAGATCGTGCAGACGCGTTGGTCGGATTCTCTTTCTTCTTCAGGGTATTGGACGAAAAAAGAGAAGGGCCATTACGGCAACCGAATTGTTGATACTCGAACTCGAAACGTCAACGTTGCTCCCGATATTGCGTTTCGACCGATCCAAAAAATCGGAGGGGAAAGAGGATGGTATTCGTGTAACTGGATATGGATCGTACGTGGATGGATCGATTTGATTGTGGGAGGCGTAGGTTTGCGTCGTGGACGACGTGATCCCAATAATATCCGTGTTGGCGATGCTATCGATTGGTGGCGCGTCGAACGTATTGAGAAGGGAAAACTTCTGCGCTTAAAAGCGGAGATGAAACTCCCTGGCCGCGCATGGCTTCAATTTGAAACCGATCCGTATCAAAACGGTTCGACCATCAGACAAACGGCGATATTTGATCCTTTGGGCTTGTGGGGTTTGATCTATTGGTACGTATTATATCCCGTACATTATTTTGTCTTTACCGGAATGCTCCGGCATATAGCCAATGAGGCCGAGTCTACGGAGTCGATGTAACAAACTCCTGGCAGCATTACCCAACATTCTCGATTGTATAGAAAAGATAATCGGCTTCAGATTTTGCAAACGTATACCGAGAAATTGGTCGAGTAAATCAGGATGTTCGCAAGAAAATGGCGGCGCTCAATGCAAGCCTCGCGCTTTCAGAGATGATCTTTCAGGAAATCCACGAAAAGCAAAAAGGATTCAGCAGATAAACTGTAGATGCGCAACGTTAGCACATTTTGTGACTCACTGATTCTCTCTTCGGAAGACTATGGATCCGCAACTCCTCTCCATTCAGTACAGTGACCCTCTCTGGATAGCCATTGCCTTCCTCTGTGGTCTGTTGGTCAGAGTGGTGGGTCTGCCACCGCTAGTCGGTTTCCTGGCGGCTGGTTTCATGCTCAATGCGCTGGGTGCGGAGGGTGGTGATTTCCTGAATGCGATGGCCGACTTGGGCATCACGCTGCTGCTGTTCTCCGTTGGACTTAAGCTCAAGTTGAAGTCCTTAGCGAGGCCTGAGGTGTGGGGCGTCGCGACTCTGCATATGACGGCGATCACGCTGTTGATCGCCGCCATGGTGCTGGCTCTCTCCTATACCAGATTGCCGCTGCTATCTGGCGTCAATTTGGAAACAGCCTTACTCGTCGGTTTCGCTATGTCCTTCTCCAGCACTGTGTTCGCGGTGAAGATCCTCGACGAACTGGGCGCGACGAGTGCCAGCCATGGGCGAATTGCTATTGGTCTGCTGGTGGTGCAGGACATCGCGGCAGTAGTCTTCATCGCCGCGTCGATGGGCAAGTTGCCTACTCCGTGGGCGCTGGCTCTGGTTGCGCTGATTCCCCTGCGGTTCCTGATTCACAAGGTGCTCAGTAGGGTGGGACATGGTGAACTGCTCATCCTGTTCGGTATCATGCTGGCGCTGGTCGGTGCGGATGTCTTTGAATTGGTCGGTATCAAGGGGGATGTCGGGGCGCTGATAATCGGTATGCTGCTCGCTAACCACCCCAAGGCCAACGAGCTGGCGAGAGCATTGCTTGGCCTCAAGGAGCTGTTCTTGGTGGGCTTTTTCCTTAGCGTCGGAATGACCGCCTTGCCGGGTTTGACCGAAGTCATGATTGCGTTGCTGTTCATCCTGATCCTGCCATTTAAGGTAGCGATGTATTTCGGCCTCTTTAACCTATTTCACCTCAGAACCAGTACTTCGTGGCGTACCTCGCTCAACCTCGCGAACTACAGTGAGTTCGGCTTGATTGTGGGCGCTATCGCGGTATCGGCGGGATGGGTGCCGAAAGAATGGCTGGCTGTGTTCGCTGTCGTGATGTCAATCTCTTTCGTCGTTTCAGCGCCATTTGTGAATGTCCGGGATACCTTGTATCAGGCATGGAGACCCTGGCTGAAACGGTTCGAGCGCTCGGATCGTCTTTCCGGTGAAGAAAACCTGGACTTGATGCGTATTAAAGTGGTTGTGTGTGGTATGGGGCGGATGGGCATTGCCGCCTACAATGCAATGGAACTGGACTACCCAGGTCAATTGGTCGGCGTGGAAATTGAGCAGGAAAAGACTCTGCAGCACAGTGAAGCAGGCAGGAATGTGGTCAGTGGTGATGCGACCAACCCGGATTTCTGGGCAGGTGCGTGCGGGTTGCTCGACGGACTGGAATGGGTGTTGCTGACCTTGCCAATACACAAAGCCAATCTGGATGCAGCCTTGCGACTCAAGGAGATGGGGTATCGAGGTCGTATCGCCGCCACGACAGTCTTCCTCGATGAGGAAGACGCTTTGAAGGCTATTGGCGTCGAGCATACTTACAACATCTACACGGAAGCCGGCCTGGGTTTTGCCAATGAATTACGAACTTTCGTGGGTAAATAAGTAATAGGGGCGGATCCAAATGGCTACCATTCACATCCAGCCAACCTTCGGATTGCTTCCGCTTGTAGCTGTCAAGCGCAAATCGGACCACCATTAAACGCTTGACGACATTATTGTTATATTAGAGTCTTATTTCGTTAAATTCCCATAAATGTTATTACTATGGATAGAATTCAAGCCTCTATTTCTTTGATTTTGAAGTCTCTTCTCTTATCTGCGCAGTGGGCGGGAATAGTTCGCATTAGGCAAATGCGGAATCTTGCTGGAGAGGAAAATAATCTGTACATCGAAATCCAATTTCTCCGGGATCGGATTTTTCAATTGGAAACTGAACTGGAGATTTGTCGGAAACATGGAAAAGATACGAATC
>JAFGKO010000276.1 GCA_016928525.1 Anaerolineales bacterium | reverse complement strand
TGTCGATTCCGTGCCGGTACGTGCATTCGCCGAGCGAGATGGTGGACTGTGAGGACGTGGAAGGGGCGGTGAAGGTGTTGGTGGAGGGGGTAAGAGGGCAGCAACAGTAGTGGTTGTGTTGCTTTCTAAAAAAGAGCCCTTGCGTAGCAAGGGCTCTTTTTCGTATGACTTATCCTTCTGGAGGAGTGATCCAGATTTCGCCGAGATCAAGGACTTGGTTGGGTTCGAGTGTGAAGACAACTTCTTCTTGCGTGCGGAAATCGGCCAAAAGGTAGTCGTTTATCGCGCCGCCCAGAATTGCTCCGTATCGCCCCGGTTCAACGTTTGTAAAAGTGAACTGTCCATTCTCGTCCGTTATAGCTTGGGGAGCGGTTGTAATGTCGAACCTGGCCATTTCCATGAGTCCGTCGTTGGATGTGATAATTGTTGCCAGGTAAATAGTTCTACCCGCTAGGGGGTCTTCGAAGAGGTTATTGATTAGCACTCCGCTTACTGTGGCGAGATCTGGTTGCGAAGTGGGAAGAGGACTAGAGAATGGTTCGCTGGAGGGTGTAGTGAGTGGCGAATTGTTGGGAAGTTCTGGTGTTGAGGCGTCTTCTTGTCCACAGGCGCTCAACAACAGCAAAGTCACCAGAGTTAGGGTCAAAAAGGGTATACGTCGTCGCTTCAAAGCAAACCTCCGTTATGCTTTTTAAAGTTTCCTCCCCTCCTGATTCAGGAGGGGAGGAAATCAGTGTGCGCAGTGCCCCGGTTAGAGTCTTTTAGTCAAGCGGGACAGCGATGTAAGACATCAAGCCATCGGAGCTGGTCGCGTTGAAATTGAGCTGGTTGCAGACGACGGCGATGGGGCCGGTGGCGTTGATTTCACCCGCGCCGAGCCACCGTGCGCCACCATTGTCGGCGGCCCACTGCCCGAGAGTGGGGAACTGACGGAACTGGTTGGATTCTCCAGCATCGAGGGTGAAGAATTCGTCAACGGGTTGGAAGGTAATGCCAGCGGCGGTGTTGGGCGTGAAGGACATTGTCACATCAACCGATGCGGAATCGCTGGGGTTTAGGACCAGGCAAGAAGTGCTGAAACCGCCGTTGTTGCTCATCAGGATGGGGGCGGCGAAGCTTGTGGAGGTCGAGTCACCGTTCATACCTTCGTAAGCAGCGGCCTGTGCCGGCGTTGCCAGTTTGAGGATATTGACGTTCACAACGAGCGGGATGTCACCTTCATCGGTGGAGACGACAGCCGCGCCGACATAGCGGGAAGCCGTGTCCCAGTTATAGCCGTAGACATTGCCCCACTGGTTGAAGATTGCGGTGTCGCCGGGCTGGACGTTTGTCGCCGTCTGGACGCCAGGGGTGAACGCCGTGCCGCCGGGCGCAGCGTTCGGGCCATAGGTGACGGTAATAGTTGCTGGGCGGGTGGCGTCCACATTCTGAACCTGGATACCGGTATCGTAGCCGCCATTGTTGTTCTGTACCTGCGGAACGGCGATTGTGGTGAAGCCTTGGGCTGCAGCGCTGTAGACCAACAGTGTGCGGTTAGTGTTGTTGATCTGGTTCACGACCACAGCGAGCGGTTCGCCCGAAGAAATTTGAGCCGATCCGACGAAACGGGTGCCCAGGTCAGCCTGGTCTCCCTGGTAGATGCGGTAAACGCGGTTGGGCTCGATCTGGAAGGTGGGCATTGTGTAGTCGTTGCCGTAGTTGCCAGCGCTGAACACGACGTCGACGTCGGCTGTGCTCGATCCAGTATTTTGGATAGAAATTTCAGTGCTGTAACCGCCGTTGTTGCGCATAACGATGGGCGCCGCGACGTCAGTGCTGCCAGAGCTGAACCCGTTATAGGACCCACCATAGGCCGAGCTAATCTCGTTCACGATGGCAGCAATTGGCCTGTCAGAAGAGACGACGGCGGAGCCATTGAACCCGCTGCCGACAGGGATGGGGTAGTATTTGGCAGCGCCACCTGCGGCAATCGTATCAGGAATGTCGGTCGAGGTGCCGGTGCCCATGGGGTAGTAGCTTACGACGATGTTGGCTTCGTTGTTGGGGTCCAGGTTGGCCAGGTTGATGCCGACATCCATAGCGAAGTTGTACTGGGCCAAGACGGGCACGGCAAAAGTGGCCATAAGCATTACTGCGAGTAGAGCAAACGACAATTTACGGATCATTAGAAACCTCCTGAGTAAAGTTTGGGACACAACGCTGAGTAAAGTATAAGACCTATCAAGGGCCAGGTCAATAACCCGATAGGAGTATTAAGGGGTAATGATTACAGAAACCATGAGATACCGAACCATATTGCCTGGTTGATTGCCAGCCAGATGCGCGAAAAGATAGCTAAGGCAGCGGCGACTGGCAGTGGGATGATCGTTTGCAGCAGTGCAGTCAGCGCCAGTTCTCGCGGTCCTATACTTAAGGGCAGGAACGTGGTCGACAGAGTGCCAATCAAGCCACTGATGGTCCAGATGCTGACAATTTCAACGACTGAGGTAGAGGGGAGGGAGTAGAAGGCACAGATCATCCAATAGAGCATCAACCCGCCGCTGGCCCAGGTCAGGATATAGAAGGGAATCCAGCGGATAAGGTCCCTCCAAGTCAGTATAATGTCCAACGGGGCCCGTCCGAGTTTGCCCTGGAGGTAGTTGAAAGCACGAACCAGCCACTGAGGCTTGAGGGCCAAGACAATGCAGACAGCGAAAGAGGCATATATCCAGACCTGGGCAGACCATGTCAGTGGTGGCGTCAAGAAAAATACGAGAAGTGACGCGAGTAGGGCGCCTGTGTAGGTGATGAGCAACATCTCCAATATCAGCGCGAGGGACACGGTGCGTTTCGCCACTCCCATTTGCTCATACATCAGCAGTCGCCCGGAGGCGTACCAGATGCCGCTGGGGAGCCGTTTGGCGATGTTTGTGAACGTGTATACTTTCCAGTGTTTGCGCAAGGGGATGTTGGACCCAAGCCGGCGCATTATACTGCGCCAGCCCAGTGTAGCAGTTAAGAGCGTTCCATTATAGCCGATGCAGGAGTAAATCAGCGCTGGCCACTGCCATTGCCAGTCGTATTCGGATAATTGCTGCCAACTCGAAGCGACGGCCCATCCTAGCAGCACCAAGGCCAGCCCGACGACGCCCATGTACAATTTGCGAACCCATGGGGATTTGCTGGCGGCTATGCCCCGATCGATAAGTGCATGCAGCCTCTGGATGGGTCTGTTTTCGTTGCTTTGATTCATACGTGCCTATTCTGTTTTTGAGCGACCACAGTGACTGCCGAGCCACGCTTAAGGATATTGTCAACGAAGAAAAACCAGGGGAAAGTTATGATACGCATTGGTGTGGAGAGAAGCCATCGATGACCGGGGAGCCCCTGCTTTGACGTTACACCTTGCGCGCGAAGCCAGAACTGCAGGCTGAGCACGAAAATATGGTAACCGCCCCAGCAATGCCATTCTAATGGTTGAAAACCGGCTTGAAGTAGCATTCCCTTTAGGACAGAGCGTGGGAATATAAAGAGATGACGGGGAAGCTCGATCCCGCCCCAATAACGGCCAAAGATACGGGCATCAATGCTTTCGAAGTGAGGGACACGTATTACCAATATGCCGCCGGGGCGCATGATGCGGCTGATCTCTTGCAGGGCAGTCATAGGATTATGGATATGCTCGAGCACGTCCCACATTGTTACGACGTCGAATTGCTTGTCTTCGAAGCGAGCTTCTTCCAATGTACTGTGAACGATGTCGAGGTTGTAGTGCTGCCGTCCAAATTCGGCGGCGTATTGGCTGGGTTCGACGCCTTGCACGTCCCACTGTCCATACCGCCGGGCGGCATCTAGGAATAGACCGGTGGCACACCCGATGTCTAGTAGTCGCCCGGTGGGTTGACGGTGTTTCATCACATTTACGCGCCGGCGGAGGCCAAACTCCAATAGCCATTTTCTGAGTCGACCATGTGGGTAAGAGTGGGTGGTGTCGGTGAAAGGTTTGTACTCATCGGGGTAAAATTGTTGAATGGCAGCAGGAGTGGGGCGAGGGTTCTGGCGCAACAATCCACATTGAGCGCAGCGTACCAGAGTAAATCGTCCGGGTAACTGGCATAACCAGTCCTTCAACTCCGCATAAGGTTCGGTGCTTTCACTACCGCAGTAGCAACAGGCCGTGTACTCCAAATCGGTTGTCATAGGTTTTGTATTCATTCAAGCAATGTATCCCAGGTCATGCAGGCGTTTGAGCACATTTTCCAAATCCTCAGGCGAGAGCTCGGGTGAAGGGGACTGGCGGTGCAGAGGGGAGTCGCTGATTTGCACAGGGTGAGATGCTTGGAAGCTGGCAGTCCATCCCTCGGACAGCACATGGCTTTCCATCTCGCGCGGAATAGGTTCCCCCAAGAGATGTAGTGCGGTAGCAGCGATGTCCTGGATGTGGATGTGAGGGATTCTTGTGCCCTCTCTCGCAACGTGCGGAGCGTGGAGTACAAAGATACCTTCCATGCGATGGGTCGCATTGGCGTTGCGCACTGGTTCAACTGGGCGAGTAGATAGAAAGGCAGCCCCTTTCTTTTGGTCGTATTCGCCATAGTGATATGTGACTACCAGGTCGGGAGCTTCTTCGATATACGGGCCGTGAAAGAGCTCTTCGCGTGTGTATACCCGTTTCACCAGTGGACGTTTGGTGCAAGGGTCCACGAACGCTGCTACCTGTTGAGCGATCTTTTCTCGCCAGGCTGCATATTCCTCGGGCGCGACCACGCCGGCCGGTTCGCGTCCCTGGACATTCAAGTAAATCAGGCCAACGCCAGTTGTACCGGTAGAGTAAGCGACAGTTCGTGTCCAGTCTACGTCGTTGAAACTGAGGAAGGCAGCTTTCGAGAAGCGTGCGGCTATCTGCTGAATGTTCGAACCGCGCCGCCCGACGTGCTCGGTAGTGATTTGTGCAATACCTGTACGCAATTCGCCCAGAGTAAGCCGCCGGGTGATCTCAGGTGGCAGCCAGCGATAAATCGTCGTTGGGTTGAGGCCTAGTTTGTAAGCGCCTCGGCGCAGATGCGTGCTCAGACGATTGCGCCAGTGCATAAACTTTTCTTGGATGAGCCAGTTATTCAGGTTGATATGGTAATGGGTTGGCCCCATCCCATGGTCCGACATTAGGATGACAGCAGCCTCGCCGGCGGCGTCCAGCATCTGACCAATGCCCCGATCAATGTGTTGGTAGATTTGCAGGATGGCTTCTTGAAAAGGACTATCCTCTTGGTCCAGGAAGCGCCAAAAGGTGTGTTCGGCCTGATCCGTTTCGAGGAAATGGACGACGAACAGGTCCCAAGGTTTGTGGTTTACCAGATAGCAAGTTGCCTCAATTCGTGTTTGTACCAGGTCGTGGAGATAATCGAGCGTTTCGCGAAAGCTGTTGTGAGGGATGGCCGCATTGCGTGTCAGGTCCCATCCTTTTTCGCGCAGCTCGTTCACCAGCCCCGGGGGGAAACCTGGGTCGGCGCAGGCTGGAGTAGGGATGCCGGGGATGACGAAGCCATTCACGGGGCGGGTTGGGAATGTCATCGGGATGTTGACGATCCCGACGTGACGTCCGCGTTGGCTGAGGATTTCCCACAGCATCGGTTCCTGGTTCAAGTCAGCGGTTGTAGGTATCAGGTCGGTATAGCTTGTGCGGAGGGGGCGGAAAAAGTCGAATACATGGTACTGAGCTGGATTTTTGCCGGTGGCAAACGTGAGCCAGGCTACGGGCGTAATGGGTGGGATTGTGCTTTCCAGAGTGGCGGAGACACCACCGGCCACCAGGCGCGCGATGTTTGGCAGTTGACCGTTGGCGATCCACGTGTCGATCAGATCCCAAGTTGCGCCATCTAAAGCAATGATGAGTAGTCGACGCGGGTCGATTTGAGGTGGATGTGGTGATTTCATTGCCAAGATTGTGGGAGGTTAATTGGCACTTCAATGTTGTCAAATGTCACAGGTTGCATAGGGCCATGGCGCTGTGCCCAGCGCGCCATACGCTGCAAGCCATCGGACAGAGAGATGGGGGCAGCTGGAGCGAAAACTTGGCGGACTTTTTCGTGGGAAGCGAAGGCATGGACGACTTCGTTTCTGGAATCAAGGTGTTTGATGTGTGGCTCGACCCCGAAAGCCCTTGCTACCTCTTGGGCCAGTTCGAGCACGGTGACAGGCTGATCCGCGCCGATGTTGAAAACTTGCTGATAAGCCTGATCGACCATAGGGGATCGCGCGATGATGGGGGCTACGTCGTCGATGTACGAAAATGCACGAGTTTGCAGACCGTCGCCGAAAATGGTCATTGGCTTGTTTTCCATTACCTGGTTCATGAAAATTCCAACCACATTTCTGTACCTATCCGCGATATTCTGTCGTTCGCCGTATACATTGTGCGGGCGGAAGACAATGTAGTGCATGCCGAACATGTGGTATGCCGCGTTGAGGTCGAGTTCGGCGGCGTATTTGGAGACTCCGTATGGGTCCTCCGGTTGTGGTGTCATATCTTCGGACATAGGGGTCTGGTTAGCGCCATAGACGGCGATCGACGAAGTGAATACAAAGCATTTCGCTTTGTGAAGGACAGCCTGGTTGATTACGTTGATCGATCCAAGTAGATTGGTGTTGTAGTTGAATCTTCGAATGAAATGACTCAGCCCTTCGGCTGCGTATGCAGCCAGGTGGTAGATGTAGTCATAGTCGCCATCGGCCCATAGTTGTTCGACCCAGTCAGGGTCTGTGACCGTGCCGCAGCGAAAGTCTACTCCCGGTGGGACGTTTTCCACGAAACCGCCCGAAAGATCATCGACTCCCACAACCTGAAAGCCCAGGTTCAGGCATTGCTCTGCTACGTGGGACCCGATAAATCCCGCCGCGCCGGTTACAAGAACTCGCGTCATAATTACTTCCCTCCCGCAGGTGGCATCTGCGAGCGCGCGTTGAGCGCATGCCTTCTCTCGCATTGCTCTTTATAGCCATCGATCATTCCTTTACATACTGGAGCAATGAGTTTCCAATCGCCGTGTATCATATCTTCCAACATCATCCATGCTATCTTGGCCAATATGTAGGTTTCGCGTAGAAGGTTGGAAGGTCCAATGCGGTGTTCGTGGTAAAACCGAACCTGATTTTTTGCACGCAGGTGATGAAAGAATGGCTTATCGCGTTTCGTGGTCAACGATACCTTGTGCCACATTTTGGCTTGAGGAACACAATAGATGGTAAATCCAGCATCTCTAGCCCGCCTACAAAAATCTGCATCTTCATAATAGATGAAATACCGCTCGTCAAGCAGACCAATGTGTTCGAATACTTTCCTATCGACCAGCATAGCGCAGCCTGTCACATAGTCTGCTTTGAAGGGAAGCGACTTTTCCAATGCTTCTTTCTCCATGCGGACGGGACGCGGCATGGGCAACCAGGGGTGCTCAATGTCACCGAGCCACCACAACCGGTCGGGCTGATCGTAATAATAGATGGCTGGCCCAAGTATGCCGCGTTGGGGGTCGCCAGCGCCTGCCTCTGCCAGCAGTTCAATCATATCCGGCGCAACGACTGTATCGTTGTTTAATAGGAGGACGGAAACAGCCCCCTTTTCTAAAGAGAACCGGATCCCAATATTCATTCCGCCTGTGAACCCGACATTGACCTCGTTTTCAATCAAGTTCAGTTCGGGGCCGAAATGGGCGCGGATTCCAGCGACGGAATCGTCGCTGGAACCATTGTCGACGACGACAATGTGTTGTTTCTTCACTCCAGCGTCCAAGAGGGATTCGACACATTCGATCGTAAGGTCTTTTAGATTCCAGTTCAACATGACGACGTATATTGGTTTCAACGTCATATCCCCATTTTCATGATAGAGTGCCCGAGAGGCTCTTAAGTATCTGTTCGAAGTCTTGCACTGCAGAGTCCCACCGAAACTGCGCTGCTGTCGGTGGACCGTTCTGGCTCAGGCGGCGGGCCAAGACAGGGTCCGAGAGGACGCGGGTTAGCGCATCAGCCAGTGCTACGGGGTCGCGTGGCGCAACCATCAGACAGTTTTCTTCGGGGCGGGCGTACTCTCGCACGCCGCCTGAGTCGGTCAACACCACAGGCGTGCCGCAGGCCATCGCTTCCAAGGGAGGCAGTCCAAACCCTTCCCGCCACGACGCAGACACGAATACGTCACTGGTGGCATAGAGTCGCGCCAGTTCAGCCCGTGTTGGTCTGGCGACTACCTCGAACGGTACCTCGCTCTCGATGTGACACATTTCTTTACAGGCGAGCACCCAACGCAAGTTGTTCATCTCTTTGTGCACGTGATAGGCAGCTTGAAGAAACTCGGCCATGCCTTTGCGTGGTCGGGCATCGCCCAAAAAGAGCACGCTCTTGACTTTGCCGGGCGCGAAACGTTGGTCAAGCGGTGGGACATAGAAGAGCTCCGGTTGGCTCAATCCGATGCGTACCACGCTGACGTTGCCGGGCGAGAAAGATAGCAGCTCGCGGCGCGAATCTTCCGAAATCACCAGTGCACTTTTGTGCCACCTAAGAGCGTGACGCATCAACCAGTTTTCTACTGGTCGATGGGCAAACATCTCCCGATAGTCTAGAAATAACCAGATCAGATTCCCGCGTTGCCAGAGTTTCCCTGCCAGAAATCCTGATACAGTTGTGGGGGTATGAGTGGAGACGATGATGTCGGAAGGCGGTACAGTTCGAGCCAAAGACCATGCAAGACGCAGTTTGTGGAAGTTTCCTAAATCCCTGCCGCCTGCCACATGGCTTTCCCGTATGCTCACAGTCGGTGTAATTCCCTGAACTAAATCGGGGTCCAGCGTGGCCTGAGGTGCTACGAGTGTGATGCTATGCCCTCGCCGAGATAACCCATTAGCGAATTCTGCAATAGCTTGTGTGCCCCCAGAGAGCCACAAGGAGGAAAGAAGAAAGGAGATTTTCATTGTACCCAATGTGTTCAACTATACCACACGTGAAGAGATTATGCCAGTGCCCATATGTCGCGCAACTGTGCGGCGATGGCTTTTATAGTCAACCGCTCTTGGAATAACGAGTAGCCATTGTGAGCAATGTAGCGACGCAAGGATGGATTGTTTGCCAGGAGCTGAATGGCAGCGGCTAAAGCGACCGGATCGTTCATAGGAACGGTCACCACATGCTCGTCTGGCACAAACAGCTCCCGTGTCGCAGCATTATCCGCCACGATGGTTGGCTTTTGCATCGCAATGAACTGAAACGTCTTCGTCGAAATGACCCGCGCAGCCTTCGGAATGTCCGAAAAATGTCCCCCCAAACAGATCGAGGCACGCTCAATGTAATCGGGCAGTCGCTCCATCGGGATCCAGCCGATTAAATCCACATTGTTCAACTTAAGGTCTCTTACCTTATCTTGGATAGACCGGTAAAGCGGTCCGCTCCCGCCAATGACAACATGGATGTCCGATTGGGCTTGCAGCAGGGCTGCGGCTTCTACGATGATCTCTGTGCCGTGAAGTGGAAGGAATGCGCCGTAGTAGAAGACTTCGAACCGGCCCGGCGGTGTTTGCTCCCTCCCCCGCCTGGGGAAAAACAGCGTCTCGTCACAACCGACGTAAACGGGCGTTATTTTGGCCCTCGGAATACCGAATGTCTCCACGAAATAGTCCCGATGGGCCTGTGTGTCCGTAATCACCCGGCTTGCTATCTGACAACTGCGCCGGTCAAGCCAAAAGGCCAGTTTACCCACCAGGGAGGTGGGCGAAAACCAGCCCCGATCCATGCACAAAGTGTCGTAGGTTGAAACATACGCGTCAAGAACGATTGGCTTCTTCTGTAGATGAGCCAGGGCAATGGCAAGTGGTTGTCCATAGAACCCCGCAAAACAGAGGTCGTACTTCGGTCGGCTTGCCAGGTAACGCGCCAGTCCTCCACCAATCCGCAGCAGCGTCCGGTTGCTCATTGGCGTCAGCGGAATCACGTCGTAGTGTGCACTCAACGCCTGCAACAGTACGCGATTGCGGATGTAGCTCAGCTCTCGCCCAGATAGATATAAAATGCGGCGTCTCAGGGATAGCTCCTCTGGGTGCGTATGTGTTAGGCTGATGGAAAATGCTCAGTCTGCAGGGAGGTCGAGTTGGAAGATGAACACACCCTCATTTTGATATACTAGCCGGACGTCTTCCGACCTCTCCAATTGATCTGCGTTCAACCCAGGCCCCGAGAAATCGCCATTCTGGCCGATGTAGATGTAGTCGACTCCCATCGCGGCAAGTTCTGCCAGCGCATCGTTGCAGATTTCCAATTCTTCTACAGAACGGGAGGCCAACAGAACGCGCGCGACGTAGCTTCTGTCTGCCAAACTGATAATCATTGGCGGTACGGTGATGTCCCGATCGGTAAAATAGGGTATCCAGTACCCCCCATCTGTACCATGAGGCGTGTTCGGAAGCCAGAAGTACGTGTTGACCGCAAACAAAGCGTCCGGCGATGTATTGGCATCGATCCACCGCATCCCCTCTACGTCCTCCGGTGTGACGAAGTATCGATACGGAACGATTTCCGTGACTCTTACGTGGCTGGACACAAAACAAGCAACCAGAATCAAGGCCAGGCCGACTCTGACGAGTCTATCCCTCCAATCTGATCTGATTGACCGGATGAACAATTCCGTAGCCGTACCTATCATTAGGCCTGTAGGAAGATAGAGCATAATCAGAACAGCGCCGGTGTTCGTCACATTGATCGCTGGTATGCCTAACAGGTAGGTGAGTCCCAGAAGATAGAGAATGACAGCCCACAACAGGCTGGCGATGGCCATCTTGTGTGTTCGAATCAGGCCGATGATGGCGCTGAATGCCGTAAGTATTAGCAGCCAGGGCCGCGTTCCGAGGCTGATAATGCTGCGCCAGGAAAATTGATAGTAGTCCATCGAGGCGGGAGCGATGACGTCAGTATAATCCGTGGGGGGAGTCAATCGCGGGGCAAGGTATGCTCCAACTCCTTGCCAAAGAGCCGGTAGTATGAGTACTAGACTGAGTACAGCAACCCCCGCCACCCCCACCAGCACGCGCCCCAGCCGCCTCTCTCGCACCCCGCGCCACACCTCC
>JAFGKO010000275.1 GCA_016928525.1 Anaerolineales bacterium | reverse complement strand
TGGGTGTCATGACCGCCTATCAAGCCGCCTTTGAGGGCAAGACGGTTGAACACTTTGTCGATACCGGATTCGTCATCGTAGACAAGGACAACATTGATTCAACGGAAGCCAAGAACGTGCTCTACTAGTCTCGCCAAGCAAGTGTTCAAAGTGGACGGTCTGTGCTTTCACGCGTGGGCCGTCCGCGCCTTGTTAGTAGCGCGCCAATGGAGTAACTATTTATGTTGATAGGAATATCCCCTTTGATTTCTCCCGACTTACTGGCAGTCATGCATCGCATGGGATACGGCGATGAAATTGTGCTCGCCGATGCGCACTTTCCCGGCGAAACGTATGGAAAACGCGTGTTGCGTGCTGATGGGTTGAGGATCGCCGATTTGTTGGATGCCATCCTACCTCTTTTTGCTTTGGATACCTATGTCGAAAGTCCGCTGATCGTGATGTGCTCAGTTGCAGGCGACCAGCTTGATTTGGCGGCGGAAGCATCCTATCGACAGGCAATTGACACGCATTGGCCCGACACTCCGCCGATTCAACGTATCGATCGCTTCGATTTCTATGAGAGGGCAAAACAGGCTTTTGCCGTCCTCATGACCGGAGAGACGGCGAAATATGGCAATATTATCTTGAAGAAAGGTGTAACCCCAATAGCCATCAAATAGGGTTTTGATGATAAGAGGAGAATCTTCATGAATAGTTCACTAGAAAGGATCGATCCCCGCTTGGTACCTTGCAGAAAACTGTACACAGGGGCAAAGATCCCCGCCATCGGATTGGGAACGTTTGGCTCGGATCGCTTCACCGCCAATGAAATCGCAGAAGCGGTATTCGGCGCTGCCACAATTGGATATCGCCATTTTGATTGTGCAGCCGTGTATGGAAATGAAAAAGAGATCGGGGTTTCCCTTCGAAAAGTTTTGAGCAGTGGCATCCGGCGTGAAGAATTGTGGATCACGTCCAAGCTTTGGAACGATAAACATGCGGAACAGGATGTCATCCCTGCCTGCCAGCAAACGCTCAAGGATTTGCAACTGGAATACTTGGATCTTTATTTAATTCATTGGCCCTTTCCAAATCATCATGCTCCCGGTGTGGGTGTTAATTCCCGCGACCCGTATGCAGTGCCGTACATCCACGAAAATTACATGAAAACCTGGCGGCAGATGGAAAAGCTGGTGGAGATGGGACTGGTACGGCATATCGGAAGTTCCAATATGACCATTCCAAAATTGAAACTACTGTTGCGAGATGCAAAGGTCAAGCCGGCCGCGAACGAGATGGAACTCCACCCTCATTTCCAGCAACCCGAATTTTTCAAGTTCTGTATGGAAAATCAGATCGCACCGATCGGCTTCGCTCCGATTGGTTCTCCAACCCGCCCGGATCGCGATAAGACGCCTGAGGACACCGTTGACATTGAGGATCCGGTCATTGTGAAAATTGCCAACAGACTGAATGTTCACCCGGCGGTTATATGCGTTAAATGGGCGGTACAACGCGGACAGATACCGATTCCGTTCTCAATAAACCCCAAAGAATATTTCAGCAATCTTAAGGCGGTCACGGTTGACCCCTTAACTGAGGAAGAAATGCGGGAAATCGAAGGCATCGATAAAAACAACCGTCTGATCAAAGGGCAGGTCTTCTTATGGGAGAGCGCCAAAGATTGGCAAGATTTATGGGATCTAGACGGGCAAATTGCATCCCAAGGCTAACCTGTTTGCAATCGATGAAACTCGAGGTTGCCTTGGGAAGACCAAGTACGCATTCCATTCGAAAGCATAATATCAAGGAGGTTTCCATGTCTGCAATTCCAAACAAAATGACCGGCGCCATTCTGCCAGGGAACAGCACCGTTGAGCTCAAGGAGTTCGACGTCCCTGTACCGGGCCACGGTGAAGTTCTGTTACGCACCAAGGCATCGACCATCTGCGGATCCGATATTCGCGCCATCTACCACCAGCATCTGGGCAAGGGCCCCGAAGGCTATCAGCCGGGTATGATCGCCGGGCACGAACCTTGTGGACAGATCGTAAAAGAAGGACCCGGCTGCCGCCGCTTCAAAACAGGTGACCGTGTCATTGTCTATCATATTTCGGGTTGTGGCGTTTGCAACGACTGCCGCCGCGGCTACATGATCTCCTGCACCAGCCCCTACCGCAGAGCCTATGGGTGGCAGCGTGACGGGGGCATGGCCGGATACATTCTGGCCGAAGAAAAAGATCTGGTGCTTCTCCCCGATTCGCTTTCCTATGCCGATGGCGCCCAAGTTGCATGCGGTTTTGGCACAGTGTATGAAGGTCTCGAAAAAATCGGCATCAGCGGCAACGACGCAGTCCTTATAACCGGCCTTGGCCCTGTCGGTTTGGCGACAGCCATGCTGGTCAAAGCCATGGGCGCCCAGAAAATCATCGGAACTGACATAGTTCCTGAACGTCTCGAATTAGCCAAGAAGCTCAAACTGTGCGACGATGTTCTCGTCTCCGATCCCGAGAACGTCGCCCAGGTTCGTTCCCTCACAGGGGGCAACGGTGTCGAGAAGTCTGTTGATTGCTCGGCCAACGACCAGGCACGGCTGACCTGCATCCAGGCCACCCGTAAGTGGGGCAAGATTTGCTTTCTCGGTGAAGGCGGCTCTGTTACCTTCCAGCCCTCGCCCGATATCATACACGATCAAAAAACCATTTACGGATCATGGGTCACAACCATTTGGCGTATGGAAGAGTTGGTCGAACGTATCGTCCGCTGGAACATCCACCCCGAAATTCTGATCACCCATCGCTTTACCCTCGACAAAGCTGCTGAAGCCTATTCCTTGATGGCTAGTGGCAAATGCGGTAAGGTAGCAGTTGTATTCGATGAAGAGGTCAAATAATCATGGCGCGGTTAGAAAAGATCCCCTACGGTGGTTGGAAAAACTGCTTGAAACTTACAGATGATGACCTTGAACTGGTCGTCACCCTCGACGTTGGCCCCCGCGTTATCCGTCTGGGTATTCCGGGTGGTCGAAATCTTTTTAAAGAATTTGACGATCAGATGGGCAAAACATCCGGCACCGAGTGGATGAGCTTTGGCGGTCACCGCCTTTGGCACGCGCCGGAAGTCTTTCCCCGTACGTATGCTCTCGATTTTGAACCCGTTGAACACAGCTGGAAGGACAACGTCTTGAAGCTGGTGCAAAAGATCGAACCTGAAACGGGAATTCAGAAAGAAATCGAGATCAGCATCCAGAACCAGACCGTTCATCTGACACACCGACTTATTAACCGCAGCCTCTGGGCTATCGAACTTGCACCCTGGTGTCTCAGTGTTATGGCAGCAGGTGGGAGGTTGTTGGTTCCCCAAGAGGAATTTATTCCCCACCCCGACGTTCTCACGCCCGCCCGCCCGCTGGTACTCTGGCACTTTACCCGAATGAACGACCCTCGCTTCATTTGGGGAGACCGTTTGATTCAGATGCGGGAAGACTCGCAAGTCAACAGCAAGCAGAAGTTCGGGCTATGCAACGCCCAAGGCTGGGCCGCTTATTACCTGGGGAAAGACCTCTTTCTCAAGACCATTCCGCTAATTCCGGGAGCAACTTATCCTGACATGGGTTGTAACTGTGAATTCTTCACCATGCCAGGCTTCCTCGAAGTCGAGAGCCTTGGCCCCCTTGTTAAACTGGAGCCAAATGCAAGGACTGAGCATACCGAAAAATGGCGGGTGATTCCTAATGTTGAGCTGCCCCAGGAAGAAAAACCGCTGATTGCTGCCCTGAATCTGCATTTGAAAGATTTCGGTTTACCGACGATTAAAATCTAAACAAGACATGCTATGGTTCATATGGCTGTCCAACCCGCCCTTCCAACCTACTTGGGAGTTGACATGTCTAATAAAGCCTCGACAGGCTCAAGTGAACTTTTCGGAGGAAATATGAAAGTGCGTGAACTGGTCCGGGAAGCATTTATCAAGCGTTTTGGCCAACCACCTGAACTGCTGGTACGTGCGCCAGGCCGGGTCAATTTGATCGGTGAGCATACCGACTACAATGATGGTTTTGTGCTACCCATGGCAATCGACCGCGCGGTTTGGATCGCTCTACGCCCACGTGGTGATCGACGGGTACTGATTTCTTCCCTGGAGATGGAGACTCCTGGCGATTTTTCACTGGATGATCTGCAGAAAGGTGGCCGGGACTGGTACGAGTACTTGAAGGGTGTAGCCTGGGCTTTGAGTGGAGCCGGGTATGATTTGCAGGGCTGGGAAGGTGTGATGTCCAGCGATGTGCCGGTTGGGGCAGGCCTATCGTCTTCAGCAGCAATTGAGATGGCGACCGCCCGAGCATTTGCACAGGTTGCCGGCTTCGACTGGGATCCGGTGCGCATGGCCCAGGCTGGGCGCAAGGCAGAGAACAGCTGGATGGGCGTCAGTTCGGGCATCATGGACCAGATGGCTTCGGCTGCTTGCCAGGCAGGACACGCTCTGTTTCTGGATTGCCGTTCAATGTATTATGAGAATATACCTTTACCAAATGATGTGGCAGTGATCGTTCTGGATACGGCCACCCGGCGCGGCAATGTCGACTCAGGCTATAACGAGCGCTTCGAGCAGTGCCAGACGGCTGCGCATCACTTTGGCGTGAAGGCCTTGCGAGATGTAAGCCCACAGGAGTTGCTGGAAAAAGGCCAGAGCCTAGACGAGGTCGTTTACCGACGGGCTCGGCATATAGTCACAGAGAACCAGCGTGTGCTAGAATCGATCGAGGCTATGCGAGCTGGGAACCCGGTTAGATTGGGCTTATTGTTGGATGCTAGCCACGTTAGTATGCGCGACGATTTTGAGATCACCAACGAGGCCTTGAACACTATGGTAAGCGTTGCCCGCCGCCTGCCCGGTTGTTACGGAGCGCGCATGACCGGTGGCGGCTTCGGTGGTTGCGCTATGGCGCTGGTTGATGCTGGCAAAGTCGAGAACTTTGCTGCTACTGTACCACACGAATACCAGTCCAAAATCGGCCTGACTCCGAGTGTGTACGTCTGCTACCCCAGCCAGGGTGCAGAGGTAATGGTTCAATAAATGGCTGGTGTTCTCAGCTTTTTCACTTGGTAGGAGTGACTGATCAACAAGCCTCGGCGGGATTGACCGCAAAACAACTTGTGAAACGCGTTTATGCAGAGCGGATAAGATGAATCCCACTACCTCGGAGAAAAACATGCTGAGTCGTCTTGCCATCTTTCAGGGAGGATTCAGCTCCAGGGCTGCCGAATCAGTTGTCGAGGCGCTTAAAAATTGGGGGAATCCTCGGTTGTATCCGGATGGGTCGGAGGGTTTTCCAGGCAATTTATTGAAAAGAACTACACCTGGAGGGCATACAGACTGATTTTATTCATACAGATTTTAAATCGCGGACTTCTGAATAGATTTTCATTCGAAGAAGCCATTACTTGTGGTGTGGCGGCTGGGATTGCCAACACATTGACGATTGGAGCTGGTCAATTCAAAATAAAGGACTTTGAAAGATTGCGCGGTCAAATTCATATTCTTAGGAGGTAACCATGTCTGCAACTGTTGGTCACAATCGCTGGCTCGGTTCGCTGCCAAAAATCGGTATCCGTCCCACCATCGATGGACGGCGCCAAGGTGTGCGTGAATCGCTCGAAGAGCAAACAATGATGATGGCGCGCGCAGTCTCCGAACTCCTGACGACAAATCTGCGCTATCCAAACGGCTGGCCGGTCGAATGCGTCACCGCCGATACCACGATTGGCGGCGTGGCGGAGGCGGCTACCTGCGCCGAGAAATTTGCCCGCGCCGGCGTGGGACTCTCGATCACAGTGACGCCATGTTGGTGTTACGGCTCGGAAACCATGGATATGGAGCCTCTCATTCCCAAGGCGGTTTGGGGCTTCAACGGTACGGAACGACCCGGCGCGGTCTACCTGGCAGCAGTGTTGGCGGCCCACAATCAAAAAGGGTTGCCTGCGTTTTCCATTTATGGACAGGACGTGCAGGATGGCGGGGACCAGACGATTCCTGATGACGTGAGAGAAAAGCTCCTGCGCTTTGCCCGCGCGGGACTGGCAGTGGCGACCCTGCGCGGCAAATCCTATCTTTCCTTTGGCGCGGTCTCGATGGGGATTGCCGGGTCCATCGTGGATAATAATTTCTTTGAATCCTATCTTGGGATGCGCGTGGAAACGGTCGATATGACAGAATTTCTGCGGCGCATGGACGGGTGTATTTATGATCCTGAAGAGTTCAGCCGCGCCCTGGCATGGGTGAAGGAAAACTGTAAAGAGGGACGGGAATACAATCCGCCTGAGAAGCAGCGCAGCCGCGAGCAGAAAGATAAAGATTGGGAGACTGTCGTCAAGATGGCGATGATTGCTCGCGACACCATGAACGGCAATCCTCGGTTGGGAGAACTCGGCTTTGGCGAAGAAGCGTTGGGGCGTAACGCCATTCTGGCCGGGTTCCAGGGCCAGCGTCAGTGGACCGACTATCAGCCTAACGGCGACTTTCTGGAAGCGATTCTCAACACATCCTTCGATTGGAACGGTCCACGCCAGCCTTACCTCGTCGCGACGGAAAATGATAGCCTCAACGGCGTCTGCATGTTGTTCGGTCACCTGCTCACGAATACAGCACAGATTTTTGCTGATGTACGCACCTACTGGAGTCCGGCTGCGGTGAGGCGCGTTACTGGCTATGAATTGAGCGGACTCGCTGCGGGTGGTCTGATACACCTGATTAACTCGGGAGCGTGTTCGCTCGATGCTACCGGCTGGCACGAAATTGACGGCCAGCCTGCCATTAAACCCTGGTGGGATGTGACGCCTGAAGAGGCTAAGAAGTGCTTTGAAGCTACTACTTGGCATCCCGCCATCACCGAATACTTCCGCAGCGGTGGTTATTCCAGCACCTTCCTGACGCGCGGGAACATGCCTGTCACGATGAGCCGCCTCAATCTGGTCAAAGGCTTGGGGCCTGTGCTTCAGCTCGCTGAGGGCTGGACCGTTGACTTGCCGGAAGATGTCCATCATCAACTTGATGAACGCACCAACCCCACGTGGCCCACTCACTGGTTCGTTCCCAATCTCACCGGTCAGGGGGCGTTCCGTGACGTTTATTCTGTGATGGCGAATTGGGGAGCAAATCATGGCGCACTCAGCTACAGCCATATTGGTCCTGACCTGATTAGCCTGGCGTCCATGTTGCGCATCCCGGTTTGCATGCACAATGTCCCGGAAGAACGGATTTTCCGCCCCAGCGCGTGGAGCGCCTTTGGCGCGAACGATTACATGGGTGCGGATTACCGTGCCTGTGCCAACTTCGGTGCCTTATATGGTTAGCTGTTATGGCCAACCATTCGTTTCTTGCCATTGACCTTGGAGCCGAAAGTGGACGTTCGATGTTGGGAAGTCTCAGTGAGCGCCTGGCACTGAGTGAAATTCACCGCTTTCCCAATGGCCCTGTGCGCGTGGCTGATCATATTCATTGGGATGTCTTGCGGTTATGGGCAGAGATTCAAAATAGCTTACGGATTGCCTCTGATGCGACAGGTGGTTCACTGATTGGAATTGGACTGGATACATGGGGTGTGGACTTTGGTTTGCTGGACTCTGCCGACCGGTTGATTGGGAATCCCTATCACTATCGCGACGCGCGCACGAATGGAATGGTAGAGGCTGCATGCCAGATCATCCCGCGCGAAGAGATCTATAACCAAACTGGCATCCAGTTCATGCAACTGAATACGTTATTCCAGTTGTTTGCCATGCGCCGGGAAAATGATCCTGCCCTGCAAAGCGCCAAAACGCTTCTGACCACGCCTGACTTATTCAATTTTTGGCTTACGGGTCGCAAAGCCGGTGAATTTACGATTTCCACCACCACACAATGCTACAACCCGCGTGAGAAGCGCTGGGCTTTTGAGCTTCTTGCTGCGCTTGATATTCCTCAGTCTATTTTTCAACCCATCGTCCAGCCAGGGACAGTGCTTGATCGCTTACGCCCCTCCGTTGCGGAGGAGGCCTCTTACGAACGTATTCCTGTGATCGCAGTCGGTTGTCACGATACGGCTTCCGCAGTAGCAGCTATCCCTGCCGATGAAACCGATTTCATTTATATCAGCTCCGGAACCTGGTCCTTGATTGGCATCGAGTCTGATCGGCCGATTATTAACGCGAACAGTCTTAGCTACGACCTGACCAACGAAGGCGGGGTGTGCGACACAACCTGCTTTCTCAGGAACATCATGGGAATGTGGCTGTTGCAGGAGTGCCGCCGCCAATGGGTGAAAGCCGGAAGGAAGTATTCGTACGATGACCTGACGAATCTCGCGGGCGAGGCGCCCGCGTTCCAATCCCTCATTTCCGTGAGCGACAATCGCTTTCTTGCTCCTGCAAATATGGTGGAGTGTATCCAGTCATTTTGCTATGAGACCGGGCAGTCGGCGCCGCAGACGGATGGCGAGGTAGTGCGCTGTATCCTGGAAAACCTGGCGCTTGAATATCGCTGGGGGACAGAAAAACTGCGTGAACTTTCCGGCAGAACTCTACCGGTCATCCATATTATCGGCGGCGGCTCGCGCAACCGACTGCTTAACCAGTTCACCGCAGATGCAACAGGCTGCGAGGTGATTGCGGGTCCGGTGGAAGCGACCGCTATCGGCAATATCCTTCTCCAGGCGATTGCGTTAGGCGAGCTTTCCTCTTTAGAGGAAGGAAGAGCGTTGGTGCGGCGTTCGTTTGATGTGACAATCTATAAACCCAATAACCGTCCACCTTGGGATGAGGCGTACAGTCGTTATCTCGCCTTGCGGAAATAAGAAATATGCCAGTCGTCAAGTTATTTGCCAGCTTGCGAAAGCATGCGGGAGCGAAGGAACTGTCGATAACGGGAGCAACGATCCGGGCGGTGGTGAACGAATTGGCTGGTAGAAGCCATTGGTTGGCGAGATGATTCTAAAGAATGGTGAGATCGATCCCCATGTCGTTGTCACACTGAATGAACATAACTTTGTCGATTTGAAAACTCCTGTCAGGGAACAGGACATCATTGCCATTTTCCCGCCGACCGCGGGTGGAACCTCACCCCTAACCCCTCTCCTGATAGGAGAGGGGAAATAAGGAGAGGCTATGGCTGGTTGGTCTGAAAAAGTTTTGGCTCAAAAAAGCTTTCAAAGTAACCGTCTTGACACTCATAAAACATAAAAAACATGTTCGATTGTGTACATCCCTGTCCTCAGAGGTTCATAGCTACCACAAACAAAAAAACATCGAAAGAGTCACTATCACAGCCAAAGTGTGGTAGACGGTTATCAATACTTTTACCGATCATCCCAAGCGAAGAGCCGGCCAAAGAATGCCGGCTCTTCGCTTTAAATTGTAATTATCAAACCATCTGTCATAACTTAAGCGCTCGACAGGGCAAGAGCGGGTATCTGCTTCTTGCGAAGCCGTTTGACCACACCCAAGTCCTGG
>JAFGKO010000274.1 GCA_016928525.1 Anaerolineales bacterium | reverse complement strand
TGTGGAATTTGTTCGCAAAACAAGATTACCACGTCTTGCATACCATTACCTTCCTTTTTACCCATACCTCTTAGCGGAAACTAAAGTGAAAAGAATCCACCTAAATGAGCCCAGTATCCTACTCCAAAATTCTCGTCGGAAAATAAAATAGCCAGCGCTGGAATAATCTGGACGCCCAGGAAGTAGAGCACAACCCAACCAGCCCGAATTCGCGGCCAGGCCGGTACAAAACTAATGAGCACTAAAGTGCGTATCCGGCCAGCGGGATACAAGAGCAGATAGGCACCCATCACGCCAAAAATGGCTCCGCTTGCTCCCACTCCGGGAGTAGGCGAATTGTACATAACCAGTGTCGTCAACAGGTCAGCGCCAATACCTGCCAAAAGATAAAAAACGAGAAAGCGCCAGGCGCCACAGGCATCCTCTACCCGGCGTCCAAACACCCACAACGCCCACATATTTCCCAACAAATGACCGAAATTCGCATGCATAAACATGGATGTAAAACTCGATAATATCCCCGGCCCCTCAGCAGCAAGGATCAATTTAGGCGTGAAATAAAAACGCATCATGAATTCCCAGTATTGCCACAAGCCAATGTTATCCGCTAAATACAGGGGCTTGGCGATTTCAATAAAAGTATTAATCGCAATCAAGAAGACCGTCATAAACGGAAACCAGGAATAGCGGCTGGGCTCAGTATCATTCAACGGAAACATGTTCTACCTTATCCACGGTATGGTCGGAGTCTGAAATGTCTGCATACGCAGGTAGGAATTCCACACTAACAACAGATGAGGTGTTAACACCATCATCCAACCTGCCATTGCAACGAGCGCCCGAGCAGCGTTAGAACCCCTGCCTTCTTGCTCGCCAAACCATCTTTGCCAGATAGCGTGTCGCGAACGTATACCGGCAACCGCAAGCAAGAAACTACCAAACACCACTAGGGGAATCCCAATCCACAAATCGGGAGCCGGGTATTTGACTGGATTTAACCCTTCCTGGATAAGCACCTCTAAAATGTATAACAATGGAAGGCCCACACTTAACCGAAAGATCGTAAAGGCAGGCCGGATGTGACGGATGTTTTCGATCTTAGTATCTTCCAGGCGAACGATATTTTTATATATGCGTTCAAACTCGGACCCATCACCTGCCCCCGCTGCCAGAACATGGTACAGTTCCAAGGCTTGATCCAACTTCCCCTCTTCCTCATAATAGGCTGCCAGTTCGAGAGGATTGCGTTGAAAATACCTGTTCCGTTTTAACATCTCACGCGCAGATTCGTTTGAAGGGTCGATTTGTACGATTTCTTCATAAGCGCGCACTTTGTCATCGATACCAACCGCAAGGTCAGCAAATAGCAACCAGGCTTCCTTGTGACCATTGCTATTTCGCAGTATTTTTTGCAAAAGGAGCAAGCCTTCATCACGCTTCCCGTCTTCGATATACCAGCGTACTTGCTGCACTTCTTCGTCAAGTTTGGATAACTTTTTCTGCTCCTCCGCATTTTGTTCTTTGAGCAATTTGTCCCTATAAGCGCGTATACGTTGGTTACCCGGATTAATAGACAAGACCCTCTCGCAGGCCGCTAACCGGTCTTCGAGAGGGTCGAGCAAACCTGTAAGCCACATCCAGGCTAACTCATTATTCGGATCCAAGCGGACTACATCCTGGAACAAATCACGCGCTGTAAGTTCCCGTCCACTGCGTGCGGCCTGAACTGCCCGGCGAAGAAGTTCTACTGAATCCATTCTAAAATTGTAAAACGAGATTTCTGGAATTATCCTTGCATATGCATAACTTTATTCAGGAACCCTATGACGATCGCCGCTTACCGTAAACGTCTCATTTTATTTGCTTCAGGTACGCTTCCATAAAATCGTCCAAATCGCCATCCAACACGGCCTGGGTATTCCCGCGTTCGTATTCCGTGCGATGATCTTTTACCATCTGATATGGATGCAAGACATAAGAACGGATCTGGCTACCCCATTCCGCTTTCGTATATTCGCCACGCAGGATAGCAACCTCTTCATCTTTCTCGGCCTGCTTCATCTCCAGCAGGCGCGCCCTGAGTACACGCATGGCATTTTCTTTGTTTTGCAACTGCGAACGCTCATTTTGGCAAATAACCACGATCCCGGTTGGGATATGGGTAATGCGAATTGCCGTCGCATTTTTCTGCACATTCTGCCCGCCCGCGCCCGACGATTTGAACACATCGACTTTCAGATCGCTTGAATCGATTTCGACTTCGGGATCATCCATCGCGATTTGTGGGAGGACTTCCACCAGCGCAAATGAGGTGTGCCGACGATGAGCAGCGTCGTAAGGAGAAAGTCGCACCAGGCGATGTACACCTTTTTCAGAGCGCAAATACCCAAACGCATATTTACCATCCACTGCAATAGTGACACTTTTTATGCCCGCTTCTTCGCCTTCAGTCATGTCAAGAATCTCAGTTTCATAGCCGCTTTTTTCAGCCCAGCGTAGATACATGCGTTCCAGCATCTCGGCCCAATCCTGTGAATCCGTGCCGCCCGCGCCTGCATGGATTGCCAGCAGTGCATTCTCAGCATCATAGCGCCCTGAGAGCATGGCTGTGAAAGAACGTTTCTCCAACTCCTTTTCGATGCCCTCGACTTCGAGCTCTAATTCGGCGTGCAAACCTTCATCGCCAAGTTGGGCCAATTCGGTTGCATCCTGAATGCGGCGCGCGAATCCGCCCCACGATTCAACTTCCTCGCGCAGAGCATTGGCGATTTTGATCGTTCGTTGTGCAACAGCAGGTTCATCCCAAAAACCTGGGACTGCCATTTCTTTGTCTAGTTGTGAGAGCTTGAGTTCCTTGTTGGCAAAGTCAAAGACGCACCATGAGGTGCTGAGTCTGTTCCCCTGCTTCTTGTAAACGGTCGAGCAAATCCTGCATTGTTCCTCCAATGAGATATTTCTTCAAATCAGAAGGGAAACGTGCCCCGATTTGTTGAAAAGTAACAATTATCCTGTAGATAAAATTCCTTCGATAAAAGCATCCGGATCAAAGGGTTGTAAATCTTCTGGCTTCTCGCCCAGGCCGGCAAATAATATCGGTAATCCAAGCTCGCGCTTGATGGCAAACGCCATCCCACCACGTGCTGAAGAATCCAGTTTCGCCAGAATCACGCCCGTGACGTTGACCGCTTCTTTGAAGGCGCGCGCCTGCTGCAAGGCATTTTGTCCTGTAGTTGCATCTAGCACCAGCCAGACAGCGTGCGGTGCTCCCGGCAGGGCTTTGCCCACTACGCGATGGACCTTCTTCAACTCTTCCATCAGATTAAAACGAGTGTGCAGGCGGCCAGCGGTATCAATGATAATCAGGTCGACATTGCGTGCCACTCCGGCCTGGACAGCGTTGAACGCCACCGCACCGGGATCGCTCTCCGGCGCGCCCGCAACCACATCGACCCCGAGCCTGTCAGCCCAAACCTGGAGTTGGTCCACCGCTGCGGCGCGAAAGGTATCAGCTGCGCCAAATAGAATGGATCGCCCATCACCCAAAAAACGCTGGCCTAATTTGGCGATGGTCGTAGTCTTCCCGGAACCATTCACACCCACCACCAGCAATACAGACGGGTTCCCCGGCCATTCGATGACGGGCGGCATGTCCAGACGGTTGCGCAACTCCGACCGAAGCGCCTGTCCCAGTTCATCGGAGCGAAGCAGGCCTTCGGTCCGCGTGAGGCGTTGAAGCGAGCCGATCACTTCAGTGGTGGTCTCGATCCCCAGGTCGGCCTGGACGAGCAACGCTTCCAGTTCATCCCAGGTCTTGTCTGTAATTTCAGTGGCCCCAAACAGACTCGCCAGCCGTCCAAATGCTGCTTTGCTCGTCTTTGAGAGACCGCTGCGCCAGCGGGAAAGGATGTCAACCATGACTGGTCATTATATCATGGGGGCAAAGTTGTTTTGTGTTATACTCGCAAATTGCGAGGACTTGATGGCAGATGACTGGAGAGAAGTGACCGCAACCTGGAAAGGGGGCTTAAGCTTCTTTGGAGAGAGCGACAAAGGCGGAACTGTCCAAATGGGCCCGATGGACGAAAGTATTGGTCCAATGCAGTTACTTCTAGTCGGGCTGGCTGGTTGTACCGGCATAGATATTGTCTCGATCCTCCAGAAGAAAAAAATAATCCCGACAGACTTCAAAGTGAAGGTACGCGGCAAGCGAGCCGACAAATTTCCGATGGTTTATACGGATATTGAAGTCATGTATCTTCTTTGGGGTGATGGCTTGAAAGTAAGAGATGTGGAACAGGCCATCAAGCTTTCGGAACACAAATACTGTTCGGTCAGCATTATGCTAGGTCAAACCGCCAAAATAAGCTCAACCTACAAAATTTTTAAACCCGGCGAACCCGCGGTTTAGGGCAACCGCCCAGAAAGGTTTTTACAATGGTGGAAGAACCCATTCACGTTACCGATGCAGCCTTTGAAAAAACTGTATTGCAAGCTGAGTTGCCTGTCATTGTCGACTTTTGGGCCCCCTGGTGCGGCCCTTGCAAAATGGTAGCGCCCGTCCTGGATAAACTGGCCAAAGAATACTCAGGAAAGTTGCTGATTGCAAAAGTCAACACCGACGAGAACCCGGAATGGGCTGGTAAGTTTGGCATCCAGGGTATCCCGACCATGCTGTTCGTTGCTGGGGGCAAAATTTTGCATCGCCAGGTTGGCGCTCTACCCGAACGCATGCTTAGGGATGTGCTCGGCCAATTCCTGGATGTTATTCAGAAAAATTAAGGGAGTTGATCATGAAAAGGACTGGGGTTTACTTGTTGGCAATGGCGCTTTTCCTGAGCGCCTGCATTCCGGCGCTGCCGTCATTGCAACAACCTGAGGGTGCGCCTGCCGCTGACGTACAGGCTACCGATGCAGCTTTGGCCTTGACTCTGGCAGTGGAGACACTCAACGCGCTACCAACACCGACCCTTGAACCTGCTACTGATACCCCTGCACCAACTGCCACTTTCACGGAATCAGCCACCGCTACTGGGACTTTTACTGCTACCAATACCTCGACCTCTGACCCGAACGCTTCAGCAACGAATACCCTGACACCGAACCCGAATGCAACCGTGACAGCAACCGGTACGCCTGTGACGGCGACTACTACTGCAACAGGGACTCTCCCTACCACCACCCCGTTCACGCCAACTGCCACAGAAACACTACATGCTCGTTTCTATGGTACATTACCGCCCGCAATCCCATACGGAAAGGTCAGCCTGATCAACCGGTCAAAAGCCGAAGTTTATATATCCATGCACTGCACCACAGTGGACGGCTATACGACAATTATTGAATATCCTGTTGCTAAAGGGATGCGCGTTTCTGCACCAGCGGGTACGTATACTTATGTCGCCTGGGTGGGCGGGAGACAATTCCAGGGTTCATTTAGTCTAGGCAAAAACAACGAAGTGGCAATCACTTTTATGAAAGATAAAGTCACAGTAACAAAGTAAGAAAATAATATACTGGAGAATAACAGTTCTATGAAACGAATTTTAATAGCATTTGCAATACTAACACTCTTGCTGACCGCTTGCGGACCTGAACCGGAACCAACCATGAGCCCTGCAGACGTTCAAGGCACAGCCATGGCGGCTGCCATGACCATGGTGGCAGAAACACAGGCTGCTATTCCAACAGCCACATCCATCCCACCCACGGAAGCCCCTACAGCAACCCCGTTTCCAATCAATACGGTTCCACCATTGAGCATAGCATCACCCACTCAATCCATTGCAACTCAACCCGTTAACATCCTGCCTACGAACACAACGGCCGCGTCAGTTGGAGCGAGTGATCCTTGTAACCAGCCTTTGACAGCCTGGGATGGCGAGAGCGCAAGGTTGAGAATTGTGAACAACACAAAACCTAAAGGTCACGTTGTCATAGCATTAGGGTTTACTACGGAACTTGGACAATGCGGCATCATTTCAGCCTCTTTCGATAGCAATACTACTGTGAATGTTCCAGTCGGGACTTTCTGGGCTTCGGCTTTCGTCGATGGCAAGCAAGATTTCAAGGTGTTTGGCGGGGATACAATTACGCGGCCAGGGAACTACAGTCTTTGGGTTGAAAATGAACGTATCATACTCAAAGCAGGCTGTGCTCCAAACTGCTAAATTTGGCTCTTCGGGAAAATTTCCGTGGTAGCTACCCGGATTTGGGGTGAGAGCGTGCGTACGCACGCTCTCACCCCAAATCCGGCCCCTTTCACGGCAAAGCCTAGCAAACCCTAAATCTTTACTAAAACGATTGGAGAGTTACACCTAAAATGAAGAAACTCCTCACCATCATGTTTGCAAGCGTACTTTTCCTTAGCGCCTGCGGACCTGAACCAGAACCTACCATGAGCGCTGAAGATGTCCAGGGAACAGCGGTCGCAGCCGCCTGGACGATGGTTGCTGAGACCCAGGCAGCTCTTCCTACAGCTACGCCCATCCCGCCAACGGATACACCTGTCCCAACCTTACCCCCGACATCTACTCCAATTCCACTGCCCACACAACCTATTTCTGCGCAGCCGACGAATACGCTGGGTTCCGAAACAACAACATCCGGAGATATCTGTCAAGATCTGAAACACCTCATACCCGCTGAGGCAGATGGCCCAAAAACGACTATCAGAATTGTAAATGAGCACAAAGTTCCTGTTACAATTTCCTTATATCTGAATAAGACCGTTTTCGGTGAATGCGGGTATCGCTCTTACTCCCTGAGCAAGAACGGCGACACTGTACAGACTTTACCACAAGGCTGTTATTCCGCTTGGGCTTGGAGTACCGATTCTAAGGAAGCATTCAATGCTGAAGGCTATGCGCTATGCGCAAACAACTCCGACAAATGGACAATGGTGATTCGAGGCGAGAGAGTCATCATGTTGCCCCCATAGGATTTCCAGGCCCATTACAAACCTGCAAAAATATTGTAGAGAAGCGAGACGCACTGTTGTTAGCGCGTCTCGCTTCATTATTCATTCCTCTACACGCTCGATCCGCGCCCCAAGCTGGCACAGCTTTTCATCCACCCGCTCGTAGCCTCGATCGATTTGACGTACATTCCGAATGACTGATTGGCCCCTCGCCGCCAGGGTCGCCAGCAAGAGGGCCATCCCGGCGCGGATATCCGGGCTTTCCAATTTCTCCGCAAATAACGAATTAGGGCCCTGGATCAGACAACGATATGGGTCGCACAGAATGATGCGCGCGCCCATCCCTACCAATTTATCTGTGAAGTACATACGGCCAGAAAACATCCAGTCATGGAACAAAACCGAACCGGTCATTTGCGTTGCCACAGTAATAGCAATACTGATCAGGTCAGTTGGGAAAGCAGGCCAAACATTCGTTTTGATCTCAGGTATCGCGCCATCCATATCTGGAATAATTACCTTCGGTTGATCTTCTGGCACCACTAAATCACTCCCATCCGTATCCCAAACTACCCCCATGCGTCGAAAAACGTGCGAAACCATCTCTAAATATTGAACCCCCGCATTCCGAATGCGCACCTGTCCGCCTGTAACGACAGCTGCGCCTACAAAACTGATGACTTCAAGCAGGTCAGAGCCTATCGTGTGCTCTGTTCCATGTAGTTGCGAAACCCCTTCAATATGGATGGTGTTCGAACCAATATCGCTTATCCTAGCTCCCATTCTATTAAGAATATTGCATAGCTCTTGGACGTGTGGCTCTGAAGCTGCATTGCGAATAGTGGTTTTTCCTTCGGCAGTCACAGCAGCCATGACTACATTTTCCGTTGCGGTAACACTGGCTTCATCCAAA
Organism: Anaerolineales bacterium; assembly: GCA_016928525.1. The sequence continues at coordinate 24,111 of JAFGKO010000274.1, read as the reverse complement.
AGAATGTCGGCCCCAACCAGTTTCGCAGCTTTGAATTCCAGAGTACGGTCGTACTCCACCTGGGCGCCTAAGGCCTGTAAAGCTAAAATGTGCGTGTCCAGACGCCTGCGCCCAATGACATCTCCACCTGGGGGAGGTAACTGCAATTCGCCCATGCGAGCAAGCATAGGTCCGGCAAGTAGAATGGAAGCGCGAATGCGCCGGCACAGTTCAGGGTCCAAATCTGCCGTTCGCAAATTTCGAGCAGTAAGCTGCCACGTGTTCTTACCCAATATCTCGACATCAACCCCCAAATTCTCCAGCAACAATCGCATGTCAATCACATCTTTGATTTGGGGGATATTATGTAAGATCACAGGCTCATTTGTTAACAGACAAGCAGCCAGGATAGGCAAGGCCGCGTTTTTATTCCCGGAGGGAGTAACCTCTCCGCGTAATGGGGTGCCGCCCTCGATGATGAATTTTTCCATGAAATACTCCTTTTGTCTCGAACGATTGTAAGGCAGATTAGATGATTCGCCAAGAACCTTACAGTTAGCTTACATCATGTTCGCTGCAAATTGTATCGAATATAATGGAAGAGATGAACTTACTTATAATTCTGCCATTACTTGCCGGACTTTTAGCCGGTTGGCTGGTCAATTATCTGGCAGACGTTCTTCCTGTTACACGTCGCTTCAGCCGTCCGGTCTGCTTACATTGCAACTCGCCTTTATCCATAAAAAAATATCTTGCACTGGCTGGATGCCCAACCTGCGGGAAACGTCGCAGCCTGCGCGCCTGGATTGTCCAAATCCTGGGACTGATAGCCAGCCTGTGGCTCTGGTTCCTGCCATTGAGGCAGTTCGCAAATGCCATTCCCAATACATTGCTTGCGTATCTGGCTGGATTGTTTTTGCTGACCTATTTTGGAGTTGTGTTTGTAATAGACCTGGAACATCGCCTCATCCTCCATCCCGTCAGCATCTTCGGTGCGGTTCTTGGACTTGGGGTCGGCTGGCTGTTACACGGGCTGGGGCCTACACTTCTAGGCGGACTGGGCGGCTTCGGGGTCATGTTGGTCTTCTATCTACTTGGCACTATATTTGCACGTATCCGCGCCCGTAAAATGAGAGCCGCCGAACAGGAAGCCGATGACGAGGAAGCGCTCGGCGCAGGAGACGTTATCCTCGCAAGTGTGTTAGGATTGATCCTCGGCTGGCCGTTGATCTGGTTTGGATTACTGGTTGGAATCTTGTTGGGTGGCTTGATAACAATCCCAATACTTGTTATTATGTTAGTAGTGAGACGGTATAAACAGGATGCCTGGATGGTTTTCATCCCATATGGTCCGTTCTTCTTGATCAGTGCAATCTTGATCATTTACTTTCCAAATTTGTTAAGCGCTCTGGTACCGAAGTAGGATTGGTCATACCGGGGCGAATAGTAAACTAAAAGTAGGAAACTAAGCAATGTTTATAAAAAAGATGAAAGCAAATAACAAACCTGCCGCACAAGCCATGGCTGAGTTCGCGCTCGTTCTGCCGATCCTGCTCCTGGTTGTGTATGGGCTATTGGAAGTTGGTCGGCTGCTCTTCATTTTCGCTTCTGTTAACACAGCCAGCCGCCAGGCCGTTCGCTATGGGTCCGCCATAGGGCTGGTGGACACCAATGGTGATGGTTCGCTTGACACGCAACACTACCGCGACTGTAACGGAATCCTCGCCGAGGCCAACCGCGTGGCTTTCATCACAGACTTTACAAATGTCAATATCACGTATGATCGTGGTATCGATGGCAGTGGGAATCCAGTTCCGATTACAAATCCGCTCACCATCAACCCGGACCCGGAAGTCGCCAGTTCCAACACTTGTACTCTCGTTTACTCCCTTTCGCAGGATCCCATCCAGAACGGTGACCGCATCAGCGTTTACGTGTCCGCCTTTTTTGCGCCCGTCATTCCATTTATCCCGCTAGACCCCTTACAGATCGAATCAGCCGCCTCGCGCACGATCGTGGGCGAGATTCCCATTGAAGTGACGGCGGTCCCTGCCGCCTGGGGAGGCGCGGGAGGGGGCTCGTATTCTCTAGACCTGGCGATTACAGCTTCGCCGGAAACCTATGATACGTTGGGCCAGGTTATTACATATACGTATACACTCTCCAACAGCGGTGCGAACAGTCTGACCTCGCCGTACAGCATTTCAGACAATACAGTGGGGAGCATCAGTTGCGCAGGAGCAACCAGTCCTCTTGCGCCGGGCGCCTCCACCACCTGCACCGGCACGTACACGATCACTCAAGCCGACCTGGATAAAGGTTTTGTGACCAATACGGCGACCGCTACCGCGGGCGCTACCACCTCCCCCTCCGCCACTGCTACGATCATTGCAACACAAAATCCCCAAGTGAACCTGCAAGTAACCCCAACGCCAATCATAGCCTTCAACCAGGGAACCACGGTCACTTACACATTCACCTTGCAAAACACCGGCAACGTTACCCTAAACGGGCCCTTCAGCATAACCGACGACACCCTCCCTGCCGTAAACTGTTCGGGGGCTGCCAGCCCGTTGGCGCCCGGAGCTTCAACAACCTGCATCGGGAGCTATCTTATTACAAGCGGCGATATCGACGATGGTTTCGTAACCAATTTCGCGATTGCTTCATGCAGTCAGGCCATCTCGAACTTGGCCAGCGCAACCGTTGTTACCAAGCCTCTGGTGCTATCCATTTCCGCCTCTCCTGACACCGCAACCGCGATCGGGCAGGTCATCACTTACACATACACACTTCGCAACGCCGGACCTGTCAACTTAACTTCACCATATAGTATTTCGGACGATAAAGTTACGACGATCGATTGTTCTGGGGCGTCCGGTTCTATCGCACCGAACGCTACGACAACTTGTACAGGTACTTACGCGATTACGCAGGCCGATGCCGATGCAGGCTCTGTGACCAACCACGCCACCGCCACAGCCAGATACTCCGGCCAGACAGTGACATCCAATCAGGCCAGCACCTCGGTGCTCATCACAGCGTTACCGAAAATCACCCTGACGATTTCTGCCTCGCCAAATCCGGCCCAAACGCTTGGAACGGTTGTTAACTACATCTATACTATAAGAAATACGGGCACACTGTCCCTAACCGCGCCTTTCACGATAACAGATAGCCAGTATCCCACCCTGGTTAATTGTTCTGGGGCAACCAGTCCGCTGGCGCCGGGCGCAACCACGACCTGTACACACTCGCACACAATTACACAAGAGGATTTGAATAACGGGTCGATCACCAATACAGCGACTGTCACTGCGAACGCCGGTTCAAATCTGGTGACCTCCACCCCAGTCTACGCTACGGTGATCACCAATCCATTCCCTCGCTTGACGCTCGAGAAAACTGCCAATCCGGCTATTGCAAACAGCATCGGGCAGACCATTACCTACATCTACAAACTACGCAATACCGGTAATACTGTGCTCTCCGCTCCATTCACGGTAGCAGATAACAAAGTGTTTGTAACCTGTTCACCACCTGCAAGTTCAATTCCGGTCGGAGGGTTTGTAACCTGCACGGCCAACTATACCATCACCACGCAGGATGCCAGCGCCGGATCTGTCGTTAATACAGCAATTGCCACAGCGAAGAACGGCGCGCAAACCCTACCCTCCAATCAAGCCACAGCAACTGTGACGGTCAGTATCGTCACAGGCTGCGATCCGCGTCATAGTGAGTTCAAAACAAATCCGTTTGGGTTCACGATTTTCAACTATGGAGCCTCGACGATTACCATATCTGAAATTCAGGTTTATTTTAACAACGCGCAAGGCAACGGACTTCAAACAATCGAACTCGGCGGTATACCTATTTGGACTGGCAACGAAAGTGGGTCACCGGCTACGATCTCGAACTTCAGTGGAGATTTGACCATCACTCCTGCATCGAGCAAGCTACTGGAGATAAAAACCAAAAAGACATACCAAAGCAATGGCACCGAACGCCTCCTGGTTCGCTTTGCCGAAGGCGGCTGCGTCCAACTGGATTCACAGAACAACGGTCAACTCCCATGACAAACGCACGATTTTCCCCCCACTCTAAAGAACGCGGGCAAAGCTTAGTTGAATTCGCCATCAGCCTGACAGTGATCATGATGCTCCTGGCTGGCGCAGTTGAGTTCGGTATCGCCCTGTTTCAATTCGTCCAGTTACGTGACGCCGCACAAGAAGGCGCACTGTATGGCTCTATCCACCCTGGCGATGACGCAAATATCGAGGCGCGCGTACGCTCTGCATCGCTATCCCCCATCGATTTACAAAACGATCCGGACGTGACCGTTGTGATCAGTTATCCAGATGGCGCGCCCAACTGCGAGGGCAAAGGAATCCAGGTAAACGTATCCTATCCGCATCGGATTGGTATGCCCTTCATCGGCCCTATCATTGGATCGAATACGATCCCGTTAACTGGCAGCGTGACCGACACCATCTTAAGACCAATATGCCCATAGCGTAAAAAGGATCAACATGAGCAATGCAGCCCGTTACGAACGCGGCCAGGTGCTGGTGCTGGTCGTGCTTGGCATGGTAGCCCTGATAGGCATTATCGCCTTGGTTGTGGATGGTGGTAATGTCTTTCTTGACCGTCGCAAAGCGCAAAATGCCGCCGATAGCGCCGCCCTGTCCAGCGCCCTGGCCCGGGTACGGGGTGAAAATTTCGTTCAGAGAGCAAACGAGGTTGCCGCACTAAATGGCTACAAAAACGATGGCGCAACGAGTACTGTGCAAGTATACAGTCCGCCTACTGATGGCGACCACGTTGGCGATATCGAGTATATCCAGATTATCATCACCTCGCGGGTTGACACATATTTTGGCGGCATTATCGGTCGGGATTTCATCATCAACCGGGTCAGTTCCGTTACCCGTACAAAAACACCGGAATTAGCAGAACTGATTTACGGTTATGCCGTGGTCAGCCTGGCACCTACCAGCGATTGTGAAAACAACAAGAGTTTCTGGCTGCGCGAGGAGGCTACGTTAGATATAACCGGCGGTGGCGTTTTTATCAACTCGGACAATCCCGATTGCGCCTTGCTCCAACAGGCTAACGGCAGCATCCGCATACGAGACGGCTATCCCATCACCATTGTTGGCGGCGCCTCCATCCAAAAACCACAACTGCTCACACCCTACCCGCCTAGCACCGGTCGGACCCCCGTTCCTTACCCGCCGCCTTTTATGCCGCCCAAAGTTGGCTGCACCAAAGAAGCCGAAATCAGTGAGACAGGCTACAGCATGAGCGCTGGCTCATGGGATGAGGATTTTCCACCTCCCGATGTACGCGAATTGGGAAAGGGTATTTACTGTGTCAATAATTTCATTGTCGACGGTAGGCATCTTTCAGGCAGCAACGTGACCTTTGTCGTTAGTGGCGAACTATACTGGGGAGGTACCTCGACCCTTGAACTCAGCGCTCCCAAAAAAGGGGAACTCGCCGGACTGCTGGTCTACATGCCCATCGACAACAAGAGCAAAGCGGTACTCAATGCCGGTGGAGGCTCCTCCATAAAAGGGACGATCCTGGCGCCCGGCGCTACGATTCACATCAACGGAAACGACTCGAAGAGCGGTTTTCACAGCCAGATCATCGGCTATCGCATTGATGTAAAGGGAAATAGCAACGTTGTCATCAAATACAATAACGAACAAAACTATGATGCCATCACAATGCCTGAAGTTGAGTTGACCGAATAGTTTTCTGATATAAACCCGCAGCAGGTCGGACCTTCAACCTGCCTGCCGCGTTACCCAAAGGGGATATCATCCCCGAAGGGGGTTTGCCGTTCAAGTGCGGTATAATCGCCGCAAAATCAACCCGAAAGGAGGCGCCTGACACAACTTCCAGGGAAAGACAGCGCATGGTCCTAAGCGGAGGGTCGAGTAGCTCTAAGAGAAGTCGAAGAGCATAGCGAGACCCGAAGTCGCAGGATGACGAGGAAGAGGGTTCTCCATCGCGAGATGGAGCTAATTTCCTTACTTCCCCTCTCCTTCCAGGAGAGGGTCGGGGTGAGGTAAAAAAAATCGACAGATCAGCGGAAGCCCTCCGGGTGCGCCATCACCCGACCACCTTTCCCTCCGAAAAAACTTTGCCTCAAAGCCGTGCTGGTAACAGCGCGGACAAAACTGCAAAGGATGGCGAAAAAGGGAATAGGGAGCAGAGAGTAGAGAATAGTGGGCAGATTTGCACCCACGCATTCACGATGGATGAACCTCTATTTTCCCACTCTCTGGTCATCTATTCTCTAATTATCTACTCTCTAAAAATCGGAGGATCCCTACTATGTGTGGAATCGTTGGATATATCGGCCCACAGGATGCGACGCCTATCATCCTGAATGGACTCAAGCGTCTGGAATACCGCGGCTACGATTCGGCCGGTCTTGCTGTCTATCAGGGAGGCAAGATCGAGGTCCGGCGAGACGCGGGCAAATTGGCGCGCCTGGTCGAGCTGGTGCACGGCGCACCCGCCAATGGCGCGCCCGGTATCGGTCATACCCGCTGGGCTACGCACGGCGCGCCATCCGCGCGCAACGCACACCCCCACCTGGGCGCGTCTGGTCGTGTGGTGGTGGTCCATAACGGTATCGTCGAAAACTTCCTTGAACTCAAAGACGAATTAACCGCCGAAGGCACACACTTCAATTCAGACACAGACACCGAAACCATTGTGCACCTGGTGGAACATCACCAGGCGGCAGGCCTGAATCTGACCGAGGCAGCCCGGCGCACATTCAACCAGGTGCAGGGGGCGCACGGCATCGTACTGTTATCGGCCGATGAGCCGGATAAAATCGTGTGTGCCCGCATCGGCAACGCTGGCGGGGTCGTCATCGGGCTGGGCGAAGGCGAAAATTATATCGCTTCCGACATCCCGGCTATCCTCGAGCATACCCGCAAAGTCATCTTCCTGGAATCGCGCCAGATGGCCGTCATCACCAAAGATAAAGTGCAAGTCGAGACGCTCGATGGCCAGGCGGTACAACCCGATGTGCACACCATTGCCTGGGATGCGGTTTCGGCTGAAAAGGGCGAATATCGCCACTTCATGCAAAAGGAAATCCACGAGCAGGTGCGTTCGCTGACCGATACCCTGGCCGGACGCGTGGATTTCAATGAAAGCCGCATCCGCCTGCCCGAACTCAATCTGACGCCGGAACTGGCAAAACGCATCCAGCGTATCTACATCACAGCTTGCGGCACGGCGGCCTATGCCGGCCTGGTAGGGAAAATCTTGATCGAGAAGATCGCGCGCATTCCGGTCGAAGTCGTGATTGGCTCGGAGTTCCGCTACAGCGACCCGATCATCGACGAAAACACGGTTGTACTGGCAATCTCGCAATCCGGGGAGACAGCCGACACGCTGGCCGCGATGGAGGAGGGACGCAAGAAAGGCGCAGTGTTGTGGAGCATCGTCAATGCGATTGGCTCGCAGGCCATGCGCATCGCGGACGGCTACATCTCGATGCAAACCGGACCCGAAATCGGCGTGGCTTCGACCAAGGCCTTTACCGCCCCGCTGGTGGACCAATACATGCTGGCCATCCTACTGGCTGAACTGCGCGGCGCGCTCGACGAGAAAACCCGCCGCGCCCTGGTAGCAGACTTGCGCCTGGTACCCGACCTGGCCAGCCGCACACTGAATAGCGAACCGGGCATCGAAAGTATTGCTTTCACCCTGAAAGACATCCACAATTGCCTGTACCTGGGGCGTGGCATCAACATGCCCATCGCTTACGAAGGCGCATTAAAACTCAAGGAAATTTCCTATATCCATGCCGAGGGCTACCCGGCTGGCGAGATGAAGCACGGCCCGATTGCCTTGATCGACGAAAATATGCCGGTCCTGTGCTTGGCCCCAAAAGACCCGTGGCACGAGAAAATGATCTCGCAGATCCAGCAGGCCAAGGCGCGCGGTGGGGTCGTGATCGCCGTTGCAACCGAAGGAGATGAGTTGGTCCAGGGTATGGCTGACCATATCCTGTGGGTGCCCGAAACGCCCTGGATGCTCAGCCCGGTGGTGACCGTTATCCCGCTGCAGATGTTGGCTTATCACATCGCCTTCATCCGCGGACTGGACGTGGACCAGCCCAGGAACCTGGCTAAAAGCGTAACGGTAGAATAACAGCCTCCGCCAGGGAATATTTATCCCGGGATATACGTATATCCCCCATTTGTCCCTATCGCCTGAACTATCAGTTCTGATAGTTGAACTCTATGTGGCAGAAGATATAATAAATATATAGTAGTAACCGTAGCAACCTATGTATATTTTAGGAGCCGTAGCATGAATCACTCTAAATATGAAAAAGGACAGGCGCTGATCCTGATTGTGTTCGCCATTTTCGGCCTGGTGGGGTTGACCGGCCTGACCATTGACGGCGGCAATGCCTACTCGGACCGCCGTCATGCCCAGAACGCTGCGGATGCCGCTGTCCTGTCTGCTGCATTGACCAAAATACGCGGGGGCGATTGGCAGGCAGCCGGGCTGGCCCGCGCGGCAGACAATACCTATGATAACAATGGCGACACGAACATAGTCCAGGTGGTCAGCCCGCCCACCAGCGGCAAATATGCGGGGAACCCCGATTATATCCAGGTTCTGATCGAATCGCACGTGGATACCTACTTTGCGGGGGTGGTCGGCATTCACGAGATGGTCAACCGCGTGCAGGCGGTATCCAAAACCAAATTGAGCAGTATCGGGCCGTTGTTTGACGGGGAAGCCTTGGTGGCCTTAAAGCAGACTAATGATCCTAAGAATCCTGTATTTGACAACTGTGGTAACTCAAACGTGATTGTCGACAATAGCGGTATTTTTGTCAATTCTTCCAGCGCATGCGCCATGGGAGCGGGGGGCAATAGCTCCATTGATGTAGACACAGCCGTTTCCGTCGTGAATTCGTCCAATCCATTCTGCACAAATGGGAGCGTTGAATTCGACGACCCGCTTGTAGGAGGCGCAGAACAGGTCGAATACCCACCAAGGATCGACCTGCCAGCGCCCAGCATAGAATGCACAGACCCTGGTTCCTGGGACGAGGACACGCACACATTCTATCCCGGAATCTACGACGGTATCCATATCCCCAATGGGGACTGGATCTTCACCCCAGGCAACTATTGCATTAATGGTGATGTGAGTCTAAATGCCAACATCACAGCCAATTACGTCAGCTTCCGTCTTAATGATGGAGATTTCGATATACGAGGGGACTTTATAGCCGATCACATGGTGGTTTATTCTACAGGTACTTCAGATGGCATGCATTTCAACGCAAACGCTACGATTGTTGCCACCAACACCACCTTCTACATGGAATCCGGCGATGTGTGGTGGAACGGCAATGCCGATATTACGATGACCGCGCCCACGATCGGTCCGAACGCAAATATGTTGATCTACCTGCCTTATGGTAATAACGCGAATATCACTATTAACGGAACAGCCGATGGCTTGATCAAAGGGACGATCCTGGCGGTCTCCTCACATGTTGAAGTCAAAGGCGATAGCGGTTCAGTAATCAACGGCCAGATTATTGGCTACACCGTCGAGACCTGTGGCAACGGCGACTTGAACATCAACTATGATCCCGGAGATAATTACCAGCAACAGGAACCTGCCAAGATGGAATTGACCGAGTAGGTCTAACCCGAAATATCTTAAAAGCAGGCCGGACGTAGCATTCGACCTGCTTTTTTATTTTTCAATTTCAAACTGTTGTCGGTGGTCGAGTACCGCGAAGCGGAGTATCGCCCGCCCCGGACCACGGCGGGCCGGGGAGACCACCAATTTCTGGGATTCTTTTGGCCATTTTGGTCTCGATACGGCGGAAAAACACCGCCTACTCGACCAACGGACTGCTTTTGAAACAAACTGTCAGGTAGCTATTTTTTCAATTCGAATAGTGTCATTGTGAGATGGCGTTTTCCCGTCGAAGCCATCCCCTGTTTTGGCAAGTAGATTGCCTCGCACACCATCCTGGCAGTCGGTGTCAGGGAAGAGCGCTTGCAATGACATATTGAGAATTGCTGATTTTTTGGGGAAATGCTGGACTTTCCCCCCTCATATGTTGTATAATCTTTATGGGTGGGTTACATGGAAATTTGCCGCTAGAGGGTATCAATCGATCGACCAGCCATGCAATCCTGCCAAGCTGTGACAAAAGTGGCTCTTTTTACGACCTCAGTGAAGCACTTTTATTACCCTTTTGTTACCTGTGAATTATATAATGTAGTCAGCACGTGTGCATTCGTTGCCCATTTAATATGATATTGCAATTATCCATTGCGCGGCAACAAGCAACTATCATTTCCTGATCATGTTTTGGAGGAAACAATGAATAAGAAACACCTATTTTCTTTGTCATTAACCCTGATCATCGTCATGCTCTTCAGCGCCCTGGGGCCGACCACGGTCTACGCAGATGACGGAGCGCCGCCAGACACGACGACTGCTGAAACAGCAGAGCCGGAAGGCGAGAGCGTCGATGAGGGGGATGCTGAAACGCAGACCGATGAAGCCGGCGAAGGCGAAGCTGATGAAACCACCCCAGAAGCAGAAGTAGTCGATGAGGCCGTCGAAGGCGAAGCTGAAGAAGCTGCCCCGGAAGAAGAAGTCGCCGATGAAACTGGCGAAGGTGAAGCTGAAGAAGCTACCCCGGAAGCAGAAGCCAGCGCCGAAACCGACGAAGGCGAAGCCGATGAGATAGCCGCGGAAGAACCCAGCTTGATAGAGCAACTGCCGGATAACACAGAAATTGTTGTTGTCAATGCTGAGGGTGAAACCGAGCCACTAGCAACCGAAGAAGCGGCTGCGATCGTCGTCACCGGTGATCCGATGTGGTGCCCGAGTAACGCAAAACCGGGCGATGCTGGCTGCAGTGTTCCAGAAGTTGATGGTACCATTTATTATGACCCCACCAGTCTGGCGAGTCTGTTGGCTTATCTGGCCATCTACCCACCGGACGGGCCCGGTACAATATGGATCGAAGATTCTTATGACAGCAGCGTCAATGACCCAACTGCAAGCGAGTTTGTCCTTGACAACAATGCCGTCGGCAATATGAGCATAAATAACTTGACCATCCAGGGCGGCTGGGATGGGAACACTGATAGCAATGGGACCATCAATGGCGTTTCCGATTTTTCCGTCCCCATTGCCATTGGTAGCGAAACCAATCCCTGGGGCGGATCGGTCACAATCAGGAATATCGTTGTCTCGGGTGTGGCAGGCGATACCGGCCTCACTGTATATTCGGTCGGAAATGTGGTAGTCGAAGACAGCGAGTTCGTCAACAACGACGTCGCCGGGGTGTTTATCGACGCCGGCGAGGACGTTACCGTCAACAGAAGCAAGGTCGACGACAACGGCTCGAATGATTGGAATGTGGTCGATGGCAAGGGCCTGGAGATCAAGAGCGGTGGTTATGTTACGCTCAATGGCGTGATCGCTGATGACAACCAGCTCTTTGGCGCTGACATAGTAGCGGTAGATGATGTTGCCATTGCCAACAGTTCCTTCAATGGCAATTTGATGTATACCACCAATTGGGCTGAGTTCTTTGGCTACGGTCTGACGGTTGTCTCGCAGGGTGAAATTGCCCTCAGCGGTGTGGAGGCCAACGATAATTTCCTGTGGGGCGCTTCATTAGAGGGTTCGGATGTATATATCGAAGATAGCTTCTTCAACCGGAATGTGACGGACTCGACCAGTTTCATCGACGATACAGGCTTGATCATCGTAACCCCAGGGGATGTCGCTCTGGATAACATCCAGGCCAATGAAAACCGCCTGATCGGCGCCGATATCAAGGCCGACGGACAGGTCGATATCCAGGATAGCTCCTTCGATCGCAACTTCGGAACAACAGAGGATGCTGCTGGCGCTGATGTTTATCACGGTTTTGGTCTAAGTGTGGCTGGTAATGTAAACGCCTCGGCGTCCATGATCAATCTAGAGACAGTCACAGCAGATGAAAATTACTTATTCGGCGCTAATCTGTTTGCAAGCGGGGATGTGAACATTGCCGACAGCAGTTTCAGCAACAATGTCTCGCCCGCAGAACAAGGCTACGGGTTGATGATTGATAGCGGTGGTGCTGTCGAACTGTCGAATGTAGTTGCCAACGACAACGGTCAGTTTGGTGCAAACATCCAGGCGGTTGATTATATCGAAATAGAAGACAGCATCTTTGGCAACAACCTGAACAGCTATGGGGTGTGGGCTCAATCTGCAGGGTATATCACCCTGACCAATGTAAATGCGTTAGACAATGCAGGGGATGGTGCATACGCAGATGCTACTTGCGTCTACCTGGATGGCGGCGCATTTACCAGCAATGACGGATATGGATTAAATGTTCCCAAAGGGTTTGTCAATGAAACCAGCGCTCCAACCTATAGTGACAATGGGCTCGGAGCTACCAATCCCAATCCCTTCAATCCATGCCAAGGTGGTGGCGTTATAATTATTGTCCCCACTGCTCGCAGTGGTGCACAATATACGGCCACACCGCTAGCGCAGAGCCAACTGCCTGCTGCTCTTGGACAGGGCAATACCTTCGTTTCAGCTTTGAAGGTTACTTCCCAGGTGGCGAACCTTGCGATCGAGCTTTCCTTCCCAATCCCCGCGGGCATGGAAGATGCCGACCTGGCTGTCATGTTCTGGGATGGCGCGCAATGGGTGGAATTGCCTGGCGGCAGCGTGGTAGGCGGCGAGTTTGTCATCACGGTCACCCAGCCTGGCATCTACGTGCTGGTCAGCCGGTAGACCATTCCAGGTCCAACCTGGACCAATCCTAAAAGCGAATGAGACCACTCCAAGGAGTGGCCTCATTTTTTTCATTTTCATTAAGGCTCAAAAGGTACAGGGCCTACCCTGTTAAGGAACAATTCTATTCATGAACAAATTTGTAACCGATTCCCACTACAGTCTGAACGATTTGCGGTTTAACGGGATCAAGCTCGACCTTGCGCCGGATGCGATAGACCAAATTCTTGAGCGCGGTATTGTTACCGTCGCTTCGATACCCCCAAACGCGCTCGATCAATTCCTCAGACGCCACCGTACGATTGGGTCGTGACATGAGAAAGTAAATCAAACGCAATTCCAGGTTCGTCAACCGGAACGATTCGCCGCTTTCCAGGAACATCATCCGGTCCGCTGGAAACAAGCGGATGTTTCCAACTTTAATAGGATCCAACGTGTCGGCTGGAACAGTCCAGGAACGCCGCAACCAGCCCTTGACTTTGGCATGGAAGAGCGAGGGGCCAATTGGCTTAAGAACGCATTCATCCACGCCAGCAGTATAAGTCTCGACCATGAATTCTTCCGAGCGGATAGAAGTCAACAGCATGATCGGCACAGCCGTTTCCACGCGCAGCCGTTTGATGATATCCACTATTTGGTCTTCAGGAAGATTAATATCCAGGACAACCAGGTCGGGATTTTCATCCACTGAACGAACGACCGCATTGGAAGGAACGGCTTCGAGGATAACATCTAACTGCTGTTGTTCCTGAAGGCTGAAAGCCAAAAGTGGTCCAGTTGTCTGCTGGTTGCTGACAAGCAACACCTTCGGGGCGAGTTCCATTCGATTGACCATTACTTACTCCATATTAAGAAAAATATCTAAACCACACAAGGAAACCAACACATCGCTAGAAAACTTCATCAATTTTGGTCTGTTAAGTTCAAGAGTCTGCCGACATAACCACTTTTAAACTATGACGAAAAAAAGAAGAATTGCGACTTTAAAAAATATCCCTGTTACTGCTTTGTTACCTCTTGAATTGTATAATGCATATAGATTAAGGCTTTACAAAGGCAATTTGCATCGAGTTTCTAAATCCATTTTGAACGGTCTCAAAGGGAAACGAGAAAGCAAATTCATTGGTAGACATAAGCCCGCTAAATGCTGAAGTTTTAGTACTGACACAACGGTCGTATTATAGCATTGAAACGAACCTTGATACAGAGTGTAGTTTATCGATTATCAACAAGAACATGTTCTCGTAAAACGGAAGTATCCGAAAAGGCCAGGTCCTATCATGAACACCTCGCAAACAATGTCCGATACATTTCTAAAGAATGCGTTTCCTTCGACCTATTCTTCGGCGTTTGTCAACAGAGGCGATGAGACAGTATTGTTGAAGGCTGCCAGACGACTCGATCAAGTCGCATTGGCCGAGATCTTCGATTCATATGCACCTGCCTTATATGGTTACATTCTACGCTTATGCCATGATCCTGAACAGGCCGATCAGATCGTCGGAGACGTATTTTCAAAGCTTCTGGAAAAGTTAGCAGATGGACAAGGGCCACACAAGAATCTACGTTCTTATTTGTACCAGATTGCGTACCATTTGTTCATCGATCAAACCCGCTACGACCAACATATTGCCCCTATTGAAATTGTCGAATACATTTCAGGTGAAACAACTACAGTGCAAGATGAGATTGAAAATCGAGCATTGCTGGACACTGTTCTACTGGCAATCAATAACGACCTGACTGTCGACCAGCGTCATGTGATCGTACTGCGATTTTTGGAAGGGATGGACTTGCAGGAAACCGCCAAAATTATTGGCAAGAGTGTAAACAACGTAAAAGTCCTTCAGAATCGTGGAGTTGAAAAAATTCGTAAAGTGTTGGGTTTGCACGCTCAATAAAAGCGCAATTTTTAGGAATACAAAAACAAGTCTCTTTCAAACGAGACTTGTTTTGTTTTAAGCATAAAGGCAATCTATGTACAACTTATGTATACGCAATAATATCATCGATTATATGACATTTAGCCATAAAAACAGTGCGTAAAATTCAAATTCAACACTTTTCTTGTGTTGCCAATGCAAAATATTTATTTTATACTTGGGAAGAAGTAATCCGGTTCAGGGAGTCCAGTTATGGAAAACACGCAAAAATCAAAATCGGCCAGCAATAACCTTCCTGCTCACGCACAGGTCGTGATCATTGGCGGAGGCGTTATCGGTTGCAATGTGGCCTATCATTTAACTAAATTGGGTTGGAAGGATGTGGTTTTGCTGGAACGCAAGCAATTGACTTGCGGTACTACCTGGCACGCGGCCGGACTGATCGTCAGCGGCGGGTTTGCTTCTGAGACTTTGCTTTACATGGCGCATTACACCCGTGAACTGTATAAAAACCTGGAACAGGAAACCGGCGTTTCAACCGGCTTCAAACCTATCGGATATGTGCAAATTACGGCGCGCGAATCGCGCGTCGAGGCTTTGCGCCGCAATGCGGCTTTCGTGCGCGCCTTTGGCATTACGATAGACGAAATCTCCCCCTCCGAATTCCAGAAGCTATGGCCGATCGCTGACGCTTCCAATGTGAAGGCTGCCTTTTATACGCCCGAAGACGGGCGCGCCAATCCCGTGGACGTGACCATGTCGCTCGCCAAAGGCGCTCGTAACCAGGGCACGCGCATCCTCGAAGGCGTCGAAGTCATCGGGATCAAAACGAAGCATGGACGCGCCACTGGCGTGGTGACGGAGCAGGGCGAGATCGAAGCGGAGTACGTGGTCAACTGTGGGGGCATGTGGGCCCGCCAGGTCGGCAAGATGGCGGGGGTGGACATCCCATTGCAAGCCGCCGAGCATTACTATCTCATCACCGAGCCGTTGGCGGGCGCAACACCCGACCTACCCGTGCTGGAAGATGTGGATCGCTATGCTTACTTCCGCGAGGAGGTCGGCGGGTTGATGCTGGGATTGTTCGAACCGGTGGCCGCTCCCTGGGGCATGAAAGGCATCCCAAGAGACTTTGAATTCGGCGAAATCCAGCCTGACTGGGATCGCATGCTGCCCTACATCGAAGATGCAATGGTGCGCGTCCCCGCGCTGCAAGATGCGCACATCCGCAAGCTGTTCTGCGGCCCGGAGAGCTTCACCCCCGACATGACCTTCCTGATGGGCGAAGCGCCCGAACTGCGCAACTTCTACGTGGCCGCGGGGATGAACTCGCTGGGCATCCTGCTGGGCGGCGGGGTCGGCCAGGTGCTGGCGCAGTGGATGATCGATGGGCACCCGCCGATGGACGTGGGCGAAATCCATATCGACCGTATGCTGCGCTTCCAGAACACCCCGCGCTACCTGCACGATCGCACCGTCGAGATCCTGGGGCTGATGTACAAGGAGGCCTTTCCCAACTCACAACTGCACACCGCCCGCGGCGCGCGCAAGTCCATTTTGCACGAACGCCTGGCCAAGGCCGGAGCTTTTTTCGGCGAGGCGGCCGGCTGGGAATACCCGGAGTGGTTTGCCCCCGAAGGTGTGGAACCCAAAATCGAGCAGTATTCCTGGGGCCGCCAGAACTGGTTCCCTTATCACGAGGCCGAGCATAAAGCCTGCCGCGAAGGGGTCATCCTGATGGACCTGTCATTGATGTCCAAGTTTCTCGTGCAAGGACATGATGCTGCCTCTATCCTCAATCATATCTCGACCAATGACGTGGACGGCCCGATCGGTAAGATTACCTACACTGAATGGCTGAACGAGCGCGGAACCATTGAAGCGGACCTGACCGTCACCCGGCTGGCGGAGGAGGCTTTCATGGTCATCTGCTCTGACGCTGCCCACCGCCATGTCGAAACCTGGCTCAGGCGGCATATCCCGTTAGAATCACACTGCTTCATGACCGACGTCACTTCAGCCTACGCCATGATCGACGTGCAGGGGCCCAAGTCCCGGCAATTGCTCAGTCGTGTGACCGAGGCCGATCTGTCGAACGAAGCCTTTCCTTATATGACAATGCAGGAAATCAACGTGGGCTACGCTAAAGTCCTGGCCTTCCGGGTCACCTATCTGGGCGAACTGGGCTATGAACTCTACATCCCGACTGAATTCGCTCCTGCGGTCTACGACCTGCTCTGGGAAAATGGGCAGGAGCTGGGCTTGAAAAATGCCGGTCTACAGGCGCTGAACTCGTTACGTCTCGAAAAGGCCTACCGCGATTACGGTCACGATATGGACGTGACGCACACGCCCCTCGAAGCAGGATTAAGCTTCATCGTGGACTTCGAGAAACCGGGCGGGTTTATCGGCAAGGAGGCGTTGCTTAAGCGGAAGCAGGCTGGGGTGAGCAGGAAGCACATCGTCCAATTCTTGCTGGAAGACCCTGAACCGATGTTGTACTACGGCGAGCAGATCTACCGTGACGGGAAGTGGGTCGGCTACGTACATTCGGGTGGCTACGGGTTCGCGCTGGGCGCGTCGGTCGGCCTGGCGATGATCGAGGCTGACGAACCCATCACCCCTGATTACATTACTAGCGGAAGATTCGAGATCGAGGTCAACGGCGTGCGCTATCCTGCCGGGGCTTCGCTGCGACCGATGTATGACCCAAAGAACGAAAGGGTGAAAAGCTAGCAAATGCCGTATAATGAGAACGGCTTCTTACGAGAGGTTATTATGCACAAGTCCGTTCTAATTGTCATCGCGATGCTCTTTTTGCAAGCCTGCCAGGCATTAGACTTTTTGCCTCTTGCGAACACGCCAATTCCCAGTTCGACGGTAACAAATACGCCCACCGTGACATTCACACCCACACGCACTGCCACTCCCACACCGCGAGATACTGTCACCCCGATTGGCACCTTCCCTACCTTCACCCCCGTTGTCCTGGTCAGCCCAGATTTAAACGCCCTTGTCCCTGATTTCATAGCCACACCCGATCTACCGACCGGTGGTTTCGAGTCCGTTACACTCTCCCAAAGCAAAATCTTCTACGGCTCGTGCAAACAAAATTTTATCCAGATGATCATCACAGTGGAGAATCCAGTCGAGGTAAAGACCGTTTATCTCTTCTTCCGCCTGGAATCAGGCAAAAGGCCGGGCGACACCACCCCCTGGAGTGGCACAGTTACCGATAAAGATGGTGGCGGAGTGTTCCACTACACTCTCTGGGCAAGGAACATTCCAGAGCGCAAAAACTTCATCAAGGCCTGGGTCCATTACCAGCTTGTCGCCGTGGACGAGGATGAAAACATTCTCGGGCGGTCACAAATCTTCACGCGCAATTTGATATTGGAACCCTGCAAGTAAGTTCCCCCCCAAATACTCATCTCGGCTTCAACACAAAAGCACAAAACGGCAAACCGCCTGCGCCGCTTTCCAGCTTTGTCGTCTGGCGTAGTTCCCCGCCTAGCAGTTCACTCAACAAGGCCAGGTCCATCTGACATAATTCGGGATGATCTTTAATAAGCACAGAATATGGACAGTGGCCCAGGATAATACGTGGGCCTGCTGCCCCCGCCTCCCAGCGTGCCTGATAGTGCATGCTATTCAGGCGCTCGACAGTGGATGCCAATTTGCGCATCAAAGGCTGACCGCTAACTGCGCGCCCCCCTGCAATCCGCTTTCCCAGCGCATCCATTTCAACCTTTTTACCTGCCTCCATTAAAAGCGCATCTGCCAACACGGACAGGTTATCCCCTGCCAGCGCTCCCGCCAGACGGTATATCTTCTCAGGCCGTCCCCTGCCCTCCTGTCGCTGGCGGATGACCTCCACGCGTCCATCCGCCGCCAGAATTCCCAGGTGGTGGCGCGCGTTGGCAGGCGTCATCTGCAAGGCGCGCGCCAGCTCGCGTGACGATACCGTCCGGTTTCGTTTCAAGTAATCGAGGATTTTTTGGCGAGTAGTAATTGGCATAATTCGAAATTCTTCTCCCCCCAATTTCTTTGAAATTGGAGGGAGGTTGGGAGGGGAGTGTCATATAAACAAGGTGATTATACTCACAAATTTATTTTTGCAAATATATTTTTGCGTAATTTGTTTGACATTGTGCTTAATAACCCACTATAATGACAATCCGAAGCTAAAAGCTGAAAGCCAAAATAATGTCCGAACCGCTGACCTGGGAGTCGACCTACGCCATCGCGCTTGCGCTCAAAGATGCGCACCCGGGCATCGATATAGAAAGCGTCACTCTGAGCAATATCCAAGAATGGACGCTTGCCCTGGAAGATTTCGATGACGACCCGGCGCTGGTCAACGACGAGATCCTGTCAGCAATATACCAAGACTGGTACGAGGAGAACCTTCATGAGTAATAATGAACTCAATTCCCCCGGCTACGACATCCCGGAAGAGCTGGATAACTTGGTCAAGATCACCACGCTCGACCGGCTGTACAACTGGGGACGGCGCTCATCCGTCTGGCCAATGATGTTTGGCCTGGCCTGTTGCGCCATCGAAATGATCGCGGCGCAAGCTTCGCGCTATGACATGGCCCGTTTCGGCATGGAAGTCATGCGCCCCACTCCACGCCAGAGCGACCTGATGCTGGTCTCCGGCACAGTCACCAAGAAGATGGTGCCGTTGGTCGTGCGTCTGTACAACCAGATGCCCGAGCCCAAGTACGTGGTCGCCATGGGCGCCTGCGCTTCCGGCGGCGGACCCTTCAAGGAAGGCTACAACGTGGTGGCCGGCATCGACAAGTTCCTGCCCGTTGACGTCTACATCCCCGGCTGCCCGCCCACCCCGCAGGCCTTGATCCACGGCATGATCAAACTGCAGGAGTTGATCGACAAGCAGTCCATCCGCAAGGTGCGCTGGTACCGCAAAGGCCCGGATTTGGTCGAAGTGCCGGTACCGCTACTCGGTCCGGATTTGATCGACCTGCGGCGCACAGCCGAGATCAAGAAGATCGCCGCGCAACCACAGGCAGAAGAGGCATAGGAGCATAGCATGGCTATACTTGATAAAACTGATGTCCTTGACCTGTCTGCCAGATTCCCTGGCGTTGTTGCTGCTGATGAGCGCGAAGGCTACAGCGGCTGGATCGTCGAGAGGAACAGTCTGATCGAGGTTGCTACCTTTCTGCGCGATGAACTGGGCTATGACCTGCTCTCCTCCGTCACCGGCGTGGACTACCTACCCGAAGAAAAGATGGAAGTGGTCTACCAGGCTTACAAAACCACCGGCGGCCCGGGCATCTTCTTCAAGGTGCAAATCCCGCGCGTAGACCCAATGGAAGTACCCTCGGTCGTCAATATCTGGCCGGGCGCAGACTTTCAAGAACGCGAGATCTGGGATTTGTATGGCATCAAATTCAGTGGCCACCCCGACCTGCGTCGCATTCTGACCTGGGAAGGCTTCGAAGGCCACCCCATGCGCAAGGACTGGCAGGAAGCCTTCTACGAAGAAGAGACCAAGCCCTACAAGAGCCGTTGGCCCGAAGGAAAGCATGTCGGTGCAGAAGAAAAGAATCCTTACAGCGACAACCTGCGTTTTCCCGAAAAGTTCGATCCCGAAAAATGGACCCCCACCGACCCCGAAGAGGCGCTCTACGCTTCGTTGAAGAAAGCCACCATTACCGACGAAGATGGCCTGGAAACAGACCAGATCATCGTCAATATGGGGCCGCAGCACCCGTCCACACATGGTGTGTTCCGCGCGGTGGTGGTGCTGGACGGCGAGACCGTCACCAGCCTCAAGCCGGTTATGGGCTACCTGCACCGCAACCACGAGAAGATCGGCGAGCGCAATACCTTCCTGCAAAACATGCCCTACACCGACCGCCTGGATTACTTCAACTCCATGAGCAATAACTGGGGCTACGCTCTGGCGGTCGAAAAGTTGATGGGCATCGAAGTAACCGAGCGTTCCGAATATATCCGCGTCATCATGGCGGAACTGACCCGTATCCAGAATCACCTGATCTGGATCGGCATGATGTTGAATGACCTGGGCACCTACTTCACCCCGGCCCTGTACGCGTTCGAAGAGCGCGAACTGATCCTGGACATCTTCGAGGCCGCTTCGGGCTCGCGCATGATGTGCAATTACTACCGCTTTGGCGGGGTCGTGCGGGATGTGCCCCCTGAGGCCTTTGAGAAGATCAAAGGATTGGTCTATGACCGCCTGCCCGGTAAGATCGAAGAATTCGAACGTTTGCTGAGCCAGAATGAAATCCTGGTGGCGCGTTTGAAGGGCAAAGGCTACTTGAGCGCCGAGGATGCTATCGCCACCTCAATGACCGGACCAGTCCTGCGCGCTTCCGGTGTGCCTTACGACATCCGCCGCGCAGACCCGTACGGCATTTACGACCGCTTCGATTTCGACGTGGTCACCCGCCCCGAAGGCGACATGTACGCCCGTTATGCGGTCCGCGTGGAGGAGATGCGCCAGAGCCTGCGCATCCTGGAACAGGCCATTAAAGGCATCCCGGAAGGTCCGGTACTGCCCGGCAAACCCGTTTACCAGGTGCGCGTCCCGGCTGGCGAAGCCTACGGGCGTATCGAGGCCCCTAAGGGCGAACTCGGTTTCTACGTCATTTCGAACGGCAAACCTAACCCGTGGCGCTATCACGTGCGCGCGCCATCCTTCATCAACCTGACCGCGTTGGAAAAGATGTGCGTTGGCAACAAGATTGCGGACTTTGTCGCTATCCTGGGCGCGATCGACATCGTGCTCGGCGAGCTTGACAGGTAAAAAAAAGCGCCAGGTGTCGAAGTGTCAAGTGTCAGGGTACCTGACATGCGACAAAACATGACACCTGATTCCTGACACAGGAGAACCTATCTATGTATGGAAAAGGTATTCTAAAAGGTTTGAAAGTCACTGCAACACGCTTCTGGAACACATACTGGGAAGATACTGTCTGGTTCTTTCGTAGATTTACAGGTGGAACAAAGCGTTATTACACCCCCGAGGGAGTCGCCCGGCGCTCCAGTGCAGGTACGCGCGGTATCTTCACTATCCAGTACCCTGAAGAGAAACTGCCGACTCCAGAAGAGTTTCGTTACGTCCCCTTCCTGGTCTACGATGAGGCTGAAGACAGCGAGAAAGCCATTCGCTGCACATCTTGCG
Source organism: Anaerolineales bacterium (assembly GCA_016928525.1). The sequence continues at coordinate 2,235 of JAFGKO010000274.1, read as the reverse complement.
GCATTTGCTCGAAGGTCTGCCCGCCGCAGTGCATCTGGATCGTGCGCACGAACGACCCCAAGACGGGCAAACCCGTCCCGCAGCCGGCTGAGTTCTACATCGACGCCGACATCTGCATGAACTGCGGGTTCTGCGCCGAATATTGTCCGTTCGATGCAATTAAGATGGATCACGATTACGAGATTGCTTCCTACGGCCGTAACGTTTTCAACCTGGAAAAACTGCTCAAGCCGGCATCGTATTACGCCAGCATTCGCCCCGAGAATGCCGCTCGCGAAGACGAGGCCCGCCGGGCGAAGGAAGCCGCCAGGGCCGCGAAGGCAACTGCGAGTTAGATTACAATTGTCATTGCCCCGCTGCACTTCCCTGCACCGAACACAGGACGGTGTGGCAGGGCATTGACATCTTTTTAATATTAGGAAACCGAATGACAAACAAACCTACCAAAGAACAAATCCTGGCAGCGCTCAGCAAAGTACAGGAACCTGAGCTGCACAAAGACCTGGTCACCCTGAACATGATCCGAGAGCTGAATGTCGAGGGTGGAAAGGTATCCTTCAGCATCATGCTGACCACCCCGGCCTGCCCCTTGCGCGGACGGATCCAGCAGGAAGCAGAGCAGGCTGTGATGTCCGTAGGAGGCGTGGAGAGCGTCGAGATCAAGATGGACTCGGACGTCCCCAATGATGGCCGGATGCGCGGACTGGTCAGTATGCCTATCCGCAACGCCATCGCGGTCGGCTCCGGCAAGGGCGGCGTCGGCAAGAGCACCGTCGCGGTCAATATCGCCATTGCGCTGGCCAAGAGCGGCGCGCGGGTGGGACTGATGGACGCCGACATCTATGGGCCCAATATCCCCACCATGCTGGGCGTGGACAAGCTCCCGCCGCCCAAAGCTGAGAAGCTCACCCCGGCGACCGCTTATGACATCAAGATGATCTCGATGGGGTTGCTGGTCAAACCGGGACAGCCGCTCATCTGGCGCGGACCGATGCTCAATTCGGCCATCCGCCAGTTCCTGGGCGATGTGGAGTGGGGCGAACTGGACTACCTGATTGTAGACCTGCCCCCCGGCACGGGCGACGCAGCGCTTTCACTGGCGCAGGCCCTGCCCTTGAGCGGTGCGATCATCGTGACCCTGCCGCAGCTTGTTTCCCTGGAAGACGCCAGCCGCGGCTTGAACATGTTCCGCCAACTGGAAGTGCCTATCCTTGGCATTATCGAGAACATGTCCTATCTGGACCTGCCGGATGGCACGCGCATGGACGTCTTCGGCTCCGGCGGCGGCGAACAGCTGGCCGCATCCATGCAGGCGCCTTTCCTGGGCAAAGTGCCCATGGACCCCGAAGTGCGCGTGGGCGGCGACAGCGGCAAGCCCATCGTGGTCAGTAAGCCGGAATCGGCGACCGCCAAAGCGCTGACCGAGATCGCGCAGCAGGTGGCGGCAAAGGTAAGCGTGGCTGCACTCAGCCAGGAAAACGCGTTGCCGATCAATATTGTGGAGTGAAAAGAACTGGGATTAGAGATCAGAGAGTAGAGAGTAGAAGCGTAGGAAGACCTGACGGGTTTATGACCTGTCGGGTCTTTTATTTAAAGGGACTGTCACCTTTTTCTCAATTTATTGGCAGAACCTCGCTGGCTGGTCAGGCGCCCAATTAGTTGATGGTATGGACTGTCCCTCCCCTGCCATGTCGAATACCTTCATCCAAAATCCGATGAAGGTTGGGAATGCGCCCTCGGGAACATGCACCCAACCTTCCATGGTTTGCAGGAAGAACAATCCGGGCGCGTCGCATCCATTGTGGCCCAGTTCGGAACCGTCCGCTCGTGAAGCGGAGTGGACCTCAGCGATGACATACCAGATATGCGGCTGGCTGCCATCGAAGGAGTTCGTCCCGGCGTACAAAATCTTCACATCGCGATCAGCCGGGTAGTGCTCATCTACCATGGCCAGCATACCCTGTTCTGCGGTTGCATATACGCCTTTCGAGCGCGCAATCCTGAGTTGGACTGTCGTATAAACCCAACAAAAGGCTATAACAGCCAGGATGATCCCCAGGGCAACAATCAACCAGCGAATGACTTTCATCTCCATACTCCTGCAATTGTGCGCGCACTTCCAATAACAGTATACAAGGAACAAATTTCGGATTCAATCACCTAACCCGGACAAGCCGGAAGTGCTTCACCACAAAGACACAGAGAACACAAAGGTTTTCTTTGTGACCACAAAGG
>JAFGKO010000273.1 GCA_016928525.1 Anaerolineales bacterium | reverse complement strand
GATGCCGCCCAGGATCTGCATGGCGTGGTTGACCACCGTCCAGGCCGTTTCGGTGGAGAATTTCTTGGCTTCCGACACCAGCCGGCGGACTTTGCCCGGGGAAGCCTCGCTCTCGATAGTGGCCCCCACGGCGTGGTTCAGCGCGCGGGCTGCATCCAGCAGGGTCAGGCTCTCGGCCACCTTGAAACTGACGCCCTCGAAGCGGCGGATCTTCTGCCCGAAGGCATGCCGCTTGTCCGCGTAGCGGGCGGCGATCTGGATGGCAGCCCGTCCCATGCCGACCGCCCCGCCCGCGGAGGTCATCCGTTCGGGGATCATCATTTGATGGAAGACGTCCGTGCCGCGGCCGATTCCCGCCTCCCCGCCCAGGACATTCTCAATTGGGACTCGCGCATCACGGAAGACCAGCCGCCCCGTCCCGCCCCCGCGCGTGCCCATCAGCCCATAGACATGCTGTACATCCAGGCCGGGTCCGCGCTCGACCAGGAAAGCGGTCATGGCTTGCTTGGGGTCGTCGATGTCCTCCACCTTGCCATAGACCAGGATCAGGTCCGCGCCCTCGGCGCCGACTACGAAGCGCTTCTGACCGGTCAGGTAGAAGGCGTCCCCTGCGCGGCGGGCGCGGGTGGTGGCCGCAAAGAAATCGGATCCGCCGCGCGGCTCGGTCAGCCCTTCGGCCACGCCCAGTTCGCCGCGTAACATCGGTTTAAGGAAGCGTTCCTTCTGCTCGTCTGTGCCGAAAACGTGGATCGCCTCCCCGATGATGGAAACTAGCGAGTACAGGCAAGCCAGCGAGGTCCCCAGCACGCCGACCTCCTCCAGCGCAACCAGTTCCGAGGTCCACGGCAGACCCGCCCCTCCCCAACGCGGGTCGAAGCGCAGGCCGAGCAGTCCGCGTTTTCCCGCTTCCTGCAAATACTCTTTAGGATAGGTGACTTTGTTCGCGTCCATGTCTAGCAACAACTGGCGTGGCACGCTGGCGACGAAATCCTGCATTTTGTCCTGCAGGGACAGGTCATCTTTGGTGAACATGGCTTGTGTTGACATTTTGGCTCCCTTTCGACTGGTGGTCGAGTAACCCCGAGTGCTCTCCGAGGGGTGTATCGAGACCATAGTAAATATATCTTGCACGTTGGTTTCGATACGGCGGACGAACACCGCCTACTCAACCAACGGTGTACACATTCAGTTTACCCATTTTGCGCCGACATTCAAGTAGGTCGCGTTTACAAAGTCCCTGAAGGGGAAAACGTGACCTGTTGACATATTTTGGTGTATGATTGAATTACGCTTTCACATACTTAATGGAGGCCCCATGAAAGACCTGACCAACGAAATTCTCGAACTCATCCGCCGCACATCCTCCAGCCTGCCGCCGGACGTGGAAGAACGGCTGAGGGCCGCGGTCGAGAAGGAAGAACCCGGCTCGGCGGCGCGCGGTGCGCTGGAGACGATCATGAAGAACATCGAGCTCTCGCGCGAACAGTCCACGCCCATCTGCCAGGATACCGGTACGCCGATCTTCTACGTGCATTACCCGGAAGGCTGGAGCACGAGAAAGCTCAAGGCGCAGATCAGGAATGCGATGGCGGAAGCAACCAAACGGTCCTATATGCGACCAAACGCAGTCGACGCTGTCTACGATAAAAACTCTGGTAATAACCTGGGCGGCGACGACTTCCCCTATATCCATTTCGACGAGGTGGATGCCGACCAGCCACTGGTGGTCGAGTTGATGCTCAAAGGCGGCGGTTGCGAAAACGTTGGCGCACAGTACTCGCTGCCAAATTCAGCGCTGGGCGCGGGTCGCGACCTGGCGGGTGTGCGCAAGGTGGTGTTGGATTCGGTCCACAAGGCGCAGGGACAGGGCTGCGCGCCGGGCATTCTGGGCGTAGCCATCGGCGGCGACCGTGGCTCGTCATATTATGCTTCCAAGGAAGTCCTGTTCGACGAGATCGGCACCCGTAACTCCGACCCGAAGCTGGCCGCACTCGAAGAGCAACTGACCGACGAGGCCAACCAGTTGGGCATCGGCCCGATGGGCTTTGGCGGCAATACGACCGTGATCGATACCAAGATCACCGGGCTGCACCGCTTACCGGCGTCGTATTTTGTGTCGGTCTCGTATATGTGCTGGGCCTACCGCCGCCGCAAGATGACGGTCACTGGCGAGGAAGTTAGTTACGATTAATTCACCACAAAGGCACGGAGAGCACAAAGGTCTCTTTGTGGTCACAAAGTAAAACTTCGTGTCCTTTGTGCCTTCGTGGTGCAATTGGAGAATATTATGCGCGAAATAACCATTCCCATCAGCGACGAGACCATCCGCAGCTTGAAGGTCGGCGAGCCGGTAAACCTTTCCGGCGTAATGCTGACCGGGCGCGATACCGTCCACAAATGGATGATCGACACCTTCATCAAGAAGACCCGCGAACCGCAGGGCGATGATCTGGAAGTCTATGAGGCCATCAAGCAGCTGCTCGAGGGCGGTGTGATCTACCACTGCGGGCCGGTCGTTTCCGGGCTGGACACCAAGGACTACAAGTTCGTGGCTGCCGGGCCGACCACCTCCATCCGCGAGGAGCCCTACCAGGCCGATGTGATGAAGCACTTCAACGCCAAGGGCGTGATCGGCAAGGGCGGCATGGGGCCCAAGACGCTGATAGGCTGCCAGGAAGTGCCATTTGTGTACTTACACGCCATCGGCGGCGCGGCTTCGTATATTGCCCAATCGGTGAAGAAAGTGCGGGGCGTGTACAAATATGACTTCGGCGTGCCGGAAGCCATGTGGGTGATCGAGGTCAAGGATTTCCCGGTCGTGGTGACGATGGACAGTCACGGCGGCAGCCAGCACGCGGTCATCGAGCAGGGTTCGAAGAAAGTGCTGGACGAGTTGCTGGCAAAGGCCTGAAGTAAACCGCCAAGTCACGCACCGTCCCGGTATCCTTCGGGAGAGAACGCCAAGATTTTTTTGAGAGCGCCAAGGAAATGACCTTGGCGTTTTTATTTGAGGCTTGGCGACCTTGGAATCTTGGCGGTAAAACACCCTGCAAAAGGGAATAACGCTTGACAATCCCGTTTAATTTGCTATACTATAAATGACTGACCAGTCAGTTATTATACAAAAAAGGAACCTATGTCCCCACGCCCTAATGTCAGCGAAGAACGCAAGGCCCAGATCATCAACGCCGCCGAAGATGTCTTCACCAAAAAAGGCTTCGATGAGGCGCGCATGGACGATATTGCCGAGGAAACCGGCCTGAGCAAAGGCACGCTGTACCTGTATTTCAAGAGCAAGGATGACTTGATCATCGCTATCCTCGACCGCATCTTCCAGCGTGAGTTCAAGGCGTTGGAAAAGTTGGATTTGTCAGAAACCAATGCCACGGATGCCATCTGGAACTTCGTTGATACAGTTTCCAAAGATGTCAAGATCATGTTGCGCCTGATGCCGATCACATTTGAGTTCATGGGGTTGGCTTTTCGCAACAAATTCGTGCAGCAGGCTTTCAAGAATTATTTCAACCGATATATGGATGTTCTCATCCCCATCATTCAAAAGGGTATTGATTCAGGTGAGTTTCGCAAGACAAATGCATATGAAGTAGCCATCGCAATGGGTGCAGTGATGGAAGGTACGATCTTGTTGTGGGTATACGACAAGTCCATGGTGGAGCCGGAAAAACATATCCGGTCCGGGATGAAGTTGTTATTGGAAGGGGTGCAGGCGAAATAGGAGAAAACCCTTGGTGAAAAAATTTCTTTTCTGGCAGCGCTGGTTATTTGTCTTCAGCCTGATCGTAACCGTTTTTGGAATGGGTATGGCCTTGCTCAACCGCACCTCCCTCTTCGCCGTTTTCGACGGGCAAGTCGACCCGGTCTTTTGGGGAGCAAGTCCCTTGCCTGCTGGGGTCGACCGGTTCCAGGGCTGGATCTACGGTGTCTTGGGGGCAACCATGGCAGGCTGGGGCGTTTTCCTGGCTTTCATTGCACAGGTTCCATTTCGTAACCGGGAACGCTGGGCATGGAATGCGCTTCTACTGGGGCTGTCGCTCTGGTATGTGACCGACACAGCCATCTCGCTGTATTTTGGTGTGATCTTCAATGCAGTTTTCAATACCGCCTTTTTTATCCTGGCATTGCTGCCTTTGCTGTTTACTCGCCAGGATTTTCGAAAGTCATAAGCGTACTTTTGTCTGAAAGGAGAGAATCATGGAAATCGTTATCCTCGTCATCGCAATGGTCCTCGTTGGCCTGTTGATGGGCTGGATTGCTGGCTTCATTTGGAAAGGCAACCGCCCGATCGGCGTGCAGGGTGATTACATTGCGTCTGTGATCACCGCGATTGTGCTCGGCCTGATCGACTGGTTCGTCATCCCGGCCATGGGCTTCAGTGACAACCTGCGCAACCTGGGTGTGGCAACAGAGCCTGCGCTTGGCGCGCTGTTGGTCTTGTGGATCATCCGTAGGGCAAGGCAATAAATTGAACCGCGAAGGCTCGAAGAAGCGAAGAAATTTAAAAGTTGGCGACCTCGTGCCTCGGTGTCTTCGTGGTCAGAGACCGATATGACGAAAGTACCCATCATCGAGACGAACCGCCTCAAACGGACCTTCAAGTCTGCTACCGCTGTGGACGGCTTGAGCCTGTCGGTAGCGCCCGGCGAACTGTTCGGGCTGGTGGGGCCCGACGGCGCAGGCAAGACGACTACGCTGCGTCTGCTGGCGGGCCTGCTGGATGTGACCGAGGGCGAAGCCACGATATTAGACTTCGATCTTAAATCGCAAGCGGAGGCGATCAAGCCGCATGTGGGCTACATGGCACAGCAATTCAGCCTGTATGGCGAGTTGTCGGTGCTGGAGAATTTGGGTTTCTTTGCCGAATTGTTCGATGTCTCAAGGCAAGACCAGGTTGAACGTACCGAGCGGCTGTTGGAATTCGCAGGCTTGACGGAGTTCACCAAGCGCCGCGCCGTGCATCTCTCCGGTGGCATGCAGAAGAAACTGGCGCTGGCCTGTACGCTCATCCACCAGCCTGAGATTCTTCTTCTTGACGAACCGACAACGGGCGTGGACCCGGTTTCACGGCGCGAGTTCTGGAACATCCTGACCGAGCTGCATGTGCAGGGTACGACCATCATCGTCAGCACACCCTATATGGACGAAGCTGACCGCTGTTCGCGAGTTGGGTTGATGTACGCGGGAAAATTGGTCGAATGCGATACGCCGCAGAATATCCGCAACAAATTGGAAGGGGAGGTGATCGAGGTTCAGGCCGAGGACTGGCAAAAAGCCCTGGAAACGGTGGCAGGCTTATCGGGCGTCCGTGAAGCGCAGACGTACGGCGAGGCGGTCAATCTGCTGGTTGACAACGGGAAGAAACGTCTGCCTGAGATCGAACGAGTCCTGAAAAATTCAAAAATCAAGTACCGCAGTATTCGCATTGCGCCAGCGCGCATGGAAGAAGCGTTCATCTCGTTGATCCGCAGGATGGAGGCGTAATGCTTCAACCACGTTCAGCACGGGCGTCTCTTCGTCATATCTGGGCGGTAACTCGCAAAGAATTTCATCATATCGTGCGCGACCGCAGCACGTTGATCCTGGTGCTGTTCACGCCCACGGCGCTGCTGTTGTTGATGGCCTATGCGCTGACGGTGGACTTGAAGCATGTGCCGCTCGCGGTGCTGGATATGGACAAGAGCCAGACCTCGCAGGCCTTCGTGGAGCAGATCACAGCCGGGCAGGACCTGGACCTGTATGCCTATGCAGCGAGCATGGACGAGGTCGAGGCGATGCTGATGCGTGGGGAGATCAAAGCGGCGTTGGTCATTTCACCGGGCTTCGCAGCGGATATCCTGGCGCTGAAGGGCATGCCGATGCAAATCATCATCAACGGCACGGAGCCGGAGAGCGGCAGTTTTGCAGTGGAACACATTGCCAACCGGGCCGAGGAGTTCATCAGCGCGGCGCTGGCAGGACAACTGCATGCCCAAGGCTTTTCTGTGGACACGCTCCAACCGATTGACCTGCGCATCCGCACCTGGTTCAACCCCGATTTGAAGCCCCGCAACGACATCATCCCTGGCCTGATCTCGATGGTGCTGGGATTCCCGGCTCTATCGGTGGCGTTGACTCTGGCGCACGAACGCGAGCATGGCACACTGGAGCAATTACTGGCAACACCGATCGGGCGCGCCGAACTGCTGCTGGGCAAGATCATTCCTTACATCCTGGTTGGCCTGATCAATGTGCTTATCATCCCGGCGCTGGCGATTGCCTGGTTCGGGATTTCGTTCAATGGCAATTTCGCGTTATTTTTTGGGTTGTCTGCTGTTTTCATGTTCGCCGTGTTGAGCATGGGCATTATCGTGGGTGTCTTCATGCGCACGCAGGCGGCAGCGCTGGCGCTGTCATTTTTGGTGATTTTCTTCCCCGGCTTCTTCCTGACCGGCATTTTCTTCCCATTGGCTTCGATGCCGGAGGAAGCCCGCATGGAAGCCATGTTCCTGCCGGGCACGCACTATGCAGTGATTACCCGTGGCGTGTTCCTGCCTGGCATCGGCCTGGAGGTGCTCTGGCCGAACCTGGTCATGCTGGTGGTGTTGGGTGTCGCTTTCACGCTGGTCGCGGCGTTGTTTTTCAGGAAGAAGTTGGCGTGAGAAATCCACAGATTAAGCAGATTTCACAGATTTTTTCTTTGACTGACCGCGTAATCCGTGAAATCTGCGGATTTAGAAATTATGTTGAGAAGAATCTGGTCACTGGTTATCAAAGAATTCATTCACCTGCGCAATGACTGGTGGATGCCGGCCTTCATGTTGCTCGGCGGCGCGACGGAGTTGCTGCTGGTCGGCTGGGCTACCTCGCGGCCGATCAACAATTTACCCTTCATGGTGCTCGACCATGATCACAGCGCGGCCAGCCGGGCGCTGGTAGTCTCTATCGAAAACACCGGTACCTTCCGGCAGGCCGAATACGTCAGCGATATGCCGACCATCGAAGATGCGCTCAACCGCGGCACGATCAACGCTGCAGTGGTCATCCCGCCGGATTTCGATGAGCAGATGACCTCCCCGAGCGGCAGGCCGACGCTGGCAGTCATTTTGAATGGCGCGGAGAGCACGCCTGCCATCGCGGCCCAGCGAGCGATCCAGGGTGTGGCCCAGGATTTAGGCCAGCGCATCACGATCCAACGCCTGGGCCTGAGTCCCAACGAATTTGCCGGGTTCGATCCCAGTCTACGGGTCTGGTTCAACGAAGCCCTGAGCGAAGCCTTGTATACCACCCCGGCCGAATTGGGACTGATGCTGGAATTCACCGTGCTGCTCTTCGCGGCGCTGGCCTTTTCTCGGGAGCGCGAACTCGGCACGCTGGAACAGTTACTGGTCATGCCGTTCTCCTCGATGGAAATCATCATCGGCAAGTCCATTCCAGTCATTATCGTCGGCTTTACCGATTTCCTGTTGATGTTGACCATGGTGCATTTCGCCTTTGGCGTCCCGGTGCGCGGATCGCTGCCACTGCTGCTTATCCTGGCTTTCGGCTACTTGATGGTTGAACTCGGCAAGGGACTGGTCATCTCGGTTATGTCGCGCACGCAGCATCAGGCTTTCCTGCTGGTCATGCTGATCGGCATGGTGGACTTCATGTTCACCGGCTATGCCGCCCCCGTGGAAGGAATGCCGCAAGTCTTACAGTGGTTTGCCAACTTCATCCCTGCGCATCACTGGTTGACGATTTTGCGCGGAATATTGCTCAAAGGCGCCGGGCTGGATGTGCTCTGGCCCAACCTGTTGTGGCTGGCAGGCTTGGGGCTGGTGATCGGTACGTTCTCGCTGCGCTATGTGCGGAAGGCGCTAGATTAAAGGATACGTCGTTGGTTGAGTAGGGCGTAGCCCGTAGCGCCCGTCCTGGCGTTCCGGGCCAGGGAAACCAACAGGAAACCTGCAAACGAAAAATTACTTGGTTAGTGGTGGTCTCGATACATTCTTCGCCTCTGCTTCGACAAGCTCAGCAAGACGGCTCAGAACTACTCGACCACCGAAAAAAATGAAAATTTATGAATTCTGAACAACCCGCAATTACCGCAAAATCCCTCATCAAACGCTTCGGCGATTTCACCGCCGTGGACGGTATCAATTTCGAAGTCCGCCGTGGCGAAATCTTTGGCTTCCTCGGTCCAAACGGCTCGGGCAAGACGACCACTATCCGCATGACGTTGGGGTTGATGAAACCTACCTCTGGCGGGGTGCAGGTGTTGGGCATGGACGTGGATGGTGACACTGCCAAAATCCGCCCGCGCGTTGGCTACATGTCCCAGCGTTTCAGCCTGTACAACGACCTGACCGTGCTGCAAAACCTGAACTTTTATGGCGCGGCTTACGGTCTGAAAAATGCCGAGTTGCAAAATCGCATCAATGATGCTCTCATTATGGCTGGTCTTGAAGGTCGTGAACACTCAAAAACAAAAGATCTATCTGGCGGGTGGCGTCAACGCTTGGCGCTCAGCGCGGCCATCCTGCACCGTCCCGAGGTGCTCTTCCTGGATGAGCCCACCGCAGGTGTGGACCCCGTTTCCCGGCGCGCCTTCTGGGATCTGCTCTATAAATTGATCGCCGAGGGCATCACTGTCTTTGTCACCACCCACTACATGGACGAGGCCGAGCACTGTCATCGCCTGGCCTTTATCCAACGCGGGAAGATCATCGCTTACGGCTCGCCTGCGCAGATCAAATCCCAAATGATGCGCGGCCAGGTGCTGGAAATCGCACCGTCGGATGCGGTGAAGGCGGTCAAGGTGTTGCGCGCTGCCCAGGAAGCCGGAGTGTTGCCCATCGAAGAAGTCGAGTTGTATGGCTCGCTCGTCCATGTGGTGGCGCCAGATATGAAAAAACATCAAATTTCTATTGAAAATGAAATGGATAAAGCTGGAATTCACATCGGGCAGATGTCGATCATCGAGCCATCACTGGAAGACGTATTTATTTCAGCAATGAAGGCGTAAGTGATCTGTAAAACGTAAAAAGTAAGACATGGAGGTCGTTATGAAAAAACTTGTTACCTTTTTGCTTCTGAGCTTATTACTGGTCAGCTGCAGACCAGCCGATAGCGCGGCGTTGCAGGCCTCGGGGTTGATCGAGGCGACTGAGGTCGCTATTTCACCCGAAATAGGCGGACAGGTCGCTGAAGTTTTTGTCAGGGAAGGGGATTCGGTCAAAGCAGGCGATCCCATCTTGCGCATCGAAGATGAACTCCTGACAGCACAACGCCAGGCGGCAGCCGCATCCGTTGCGACCGCCAAATCCGCGTACCAAGCCGCGGAAGCGGCCTATGCGAGCGCGCAAACGCAATACGAGATCGCGCTTGTAGCTGCCCGCGCTGCTGACAGTTCCAACCGCACCCAGGATTGGGTCGGCAAACGCCCAGACCCGTTCAATCAGCCGAAGTGGTACTTCACGCGGGAGGAGACGGTCCTGGCTGCCCAGGCTGTCATTGAAACCGCTCAAAACAATCTGGATGCAGCGCAGGCGGATCTGGATCAGGTCATACAGGATTTGAACAATGCTGATTTCCTGGAAACCGAAAAACGCCTGGCAGATGCGCGCATCACATACCTGGTGACAAAAGGCGTCTATGAACGGGCCAAGTTGAGCAAGGAGACCATCACTCCAGATGAATTGGCATACCCCGACATCCCGCTAAACTTCCAAGGCAGTTATCAGGATCGCATTGCCATCGCAAAGGATCTGTCTGAGGATCCCAACCTGGTCCGTGCCGCACAGCGCGCCTATGATGCAGCCAAAGCTGAATTGCAGGCTGCCCAAATTGCCTATAGCGATCTTTTGGCTTCTGATGCGGCTACCCGCGTGTTGGACGCGCGTGCAGAATTTGAAGTTGCGAAAGAACAATTGGAAAGCGCGCACGACTATCTGGCCTCCTTACAAACCGGGGAAGATTCCCTGAGCGTGACCGCCGCCAATGACGCAGTGGAACAGGCCAAAGCTGGCATGGACCAGGCGCAGGCCACGGTGACGGAGTCAGAAGCGCAACTGGCTGTGCTGGACCTGCAAATCAATAAACTGACCATTAATGCACCCATGGACGGTGTCGTGCTGACACGCAGCGTGCAACCTGGCGAAGTCGTCCAGGCTGGCATGACCGTTATAACCATCGCCAAATTGGATACCTTGAAGATAACGGTTTACATCCCTGAAGACCGTTACGGCGAGGTGAAGTTGGGCGATAGTGCCTCCCTCAGCGTGGACTCGTTTCCCAGTGAAACCTTCAGTGCTACCGTCACCCGCATCGCCGACCAGGCCGAGTACACCCCACGCAACGTCCAGACCAAAGAGGAGCGCCAGACGACGGTGTATGCAGTTGAATTATCGGTGAAAAACCCGGATGGAAAATTGAAACCCGGGATGCCGGTGGATGTGACTTTCGGTCAATAGAATATCTATTGAAAACGGACGTATGAAATGACAGGCACCTGGCCCCTACGGGGTGCTTCGCGAAGGTGCCTGTCACTTTTTAAACTGAATCTTGAGTATCCAAACTGAAAACCGCCCGACACCCACCGGGCGGTTTTGTTTTGAAACGGGTTATTCTCAGGAGTTTGACTTGGGTGTATACTGAAAATAACTTTGACTGGAGGAGAGTGTATGAAACGAGCAGTCAGCATCAGCATCGGTTCGTCCAAACGCGATAAAGCAGTGGAAGTGAACTTGCTAGGTGAAAAGGTCAGCATCGAACGCATCGGTACGGACGGGGATATGGAAGCCGCCGCGCTCAAATACAAAGAACTCGACGGCAAAGTGGATGCGTTCGGGGTTGGTGGCGCAGATCTGGGTGCTCTGGTTGATGGAAAATTTTATCCCTTCCACTCGGTGCAGCCCATGGTGCGTTTCGTGGAAAAGACACCAGTCGTGGACGGCGGCGGTTTGAAGAATACGCTGGAGAACAAAGCCCCAGTCTTTCTCGATGAGAAAATTGGAGATTATCTTAAAGAGCACGGGCGCAAGGTTTTCATCACCCTGGGTGTGGATCGTTGGGGATTGTCGAAGTCGTTCACGGAGGCTGGCTATGAGGTCGTTTTTGGCGATTTGATGTTTGCGCTGGGCATTCCGATTGCAATCAAGAGCCTGAATGGTCTGCGCACGCTGGCTAAGATTATGATTCCCATCGTTACGCGCTTCCCCTTCGAATGGCTTTATCCAACTGGAGAAAAGCAGGATGTGCGTACCCCGAAATATGAAAAGTATTACCAGTGGGCGACTGTAATCGCCGGGGATTGCCATTACATCAAGAAACATATGCCCGACGACATGCAGGGCAAAGTGATCGTAACCAATACTACCACGCCTGATGACGTGGAGCTTTTCAAACAGTGCGGTGTCAAATATCTGATCACCACCACGCCTGTGCTGGATGGCCGCTCCTTCGGCACCAACATGATGGAAGCCGCGTTGGTCGCTATCTCTGGCAAGAACCGCCCACTATCGTGGGACGAATACAGCGAACTGCTCGACAAGCTCAATTTCGAGCCGCAATTGCAGGAACTCAATTGATTCACCACAACGACACCAAGACTCAGAGACACCAAAAAGAAAATTTGTGACTTCGTGTCTTTGTGCCTTTGTGGTAACCAAGGAGAACTTATGGATGCAATCGTAACTGCCGGCGGGATTCCGCTCCCTGAAGACCCCCTTTATACCTATACCAACGGCGACTCCAAGGCCCTCGTCGATGTAGCTGGCAAGCCCATGATCCAGTGGGTGCTGGATGCGCTCAGTGATGCCAAGCACGTGGACAACGTCATTCTCATCGGGCTCTCGCCCAAGAGCGACGTCACTTGCAAGAAACCACTTCATTACATCTCCAATCAAGGACGCATGCTGGCAAACATCGTCGCCGGGGTCGATAAAGCGCTCGAACTCGATCCCAAGACCGAGTACGTATTGGTCGCCTCATCCGACATCCCCGGCATCAATGCCGAAATGGTGGATTGGCTGATCGAGAAGTGCGTGGAAACCAAAGAAGATATTTATTATGGCGTCATCCCACGGGAAGTCATGGAAACGCGCTATCCCGGCTCCAACCGCACCTACACCAAACTGAAAGATATACAACTGTGTGGTGCCGACATGCATATCACGCATGTCAGTATGGCGACCGAGCACCTGGACATGTGGGAGGAACTGATTGGCAACCGCAAGTCCCCGCTCAAGCAGGCCGCCACGCTCGGCATCGGGACTCTATTCAAGGTTGCCACACGCAGAATCACGCTGGACGATCTGGTTGCTACCGTTACCAAACGGATCGGTATCACCGGACGCCCCATCATCTGGGAGCACGCCGAACCCGGCATGGACGTAGACAAACCCCACCAGCTCGAGCTCATCCGCGAGGATATGGAAAAGCTGCACAAAAAAACTTAACCATCGGGGTCATACCTTTATGAATTTTCGTTCTGTTTTAGAAATCGACGCGCGCACTTCCAATCGATTGCGCGTTGCCGAGCAACCTGGGTTGCTTCGTAATATATCTGTTTTCTTTGCTCATTCCGGCGACTCATGGTTCTGGGGTTTGGGGTTAATTCTGTTATGGGTATTCGCGAACGAGCCTTTCTGGAAAAAATGGGCGGTGGTGCTGTTCGGCGGTATCTCCGTACTGGCCGTGATCGTCATGTCACTCAAGTTCATCATCCGCCGTCGCAGGCCGGAAGGCGAATGGGGCGGCATCTACCGCAACACCGACCCACACTCCTTCCCCTCCGGGCATGCGGCGCGTGCCTTTATGATCGCCCTGGTTGCCACTGCGCTTGGTCCCGCCTGGGCAGGGATCCTGCTATGGGTCTGGGCGCCGCTGGTTGCGCTGGCACGTGTGGCCATGGGTGTACATTATGTTTCAGATGTTGTTGCAGGCGCGATTGTCGGCATCCTGGTTGCGCTGCTCGGGCTTCAAATCTACCCCCCCGTACTTGACTGGGTGAATTCCTGGTTCTGGATTCCGCTACTGTAACTCAACTTTAAGTTTAGCACCCACTCGAGACAATAAAATTCGGGAGTGATCAACGCCACTCCCGTTTGCTTTAACTTGCCTTTTCAGCGTACCCGGACGTTTCTGTTAGGCTGTACCTCTGCATAAATCCAAAATGGTCTCGACCGTAGCGTCAGATTTCACAGCATGGACGCGAATGCCATACGGCGCAAGTTCGTTCGTGGCCTGTTGACTGAAAGCCCCCAACCCGGCCATGCTGGCCAGGAACGCCACGCGCAGCGGACTTTCATCACGGCCTGCTTCCGTTACCCCCGAATCGGGGGGGATCAGGTTGATGATCACGCCCCCTCCTTGTTCCCGCATCATGCGCCCAACCGACTGGGTCATCAGGAACGCGCCGGTCAGGTTGACATCCAGGGTGCGGTGCCAGTCCCATTCGTCCATGTCGAGCAGCGCGGATCGAGGCTCGACCGCGGCGTGGTTGACCAGTATGTCGATCCGGCCAAAGTCATCTTCGACCTGTTTTACCAGCGCCTGTGCGCCGACCTTCTTGGCCACATCCTCGATATACGCTCGAGCGTTCCCGCCATCCGCGTTGATTTCCTCAACCACCTCATCGACATTGATCGGGGAAATATCATTTGCGGCAACGGTTGCGCCAAGCTTTGCAAAGGCTACGGCCAATCTGCGGCCAGCGCCTTTGCCCGCGCCGGTGATGAGAACAACTTTTCCTTTGAAATCTTTCATTCTTCGCATACTGGTACTGTGTCCAGATTCTCGTTGGCGTTCACGCGCAATCCCAGGTAGGGCGAGGGGTCGAGCGTGTTCTTGATTTCCAACTCGTTGCGAAAGCCCCCCTGGCCGTCATCTTTGACAATCGAGAAATGCAGGTGAACGCCGGTTGGGTTGTTGGGATCGCCGGAGTAGTTACCCTGGTAACCCAGGAAGGTACCCGCATCGATGAATTTTTCATATGTGCCGGGTGGAAACTCGTCAGAAATAAACGAAACCCCTTCCTTGGTCGCCATATGGGTGTAGTAGGTCCAGATCTGTCGTCCGGGGTTCAACGGGTCGGAAGGGATGCGCACGATAACTGTTGACACCCAGTCTGGCAGGCGGGTCAGGTAGCCGGGGTAAGCCGCAACGACAGGCGTCACGCCCACGCCTTCGCCGCCGAAAATGTCCAGCCCCTGGTGGCGATGACCGGGGCGGAAAGAATCGTCCCATAGGAAGCCGACCATGCCATCGGTTGGAAAAACGAACGGAGCTTCCCCACAGCGCGAACCGGCTGTCAACTTCCATTCCGGGTGCGCGGCAGGGTTATTCATCCAGGCGCGGAAGGTAAACAGTCGCTCGCTGGCGGGACGATACATCCGATACAGGTAGTAACCGCCCACAATGACAACAACCACAATGATCGAGGACATGAAACGTTTGAACATAGTTGGAGATTATACCTGTCGAAGTCGCTCACATCTTCCGGCGCATTTCGATCCGCCTGAAATTGTCGAAAAAGCCCATTCCGAGCAAAGCCGGCAGGTGTCGGTCTTCCACTTGGATGTTCTCGGCATACGTATCGTGACGAGGGTAGCGGCTGTACAGGTTCACTAAAAGTTGAATCCCTATCTTTACGGGCGAGCCCTGTTCGGTATGAAAGACCAGGTGACTGAGGGAGAACTTGTGGCAACGGAAGACCAGCCATCCGGAACTGCCGTTTGCAAACTCTACCCGCACCCCTGAAAGGTCCGGCGCGTTGCGCATCGAATCGAGCGCGATGATCCAGGTCAAGTGTTTCGGATACGATTCCAATGCGCCCAGGGCAGCCTCGCGGTCCAGCCAGACGGTGCTGCATTTCATCGGTTCGGGAACAGCATGGGGCGCGCGGCGCAAGACCAGGTATTCGCTCACTTCCTTGAAACCTTTTTTCAAAAAGAGCCTGTGCGCGGGAACATTGTTCCGGATTACTTCCAGGTGAGTCTCCTGCATACCCAGGGCCCGCGCGTGCGCCAGCATGGCATCCATCAACGCAGACCCGGCGCCGCTGCGACGGATAGCAGGCAAAACGCCCAGGCGGGTGATCCACGCCCAGGGTGGGCGTATGCCCAGCATACTCAGGCCAAGCACCTGACCATCACCAGCGCGGGCCACACAGGATAATTTGAGATCGATGTCGAATATGTGGATGTATTCTGCCAGGCGCTCCGCATTCATGGGCATGGGAACCAGATAATCGACGCGCGTCTGGTTGTAAAGATCAACGAGTTCCTGAATGGTGAAGCGGTCGGCTGGAATTATTTCAACAGACATAATGACTTAGACGCCCAGGTTGGCATCGATGATTTCCATAAGGGTATCCAGTTTGAAGGGTTTGCACAAATACCCGTTCAACCCGTAGGCCTCGACCGTCTGGCGGGCCACTTCTTCCGGCCAGGCAGTCAACACAATGATCGGCGTTTTTTCCAGAGCGGCCTCGCCTCGCAGCCAGATGGATAAAGTCTGCCCATCCACATCCGGCAGGCCCAGGTCGAGCAGGATCAGGTCAGGCTGATTTTCCAAGGCCATCGCCAGTCCATCCTCGGCGTTTTTCGCCCAAAGGAACTCGTGTCCACGCCCGGTGAGTATCCTTTGGGCCAGCGTGGCGTTATCCGGGATGTCTTCGATATACAGGATCTTTGCCATAACCTGCTCCTTTCAACACGAGGGAAGATTATACCTGTTTCGGGGAAAGGTTAAAAATAGCGCCCTGGCTGAGAGACCAGGACGAAGTAAAAACGTTTGCGTTATTGAAGGGCTACTCAGAAACAGGACTCAACGAGAAATCAATCCCAGGCGTATCACCCGGAGCTTTGACTGTCACCTCCGTAGCTGAGGCTTCATCGGTCACAAGATTATAGAATTGTGTTACATGACCGGAAGCTGTGACCTGGATTCTGTAATTGCCCGAAGGGAGACCTTGGATGGTGTAACTGCCGTCAGCCTCGGTGTTGGCCCCAGCGCCTGGATGATCGCCGGAAACGGGGAAGGCGTAAACGCTGGCTCCCGGCAAGGGAGTGGTTCCATCCTTCTCGTAAACATGCCCGGAGATACTGCCTGCGTGAGCCAGATAGAAATCTATTCCGGCAGCACCAGTAGGGGCGGTGACACACACCCAGTCGGCATTATCACCATCATAGTGGTTATTCCAATATTCTGGAACATAGCCGGGAGCTCCTGTAAGTCCTCCAATTCCAACCGTATAGCACCCGTTGCCCATCCATAATACATAACTTCCATCGGGCAGTGTTGGCACATTTACATTTGCAAACCCCTGACCCTTTACTAGAGATACCGATATCGATGCTCCACTTATAGGCACTCCTGTCGCATTGTCATAGACTTTTCCACTAATAGGGGCACCAATCTTCAAGGTAAAGTCAATCCCCGTAACCTGTTGGCCGATAGCTACCGAGAGAATGTTGGCAGTCTGGAAACTCGCCTTTCCATTGTAGTACTCAGAAGCCAATCCTATCCAGTTTTGCACCCGAAGAATGTATCTGGATGGAGGTAACCCATCTAAAGTATAGCTTCCATCATTGTTAGACATAATCCAGACCCCCTCCCAACCTCCAGTAGTGGTATCAGCTATTATCTGTACATTGCCAACTGGGGTAGTACCATCGCTTTGATAGATATGCCCTGAAATCGAACCTGGCGGGTCGAGGCGAATATTTATGTTGGGGGTGTTATCGGGTGGAGTAACATCAATGCTAGTGGCATCGTTCCAACCATAAACATCATCGTAGTACTTTAGTGCGGCGTAACCAGATGATTCTACTGTTATCTTATAACTGCCTAGGGACAGCCCATCAACATGATAACTGCCATCTGCAGTTGTGATGGTTTGAAACCCATCTTCCACAGAATACTTGCTGGGTCGCACAAATACTCGAGCGCCGCTAATTGGTGTAACCCCATCTTGTTGATAAATAGTTCCAGAAATGGAGCCACCCTCGGTGAGATCAAAATCGACGTTGGAGGTCCATTGGCCTGCTACAACGTGAACCAGCATAGCCTCGTGAGACGGGTTGACATTGTTATAGTATTCCCTGGCATAACCAGAGGCAGTAACGCGTAACTTATAATCGCCGGTGGGTAGGCTAAAGAAACCGTAGCTACCGTCAGGATTTGTTGTAGCTGAATAATCCCAACCGTACCCAGTCATTTGGATCTCTACCTTTGCTCCAGCGATGCCTTCACCACTCCCCGCGTCCGTCACCCGGCCAGAGAGGGAAGGGACAGGTGTAGGGGTGAACGTAGTCGTAAATGTTGGAGAAGGTATCGGTGTTGAGGTCAGGGTCGGGGGTGCGGGTGCTGGCGTCGGTGCGGGAGCGCCACAACCAACCAAAACCAACATAACCAATATTCCCCCGAATACTGCCTCTGATAACTTCCTGCGACTCATTTTGCCCTCCTTCTGTAATGGCTATGAGCCTAACAACAAAACTACCATTGTGCCATTTGGCAGTTCTCAGCCAATCAGGACAATCTGAATAAATCCCTGGCAGTTTTGTGTTATCTGGAAACAGATTAATTTAGAGAGACTAACGCAGGGAACCGGTAAATTGCCCTCAAGAATACCGGTAAAGAGCGAGAACTACCTGAAATCAGTATAGCACTTTCGCGCGCGGATTCAATAGGCTTTTGCCCACTCGGTATGGAACTTCCGACCTGGCTGAAAACGACTTTGGTCCTTCTAACACATCTCTTACATGCTGTGTACATTTTGCCAATCCACTTTTGTTATAATCACCCTGTCATAAACCTGACAGGTCTCCACGAGAATTCGATGGAGTACCATCTTTGTTTAAACGGATGCCAGAAACAGGAATGGCAGGTAAGACCTGTCAGGTTTGGTAGTTGAAAGGATAACCGCTTATGATGCGATTTGACCGTTTTACCGAGAGAGCACAAGAGGCCGCCCAGCGCGCTGCGGAAATTATCCAGCGCTACGGCCATAACCAGATCGATACCGAACACATCCTGATGGCGCTGATCGAGCAGCCGGGCGGCGTCATTCCCCAAATTTTAGAAAAATTGAACGTCAGCGCGGCTGCATTGACCGAACGGCTGGATTCCACGCTGCGCGCCAGTCCCAAGGCCAATATCTTTGGTGGCGGCGCGGGGCAGATTTTCATCACACCGCGCGTGAAACGCATTATCGACCTGGCCAACGAAGAGGCCAACCGCCTGAAAGACGAATACATTTCTACCGAACACATCTTCCTGGCCATCCTGACCGAGCGCAATACCCCCGCAGCCCGCATTCTGGAATCCGCCGGGTTGACGCGCGACCGCGTCTACGATGCCGTCCAGGACCTGCGCGGCGGACAGCGCGTCACCGATCCGCAGGCTGAAAACCGCTACCGAACGCTTGAAAAATACTCGCGCGACCTGACCCAAATGGCGCGCGAGGGCAAACTGGACCCGGTCATTGGCCGCGATACCGAAATCCTGCGCCTGATCCAGATTCTATCCCGTCGCACCAAGAACAATCCCGTTCTGATCGGCGAAGCGGGCGTGGGCAAGACCGCCATCGTGGAAGGGCTGGCGCAGAAGATCGCCACCAACGATGTGCCGGAAATCCTGACTGGCAAGAAAGTTGTAGCGCTCGACCTGGGCGGCATGATCGCCGGTTCACGTTTCCGCGGCGAGTTCGAAGAACGCCTGAAGTCGGCCATCGAGGAAGTGCAGCGTGCGCAGGGTGAAATCATCCTGATGATCGACGAATTACACACGGTCGTCGGAGCGGGAGCAGCCCAGGGCGCGATGGATGCGTCCAACATGCTGAAACCGGCCCTGGCGCGCGGCGAACTACAGTGCATCGGCGCGACCACGCTGGACGAGTTCCACAAGCACATCGAGAAAGACGCCGCCCTCGAGCGTCGCTTTGCCCCGATCTACGTCGAAGAACCGAGCGTGGACGATACTATCCTGATGCTGCAAGGCCTGCGCGACCGCTATGAGGCGCACCACAAAGTCCATTTTGCCGATGAAGCCCTGGTAGCTGCGGCGCGGCTGGCTGACCGTTACGTCACTGACCGGCATTTGCCCGATAAAGCCATCGACCTGATGGACGAGGCCGCCGCCAAGTTGCGCGTGGCCCTGTACTCCCTGCCGGACGATCTTAAGGTGATGAAGAACGAGATCGAGAAACTGCGCGCCGAAGAGGAACAGGCCGGGTTGGAACGCGATTACGAGCGCGCTGCCCAGAAGAAAGCCGAGCGCCTGCGCATCGAGCAGGATTTCAACACTGCGCGCGAAAAGTGGGAAGCTGACCACCAGCTCGATGAAGTTGTGGATGTGGATGACATCGCCGAAGTCGTGCACCAGTGGACAGGCATCCCGCTCACGCAGATGATGGAGAGCGAATCAGAGAAATTGTTGCAAATGGAAGAACGCCTGCACGAGCGCATCGTCGGGCAGGAAGAGGCTATCCACGCCATTTCGGATGCCATCCGCCGCGCACGCTCTGGCTTGAAAGACCCCGCTCGTCCCATTGGCTCGTTCATCTTTATTGGCCCTTCAGGTGTCGGCAAGACTGAGTTGGCCAAGGCGCTGTCCTGGTTCATGTTCGACGACGAGGATGCCCTTGTTAGAATCGATATGTCCGAATATCGGGAGCAGCACACAGTGTCCAGATTGTTCGGCGCGCCGCCCGGATACGTCGGCTACGAGGAAGGCGGTCAACTAACCGAAGCCGTCCGCCGCCGACCGTATCGCGTCCTGTTGTTCGATGAAATCGAGAAGGCACATCCCGAAGTCTGGAACGCGCTGCTGCAAATCCTGGACGACGGCCGCATGACGGACGGCCAGGGCAACGTGGTCGACTTCCGCAACACGGTTCTGATCATGACCTCCAACCTGGGTACCGAATATGTACGTAAAGGCGGCACCCTGGGCTTCCTCCAGCAAAAAGCGGACGATGAGGAGCGCGAATCTCATGACAAGATCGAGAAGGCGCTCAAGGGAGCCTTCCGGCCTGAGTTCCTTAACCGCATCGATGAGATCATCATGTTCTCACCACTCAGCTTGGAAGAGATGGAGTACATCGTTGACTTGCAGATGAAAGAATTGCAGGAACGTTTGAGCGAGCACAGCATCACCGTTGAACTGACCGAGGCGTCGCGCAGTTGGCTGGCCAAGGAAGGCTACGATCCGGCCTTTGGCGCTCGTCCGTTACAGCGCGCCATCCAGAAGTATGTGGAAAGTCCGCTTTCGGTAGAGTTGCTGGGCGGCAAGTTCAAAGATGGTGCTACCGTGCAGGTGGATGTGGACAAGAAGGAAAACAAATTGGTCTTTACCACAGCCCAGGCGGTATCCAAGGCCAAGCAGCCTGTTGATGCGTAAGACACATGATTCCCCGTAAGAGACGGCAACCTTATGCCGTCTCTTTTGTACTTATTGCTGTGGCATATCAATATATTGGGGCACATCCTCTCCTTGAAGAGATACTAATTTGACAATGTCACATTTCACTGAAATATAGTAGATTTAGCCTATGAACGAGATAAAAAAAGTCTGTATGATCCTGAACGCT
>JAFGKO010000272.1 GCA_016928525.1 Anaerolineales bacterium | reverse complement strand
TGCGCCCACAAAGTCTCGCAATTCGCGAGGCTTTCTGTTCCACTGAAGCCCCCATCGAGGGGGTGGTAAGGTTAGGGGTTCGAGTCCTTTTGCGCCCACAAAGTCTCGCAATTCGCGAGGCTTTCTGTTCCACTGAAGCCCCCATCGAGGGGGTGGTAAGGTCAGGGGTTCGATCCCTTTGCGCCCACCAAAAACGCCTCAAGAGGCGTTTTTAATTTGCCCAGCGCGTTAATTTTGTGATAAATGTTACCAATGGGCAATTGCATGTTAATTTGCGTACAGTTTTAATAGAATCATAATTTGGTTTGTGCTGGTATATAATTAGTGGGACCTTTTTGGTTGAAGCTATAACTTCGGAACTAATGTGAGCATTCGATATAAAGTTATTCTTCCTTATTTGCTTCTTACACTCCTTGTCGCAATCACAGGAGCTTATGTTGTCACTCGCCTGGTAACTGACTCACTATCAGAGCGCTTGAATAATCAACTTCTGGAGGCTGGGCGCGTTGTTTCGGATAATTTTGCCCGCCTTGAACTTAGGCACATCGACAATGCCCGCATCATTGTTTTCACTCGTGGGGTGGCGGAAGCGCTACAGGATGCAGATCGTTCTGCCTTGGATACACTGGTAACACCCTCGGTAAGCGGGATAAACATCGAAAACCTTTTTATTGTGAACACGCAAGACCAGGAAATGCTCCATTTGCATCGTCAAGCAGATGGAGCATTATCGAATGTTACAAAGCCAGCGCAAAAGATTGCCCTGGGCATTACCCAACCGTTACTGGAAACTCGCAACCCGGATGCTCCTCCTGCCAGGGCAATTAGCAAGGATCCCATAAACAATCGCTGGTATTACTTTACTGCCATTCCGTTTGTCGCCGACGATGAGGTGATTGGCGCGATTGTCATCGGCACATCCATAGAAACGATCATGCCAAACCTGAAGAGCACTTCGCTGGCAGACGTGATCATCTATGGAGAGGATGGGAAGGCGGTCGCCTCTACCTTGCAGGCGCAGGGAGAAGAAGAAGCTATTTTCCTGAATACGCTTTCTATCCCTGTAACAACTTACCAGCAAGTGGCTGGTGCTGATAAACTGGTCTTAGGGGAAAATATTAAGCTTGGAGAACGTCCGTATAGCTTGGCGCGTGGTAAGTTAAAAATAAGCAACGACTTGCTGGGGGTCTTTGCTGTGGTCTTGTCATCGGAGTATGTCGTTCAAACCGCTGCAATCAACCGCAATTTATATGTGGTTATTTTCTCCCTGGCCATGTTCGTTGTTATCCTGCTCGGTTTCATCATCTCGCGGCGTATCATCAATCCGCTCTTTTCGCTGGTGAAGACCTCGCAGGCTATCGCCGGAGGTGACCTGGCCCAACGCACCGGCATCCACAGCAAGGATGAAATCGGCACGTTAGCCACCACCTTTGACGAGATGACCGGACACCTGCAGCAACGCACGCTTGATCTTGTCAAGGCGAATCGAAACCTGGAAAGCGCATACCGAGATTTGGAAAGGGCCAATAAACAACTGGAACAGATGGACCGCACAAAGGTCAGCTTTATCCATATTTCCGCTCATGAATTGCGCACGCCGCTTACCCTCATCCAGGGATATACTTACATGCTGCAACAAATGGCCAAGGAAAATCCTGAGATTGAACCTCTGTCCAAAGGGCTCATGGAGGGTTTTGATCGTATGGAAGAAGTTGTCAACAGTATGTTGGATGTCTCGAAGATTGACAGTAAGACCCTCCAACTATCCCAGACCACCTCAAAGCTCAGTTTCATTATTGCAAAAGCGCGCAAACCTTTCGAATCCGCCCTAAAAGAACGAAATCTTGAACTAACTACTGAGGGATTGGACAAGTTACCGATCATATCGGCAGATGCTGAACTTCTGCACAAGGTTTTCTACCACTTGATTATGAACGCCATCAAATACACGCCAGATGGCGGTCATATTGCGATCAACGGGAGGATCACCGAGGGATCCTCCAACTCTCCTGAAGTTGAAATCATTGTATGTGATACCGGCATAGGGATTGCCAAGGAGAATCAAGAAGTAGTCTTTGAGAAGTTCTACCAGACCGGCGAAGTGCTCATGCACTCATCTGGCAAGACCAAATTCAAAGGCGGCGGACCAGGCCTGGGTCTGGCCATTGCCCGTGGCATTGTTGAGGCGCATGGCGGTCGTATCTGGTTGGAAAGTCCTGGCTACGATGAAAAAACAAATCCTGGCACAATCGTTTACGTCAGGTTGCCGGTTAACGGGCAAAAACCATGACAGAACGTAAAGAACGGGAAGAACCTCGTAGGGACCTTCTGCTCATCCTGCTGATTGTGCCACTGGGCGTTCTTTGCATGTTTCTCACCGGGCAGCAAGCCATAAAGCTCGTTCCTTCCTGGACCCTGGTTGCTGACATGGGCTCCAGCCTGGATCCCGATGTCGACTTTGCAGCAAAAACCAACCCAGAATTGATGGAGCCCGTCAATCCCAATATCCTGACTCAACCTGTCTGGGGGGACCTTTTCCTCACCCCGAACGCGATCATCCCAACCCGTATCATCATCATACCGACAAAAGTACCCACGCTTCAACCGCAGCCCACCACAATCATCCCAACCGACAACCCAACTCCCGTTCCGCCTCCCACCGCTATTGTCTTACCGCCTCCGCCACCGCCTACATCTCCTCCGCCACCGCCCCCACCGCCGCCTCCCCCAGTCCCAAGTGCAGATCTTGGCATTACAAAGGATGATGGTAACGGGGTATATACACCGGGCGCAGGGATCAGATATACTCTCTTGGTGAACAACGCCGGACCTGACGCTGCCGATGGATTCAACATCACGGACTCAGTCCCAGCGGCCATCACTGGGCTGGCCATCACCTGCACGCCGAGCGATGCAGTCAATGACAGTTGCGGCGCGAATAACACTTCTGGGCAAAATGTGGCTTTCAATGGCGCTTCCCTGAGCGTGGGTGAAACGATCACAGTTACAATTCAAGGCGTTGTGGATCCTGGAACCACCGGAGATTTATCCAATACTACCAACCTGGTCATACCTGGTGGGGCAGGCTTTAACGACTCGGATACGACCAACAACTCCGCAATCGATACTAATACACAATCCGCAGGGCCAAACTTTGGCCCGCCAGATGGTGGTTATTTCAGCCCAGGCGATGGAGTCCCGGTTACCTATCTCCTGCCCACACCAATCACAGCCGACGGCAATGACACAACATATGATTTTGTCTATTTTGAATACATGTTTGCTCCCGACCAAGTCCTCATGGACTGGGTTCAAGTCGAAATCAGCACTGATGGATTCACCTGGTTTACCGTCTTCTTTTGGGGTGACGGCATTCCAGACACTAATACTAATGTAGATACTAATAACCCAGCCGTCCCCCCTCCCGAAATTGACAATTATGCTTTCAACCCGGCAAGCGCAATCTTATATGCTTCACCCAGTGCACCCACTATCTACTCCGGTGTAACCATCGATATTGACGCCATCACTGGAAGTCCAGCAGGAACAACTTACCCCTGGATCCGTATCACCGCGCCCGAAATCCCACCCGGCAGTGGAGATTACGGTGATGGTGACGGCCTCACTTTGGACTCCATCCAACCGTATTACCCGTAAATAGATTTTCGCAAATGGGTTTTCAGGGCAGGCCATTCGCCTACCTCGAACCTTTTACAGAGTACTGCGTAAATATTTGAACCAAGGTTCCAAGATGTGCGGGTAATCAAGACAAGAAAATTCGAGTATTTTTTGCAAGAAGCAGCAAATCTGTACCATCCCTGCATCGTCCTCGTAAGGATAAGGGGTTACTGTTTTTTTGTCTTGGATCTTGTCTGAAAAATTAAAGCAAAAAGGCCATCCTGTTCAGGATGACCTTTTTTGATTCGTTTTTTTCAAGTTACGGCGTTTCAGTCGCTTCAGGGGCAGGCGTTGGTGAAAGCGCCGCGGCCTCTTCCGCCGTTTGCGGCATGCCGTTCATGATCCAGCGCATCCAGACATCAACAACATTCGGTTTGAGCACAGAACTCGGCGGCATGACGCCGATGACTTCCTCACCGTTCTCGTCCAGGATAGGGATCTCCTGGATGGTTTGCAACAGGTAGGAATTCATGTCCCCTGCGATGATGTTGAAGTCCGCATTTTCACCGGTGGTCAACATCTCTTCGTAGCTGGTCATCAGGAAGTCGTTATTGTCTTTGCCAGCGCGGTGACAGGAGATACAGTAGCGCTTGGTAATCGGCGCAATGTGGACATCGTACGAAGGCACTTCGCCTTCGGCCAGGGCCGGGAAGAGCGGCCTGATGGGCGGCATTTCGAAGCGGTCGTCCCAGGCATAACGCATGAAGGTGACCATGTAGTCGATTTGGTTGCGGGTCAGCTCGCCGCCATGGGCTAACCCGAAGGGATTCATGCCGTAATTGGGACGTCCGTATGAAATAACCTCTACCATGGCTGAATCGGTCAGCGTATAGAGCACATCTTTGCTGTTGATGGGTGTAATCTCTTCTCCCTCCAGTCCTTCCACGCCTTCGATGACAACCACAGAACCATCGTCACCATGACACTCGACGCAGTGCAGAGAATACAAGTCCTGGCCCGCGACGATGCGGTCTGCCAGGGTGACGGGAATTTCTTCTTCAACGGTTTCAATTTCGGGGGCGGCGAGAAGCGTTCCACCGGTGAAGGCAACCATCAGAACCGAGGCGATCACAGCTGTCCAGGTCATAGCCTGCTTGGCCTTGTCCTTCATCGTAAAGGCCATAATGAACAGCAGCAGGAAGGCCAGGCCGGGTACGACCAATCCACCGATAGTCTGCAGGATGCCAGCCAGGTATAGGCCCTCTTCACCGGAAGTGGTGGGGATGTCAGATATCCAGGTCAGGGTGACCATGCTGACAACGAAGATAGCCATCACGCTGATCGGCAAGACACGCTTGCCGTAGTATCGATAAGGGGATTTTTCAAGGAAAGGTAACAGGGTCAGCACGCCAATAGCGATGACCGGGATGATGACGGCAGCGATGAACTCGATCTTACCCAACACGGGGATCTGGCCGTAGAGCGCCAGGAATTTGAACAGGAACAGGAAGTACCACTCCGGGCGCGGTACGTAAGAGGTATCGCTGGGGTCGGCCTTGGGCGTGTCGTGCACGCCAATAAAAGTGGCAAGCACAAGGAGTAGTACAAAAAAGCCAAGCGCCACAATGACATCTTTGAAGATACTGTCAGGCCAGAAGCGCTCGCCGTTGCTTAGTTCGCGCTCGTATTTTGCGTTGATCTTTTTCTTGGTCTCTTCGTTCATTACGAACTCCTTTATCCACAAAGGACACGAACTCACGAATTTTTCTTTTTCCTTCGTGTTTGTTTGTGGTCTTCGTGGATTAGTCGTCCTTGTCCGGGAAGTGGGATTCGCCGTGTTTGATGATCAGATACAAGTGCACGCCAATGAGAGCAGCTAACATGCCGGGCAGCATCCAGATATGTGCGGAGAAAAAGCGTTGCAGGGTCAGGGCGCTCAAATCCGGGCCGCCGCGCAAGGCCTTCAGGATGAAGTCACCGATAAAGGGTACACTGCCCGCAATCTGCGTGCCGACCGTGGTGGCCCAGTAAGCCTGCTGGTGCCAGGGCAACAGGTAACCGGTAAAACCCATACCTACCGTCAGCAAGAGCAGGCCGACACCCACCAGCCAGGTGAGTTCACGCGGATACTTGTAGGAAGCGGTGACGAACACCCGGATCATATGGATGAAGACGACCAGCACCATCAGGCTGGAACCCCAATGGTGCATCCCACGGATCAGCCAGCCGAAGGCCAAGTCATTCATAATGTATTGAATAGAGTCGTAAGCGTGGTCAGGGGAGGGGGTGTAATAAACTGTTAAAAAGATACCGGTCAGGCCCTGCATCACGAACAGGAACAGGCTAGCGGAACCGAGGGTGTTCCACCAATTGCCCTCCGGTTCCGGGCGGTCGAGCAGGTTCTTGTACATGCCCTGCAAGTCGAGGCGTTCATCCAGCCATTCGTAGACTTTTTTCCACATGGTCAGGCCTCCGACGCCAACTCAACCGGGACGATGGTGATAACGCCTTCAGCATCCACGCTATATTCGAAGTGACCGAGCGGCTCGGGCGGCGGGCCATCCAGCACTTTGCCTTCCGCATCAAAGCTAGCATCGTGACAGGGACAGGTAAACTTCTGGGTTGCCTCGTTCCAGTTTACGGTGCAGGAAAGATGCGTGCAGCGGCTGGACAGCACGAGAATGTCATCGGGAGATTCGGACTTGCGCAGGAGGTAACCGCCATAGTTGCTGGCAGTCCGCTCCCAGCCGTTGACCTTGGTAAGGGTGAAGGAAAAGGGGTGGAACTGGCCAACCGGAATATCCTCCAATTTGCCAATCGCAACGGGTGCTCCAGCCTTATCCTCCCGTAGCGCCGGAGCGATCAAATATCCAATAGCCGGGATTCCCAATACAGCGCCAATGATGCCCCCTACAACACCGGTCGTCGCCTTGATAAAATCCCTGCGGCTGAGCCGGTTAGAACCAGACATGCACACCTCCTGGATGAAGTCCTGTGATTACGTGCACAAACTATCTCTATTCTACATTAAGTTAAGGTTTTTCGATTAGAATAACAAAGGCGGACTTGGCACAATCCAACAAATTGGATTATAAGGGTCTATGACCGCTTTTTTAGAGGAAGTCTGAAACGAAATAACTAGGATAATTGTCACTTTCTACTGTTTCTTGTCCGTGTGATAATCACTTTGCATTGCTTACACTCATTGCAGGAGGCATGTATGGCTCGTGAACGCAACGTTGGCGTGATCCAGGGATTGCGCTACCAGGGGGGAGGTCCACAGACTGCCTGGCTTTTACATCGTATTAGTGGACTGGGCATTGTCTTATTCGTAACCACTCATATTCTAGCCTCCTTTCTTGGAGGCGACTTAGGACAATTTGCGAACGACATCTACGAATCCTGGTGGTTTCAGATTCTCGTCATTTTTTGTGCGCTGTTCCATGGCATCAACGGACTGCGCATCACCATCCTGGATCTCTGGCCGAGATTGTTTGAGTTCGATCGCGAAGCTATCTGGATAGAATGGGTTGTCTTCCTGCCTGTCTTCGGCCTGGCTGTTATCGTCATTATCCGTACTGCGTTAGGAGGTTAGGATGGCGACAAAATCGAGAAGCCTGCCTCTCACAAAACGCGGTCTCAATTTTGAGACCCTGATGTGGCTCTTCACACGCCTGTCAGCTCTCGCCATGTATGTATTACTACTGACTGGGGTTGTCGGCGCCTTGATCATGGGGGCGCGCACTCAGATGAACCTGGCAGACGTGCTGCGCTGGGCATTCACTCCCAACTATACCCATGTGCAGAGCACAAACGTGCCCGATCTCGATCCCTGGGCGACACCTTTCTGGAAAGTAGTCGCCATCTTAATGGTGTTAGTGGCCGGATCACATGGTCTCCATGGTGTGCTTAGTGTACTGGACGATTATTTTGCGCAACCCCGGGTTCGTTTGTTCTTCCGCATCTTGATCGCTATTATCTTGCCGATTATGTGGGTGATCGGAATCTACGTCATCTGGACTTCATAGGACGGTGTCAATGAATACTCATCAATTTGAAGTCGTGGTCGTTGGCGCGGGCGGCGCTGGCCTGATGGCCGGACTGTATGCCTCCAAAACGGCCAAAACCGCCGTCATCAGCAAACTGTATCCCACGCGCTCACACACCGGCACGGCACAGGGCGGCATCGGCGCAGCCCTCGGCAATTACGAAGAAGACCATCCCGAATGGCACACCTATGACACGGTCAAAGGTTCGGACTATCTGGGCGACCAGGATGCCATCGAATTCATGTGCGAGGAGGCGGTCTCGGCTGTGTACGAACTCGAGCACATGGGCCTGCCATTCGATCGCACGCCTGAAGGCCGCATCGCACAGCGACCCTTCGGCGGCCACACCAACAATGAAACTGGCAAACCCGTCCGCCGCGCCTGTTACGCCGCCGACCGCACGGGGCACATGATCCTGCAAACCCTGTACCAGCAGTGTCTGAAGAATGAGGTCAAGTTCTACGACGAATTCCAGGTGCT
>JAFGKO010000271.1 GCA_016928525.1 Anaerolineales bacterium | reverse complement strand
TTCCATGTTCAGCAAACGGCGCAGCACTTCGATGGTCTCGCGCATGGCCAGTAGCGGTTTCCTGCGCTGGATGCCGACGTTCTTCGCCAGCGGGTCCCACCAGGCGCCGATCCCGCAGATGACGCGGTTCGGGGCCAGGTCATCTAGCGTCAGAAGCGTGGCAGCCAGCAAGCCGACATTGCGGGTCCAGTTATTGATCACGCCCGAACCGACCTTGATGTGCTCGGTCACGGCGGCATAGGCGGCCATTGGGACGATGGCATCGCGCACCAGGCGTGATTCCGCCTGCCAGACGGCTTCGAAACCGCGCTGTTCGGCATAACGGGCATAATCCAGTCCATCGCGGAGATCATGAGAATCTTGCAGATAAAGTGCTACTCGTTCCACGGACTACCCTCCAATTAGTTTTATTCTTTCCTGATAGGGCGAAATTGTATCATAATAGGGGTAATAGCTTGGTTGGTAAACGGCTGATATCTCAGTTTTAAAGCTCACCGGTGGTCGAGTAGGCGGTGTTTATTTCCGCTGTATCGAGACCACCGGTTGGGGGAAATCAAGTAAATGGAAAAAAAGTTCCCGGTTCGTCGGGAACTTTATAATTTTTGCAGATTGCTTAATCCATCGCTTGCAGTCGCTTCCAGACCTGCGATGCCAGTTCGCGTGAGCGGGCGGCGATGCGCTCTTCATCCATGCTCAGAATCTGCTTGTTCTTTATCAATATCTGACCACGGCAGACGGTGGTGTCCACGGTCGAATCTGTCAGGCCGAAGATCAGGTGTCCCAGGAAGTTGTTTTCATCCAGCGGGGTAGGTGGCTGGTAATCCAGGATGGCCAGGTCGGCTGGACGGCCTTCAGCCAGTTCGCCTACGCGGATCCCGAACTGGCGCTCGACGATGTCAGCGTTGTTCTCCAGCAGCAGTTGCGGCGCTTCCATGAAGGCCACGCGCGGGTCGCGGTTGTCGAGACGGTGGAGCAGATAGGCGCAGCGCATCTGGGACAGCATATCTGAAGCCATGCCATCAGTGCCAAGGCCAACCAGGATGCCCTTTGCCAGCATTTTTAGAATCTTAGTGACGCCCACGGCGTTGTTCATGTTCGATTCAGGGTTGTGGACAATAATGGTGTTGGTGGCCGCGACGGTGTCCATTTCGGCCTCGTCTATATGTACACAGTGGACGAAGATGGATTTCTCGCCCGTGACGTTCAGCCTGTGCAGCCGTTCAACGGTGGGTACACCGTACTTGTCGAGGGAATCCTGCCTGTCGGCGGCATCCTCCGCCACGTGGATGTGGCAGCCCACGCCCGCATCCTTGGCGATGCCCACGCAGGTTTCGAGCGTTTCGTCGGATAGTGTGAAGGAGGCGTGCAGGCCCATCATGGCCGCGATCTGGCCGTCGTCTTTGCCAATCTTCTTGATGAAGCGTTCGTTTTCGGCAATCCCGCCACCTTTGGCATTGCGGTCCGAGACCTCGTAACATAGCGAGGCGCGCAAGCCTGCCTCCCGCACAGCGGCCTCGATCAGGTCGAGGGAACCGTCGCGCATCGCGGGTGAAGCATGGTGATCGATGATGGTAGTCGTCCCATTGCGAATGCACTCGATCAAGGGGATTTGCGCCGAGAGCGTGATGTCTTCGCCGTCGATAGCCCTATCTACCTTCCACCATAAGCGCTCGAGGATTTCCACGAAGTTCGAGGCGGGTTCGCCAGGGATGGCCATGCCGCGCGCCATGGTGGAATAGAAATGGTGGTGGGCGCAGATAAAGCCGGGCAAGATGATCTTGCCCGCGCAATCCACTGCTTCCGCGTTGGGGAAACGTTTTTTCAATTCAGCCGCTTCGCCGATTGCCGCGATGTTCTCCCCATCCGTGACGACCGATCCGTTCCAGATGACGCGGTTGTTCTTGCCAAGCGTTACTACAATTCCATTTTCAAATCGAGTTGCCATGAGTTATTCCTTTCATATCCTGTCATTGTGAGCACTTCGACAGGCTCAGTGTAAACTCCACGAAGCAATCCCCTGTTTGACGAGGAGATCGCTTCCTGGGCCCGGACGGCCAGGACGGGCGGGAAAAGCGCCCTCGCAACGACAGATGAAATCCTAATTTTCCTGTAACACCGCTAATTCTTCCACGGTGCGTTCGCGCATGGTAATGGCGCCGACAAAGCACTTCTGTGCGCAAATCGAACAGCCAATACAAAGCGCCGGGTCTGTTTGAAAATGACCCTGCTCGTCGAGTTCGATAGCCAGGTACGGACAGCGCGCGCAGTTTCCACACAGTACGCATAAATCCTGGTCGATGCTCGAGATTTTCTTCACCGGAGTGAGAGCCATGAAGTCCGTGATCGGATGCGGTTGAGCGATGCCTATCAATTCCCGCATGGATTGCAAGCCCTGCTCCTGCATGTAAAATGCAGTGCCAGACTCCAGGTCATGGATGATCCCAATCCCGTGTTTCATTGCAATCGTGCAGAACTGCACTGTCTTGACACCCAGCGCCAGGAAATCCATCGCGGCTTTATAGTGCATCGGGCCGCCGTTGCCGGAGATTTCGATCCCTTCTGGAACTGCCTTTGCTAAAGTTAGGTATGAGATGGGCGTGACGCCTTCCCCGCTCATGCCCACGATCACTCCCTCATCCCACGGATGGCCATTCGCTGCCGGTCGGAATGCTAAGGTGGGGAAGGAATTTGCCAGCGTGATTCCGGCCTTTTTGTTTGGGTATTTGTCGAGCACGCCCCGGATGGCGCGCAGGATGGGCACGATGGATGTGACCGCTGCGGTCAATTTGAACAGTTTCGGGACATCCGGGGAGCCGACCTGCATGATCCAATCGATGATCTTGGCGGTCAGTTCCGCGTTCTGGGAAACGATGTCACCCTCGGTGCCGTCGCCGCCCTGTGGGCAGGAGAGCGAGTATTCGATGCCCATCGCGCCGGTCGCTTCCAGCTTCTTGGTGTTGGACTGCCAACCCTTCGCATCGGACTCATCATTGCCTGTCACCGGTCCGCCGGTGGATCCAATCGTCAGCCGGTCGGGCCATTCCTTGACGAGTTGTTCGATCTCCTGGCAAACGCGGTCGAGGGGGTGTCCCGACACATTGTCGGAGTTGCCGTACGTGTATGGATCGAAAGTGAACATGTACTCGGACGGAATGTGAATCGGGATATTGTCGAAGGCGGTCTTCATAATTCCGCCAGCCCAGCCTGCTTTATAGGCTAATTTCATCTGTTCCAGGCCATCTGTGACCGGTGAAGCGGAGAGCAGATACGGGGAGCGGATAGTGCGCCCGAAGAAATCGGTTTCGAGCGATACCGGCACCGGGTTGTACCCAGGCAGGGCATAGTAGGATTTTGTCGCTTTTTCAATGACCGGCTTGGGTTGCTTTGTCAGGTATGCGTCGATCTCGAGCGCAGCGTTCTTGCCAGATGCCACCGCCTCGACGACTGTCTTTGGCCCGGTCAGCATGTCACCCGCATAGAAGATGCCTTCTGCTTGTTCGCGTGGCAGGGTCGAGCGCATCCCAATCGAGATGATGACCGCATTGATATCGGCACACAGGCAATCGGTCCCGTCCACGTCACGGACATTGGTTGGATGGAAGGATAATCCATCGGGGAGCTCGACTTTCAGGGTCTTGATGCCCCACAGCCCTTGGGCGTCTTTGAGGACGCGCGTCACGCGCATACGCCCATTGACCTCGATGTCGTAATCCAGCAAATCCTGCCGTTCGCGCTTCGTGAGCGGCATCTCGGACAGTTTCTCGAGCATGAACAGCCCGACATGTTTGGCGCCACGTGCTTTGGCGGTGATAGCGCAGTCCACCGCGGTTGCGCCGCCGCCGATCACGGCCACACGCCCATCGAAATTATATTTCTGTGGGTCGGCGAGCAGGTCGGGCATGCTGATCGCCAGGTCCTCGTTCTCGATGCCGAGTTGGACGGGCTTCCACAGCCCGACCGTGACGCATACCGCAGCGTAGCCTTGGCCCAGCAGGGATTTCGGATCCTCGACCTTTGTCCCGGTTCTGGCATTGATCTGGCCGAGCGAGAGCGCAAACTCGATATCGGTCTCCGCCACTTTTTTGTCCAGGCGGTCATCAGGGATGAGATTTAACATACCGCCCAATTTCTCGCGCGCTTCGAAGATGTCCACAGCGTAGCCCATCTGCGCCAGGGCGGTGGCTGCCCCAAGCCCGGCCGGCCCGCCGCCGACCACCGCAATTTTCTTCCCATTGGGAGTTGGCGTCGAAAACTTGGGGATGCCTCCCAGTTCTTTTGCCATCTGGACAATCGTGGCCTGAACCTGGGGAATGTTGATCGCTCCGTCGAATTTTTTATGCGTACAGGCTGCCATACACAATGTGTCCGGGCAGACCATGCCGCAGACGCCGCCCAGTGGGTTGTTGCGCATGATCTCGCCAGCCGAGCGTTTTATATCTGATGGATTTCCCACCCGCGCGGCCATGATGAAATCAAAAGGCGAGCAATTGACCGGGCAGGCCGCCTGGCATGGCTTTTCCTCGCAATATTCGCACCTTAGAAGTTCCGCCTGAAGTCGATGTTTTGTCATTACCCCGCCGATTGCGGGCGGGGTTGTGTGCGCATTGAAGCTTTCATTCTTCTCCATGGAACACCTCTTTTCGGGATAGATTGGAAGTTTGTGAACAACTACACTATTAATTATAGCATCTAAAAAAAACGGCCGTTTAATAGTGTGAATTAATTTGATACTGGAAATACCCCCAGAGCTTTAATGAAGTTCATTTTTCATTCCATGCAGTCTATCCCACCTGTCATACAATTTTACAGAATAAATATACTATGGGTCAGGCTGCCTCCTTTGCAAGCGGTGGTTCTTCGACCTGCAGGCCTTCCAACTTGAGTACCATTTCAAGGTCCTCGGGCAGATCCAGATCCAGGCCCAGAGACGGCAGAGTAACCACCTCCAGCCGCGCCCCAGCCTGTTGAACCCGTTCGCAGTGACGTTGGAAGGAGCCCGGTCCAAAGTCATATTCGATCAGGCCAGCCGGGCAGATCAACAGCGCATTGGTACCCTCTTCGTGTCGGTCGGGAGCGATCACGACCACTGGCGGCTTCTTGGCGCGCTCGATCAACGCCAGAATGTCCTCACGGGTTATCAACGGCAGATCAGCAGGCAGGACGAGCACACCGCGCGTGGCATACAATTGCGCTACTACGGTTGCCCGCTTGAGCGCCGTGTTCAGCTTCGGCGAACCAGCCTCGCGTACTGTTCGCGCCCCGTGCTCACGCGCAAGCGAAAGCGCAGCCGGGTCACGGCTGACCACCAGGATCTGTTCGATTTCTTTCAGGTCTGTCAGGGTTTTGAGGGTATTTTCCAACAGCAGTTGGTTGAGGTGTGTTCGCTCGTCTTCCGATAAGGTTCCAGCCAGGCGGGATTTTCCGCGGCGTAAAGGTTTCACAGGCACAATTGCCCAAAGTGTCATGTATGTAGCCTCCGAATAAAGTGTAGCACATCTCCTGCCAGAAGTGCACGTTTTGTTAAGAGATTCATAAGTGTATCGGTGGTTAACGTTGGGATTTCTGTCAAATTCGCAAGATCCGCGTCTGCGTTGTCCAGGACAAATCCGCTCAACAGACCGCGGTAATGCTGCGCAACAGCAAGAGCCGAAGGCTTGATTCCCAATTCGGCATACATCTTCGCTGCCGGACCTTTGACCGCCTTCCCGCCTATAATTGGGGAGATGGCGATGATGGATGGTGGACGGTTGACTGTAGACCGTAGCTTTAGAACGGATAGGATTGGATCGATGCTTACCCAGGGGTTGGATGGGCATATCACCACTGCGTCAGCGGCCTCTAGCGCTTCGAGCGCCTCCGGAGCTGCTTCCGCTATGTCAGCCCCTTCAAAACGAAAGCCCTTAACTTTCGGCTCGCACCGGCGATGGACGAAATATTCTTGAAAGGCCAGCTCACCCTCGTCCGTTTCGACGATTGTCCGTACCGGCTGGTCTGACATGGGCAGCACAATCGGCCCGATGCCCCAGGTCTTGCAGAAATCTCGCGTAACCTGTGAAAGCGTTTGGCCCTCTTTCATCCGCCGTGTGCGCTCCAAATGCGTGCCCAGGTCCCGGTCGCCCAGGTTGAACCAGCTTGGCCCACCCAATCGCTTGGCGTTCTCGATAGCGTGCCAGGATTCGTCCACGCGTCCCCAGCCTGTCTCGGGATTCGCCAGCCCCGCCAGCGTATAGCAGACCGTATCCAGGTCGGGACAAATGTACAGGCCATAGTGTTCGAAGTCATCGCCCGTATTAACGATAACGGTCAGGTCTTCGGGGGGCAGGATTTGGGCTAGCCCGTGGGCGAGTTTTGCGCCGCCCACGCCGCCGGCGAGGGCGACGATTTTTGGACTTTTTATGGTCATGGTTTCAGTTCTTGCGATATAAATGTCGCGTTACATTTGTCCACGGTCAAATGAAACGCACTAAATCTTGCAAGGGTTTCAAGGTCTTATCCCCCGGTTCATCATTCGCATATCCCAAAAAGAACATCGCCTGGGGTTCCCATGTGTTAGGCAGATCCAACGCCTCACGCGCGGCTTCCTGTGCATACAACGGCCAGCAGATCCAGTTACTGCCCAGGCCTTCGGCGTGCGCAGCCAGCATGAGTTGCAAACCGGCTGCTGCTACTGACTGAATGGACATTGTAATTTCTTCCTGCTCGTCTACCCGGACGCTGGTCTCATCCCGGCAGAGCAGGATGACAATTGGGGCTTCGTCCAGGCGGCGCAGAGAGCGTTCCATGCGGGTTCTGATCCCAGCTTCGGGCGCGCCTTGGGCAGTCATATCGGCACGCATTTTGTCGGTCAGTGCCTGGCCCAGGCGGTTGCGAGCGGATGCATCCGCTACTACGACAAATCGCCAGGGTTGCAGGTTGTGCGCGGATGGGGCGTAGGTGGCCGTTTCGAGAATCCGCTCCATAACGGGAGCAGGCACTGGGTCCGGTTTGCCCGTCTTGGCCGCCGGGCCAAGGAAGCGGCGCACCGAACGGCGAGTCCGCAGGAAGTTGTGCAGGTCAATGCTCATCAAAGTGATCCGGTCTGATCTTGAAGATGATCCGTTTTTGTCCCGGACGGTAATCCCAGGGTTTGCCGCGATAACGGCGGCAGAGCATATCGATGTGCTCGTCGGCTCCCTCACGGGTGTAGCTTACCACTTCGCCGCGGATTTGCAGGTAACGGAAGGGATCAGCAGGGTCTTGGATGACCATGGCGACCCTGGGGCGTTCCTTCATGTTGCGGTCTTTGACACGGCCTTCATTGGTGTTGATTAGGATATGCTCGCCGTCCGTATCGAACCAGACAGGTGTGACCTGTGGGGAGCCGTCGGGCATAACGGTGGCAAGGAAGAGATGGGCTTTGGATTCAGGTTGGAAGAGATCGAGATATTTTTCGGGGAAATTCATGGAATACATCCTTATCGGAACAGGTCCTGTTCTTTGGGTCGCAAGAGCTCCTTTAGAGAACATTCTCGTAATGGATAGGGAAAGCCGCGCACATGGATTGCGGGCGTGCCCTCGGCAGCCTGCCCCATGACCAGGCTGGCGGCTGCGGCCAACTCGTCCGCTACGCCGACCTGGGTGATGCGTAGACGAAAATTGAATAGGTCGGGCTGTCCGCGCAGGTCGACCAGGCCGGGCAATCCCGCGATGCCTATGGCTGTGCCGACCGTGCCTTCCCGCCAGGCACGACCATGCGAGTCGATGATGAGCACACCGATGTGGATGCCACTGGCGGCTTCGATCTTCTCTCGGATTTGTTCGGCGGAGCGATCGGGGTTTTCGGGGAGGAGCAGGACCCAGTCTTCAGGGTTTGCAGACTCTCCCCTCATCCCTATCCCCTCTCCTCCTTGGGGGAGAGGGGGGGATACGTTGGAATGATCTATTCCCGCATTGGCGCAGACAAATCCAAGCTTATGTTCGACGATGATAGCACCCGGTCTGGTTCGCAGAATTTCGTTGCTTTCTCTGAATATCAGTTCGACGACGCGTGGGTCCTTCTGAGTAGGTCCGGCCAGTTCCGCTGCTCTATCAGAAGGTGTGACCGTCATCAGATTCACCAGCCGCCCTTCGGCTTTGGAGACTATTTTCTGGGCCAGCACCAGGATATCGCCATCTTGAAGTTGAATGGCAGTTGCGTGCAAGGCTTGGATAAGGATATCCGCCAGGTTGTCGCCGTGGCGGATGAGGGGGATGTCTTTCAGGGGGGCAAGTGTGAGCATAGTATCCGCAGATGACGCAGATTACACAGACTGCGGATTATTTATTCACGCCCGTGATCTTGATGCCCGCATGCGTCGAACCGTATTTCTTGTTGATGCCGATCAGCACGCTGGTCAGGCCTTCGACGACAACAGAATTTTCTATGGGGCCAGCATCCCATCCGGTCAACCCGGCAGATTCGACCAGTTTAATAGTTTCGGCGCGGGCATCCGGGCTTGTCCCGGTGACGAGCACATCACAAGTCACAGCCGAGTCTCCCAGTAGATGTTCGTGCGAGATATTCTGGAACGCGGCGCAGACCTCCACGCCCTCCCCTAAGATCTCGCGCGCCTCCTGGGTGGCCGAACCAGTGGGCGGCATTTGCACTTTGGTAACCTTGGGAGGAACGAGAGGTACGGTCACGTCGATCAATAGCTTGCCTTGCAAGGTATCTTTCACGCTTTCCAAT
Source organism: Anaerolineales bacterium (assembly GCA_016928525.1). Next base: position 7,572 of record JAFGKO010000271.1, on the reverse strand, counting down.
GTGGCGCGGTGAGCAGAATAAGGAACGGTAAGCACGACGATGTCCGCTTGTCCGGCGGCTTCGGGGTTGCCCAGTCCTTCAATGCGCGAGCCTCCATCCAGCATCCGGCTGAGTTCATCAGCAGCTTCAATTGCTTTTGGGGGCGTGCGAGAACCGATCAGCACCTGGTAGCCAGCTCTGGCCCAGCGATAGGCCAGGCCTTTACCTTCCTTACCGGTGCCACCGAGGATAGCTATGGTTTTGACGTGAGTATCATCCATAAGAACTTTTCCTTAAATCGTCCCTGAGTGGCCATGCCGCGCGAGAAAACGCCATTATTATATGCTAACTCAAGCTAAGCCGAATTGTTGGGGGTCGGGTAGTTTTATACCGCTGGCAGCCAGCTCGCAAAGCACGAGGAAGACTGCCTCACGCAGCTCCGGATCATCCCGGTACATGGCGTGATACAGATTGGTTATGACTCCTTCGGTGGGCATGCGTTTCAAATAGGGCAGCGCAGCCAGGCGTTCCTCTTCATTCTCGCTTTTGAGAGCCGACAATAAAATTTCGGTTGCGGGGGATCCGGGTGAGATCCCCACCCCCTGGCGGCTTGCAAACTCGATCAACCAGGATGTTTTGGATGGGGCCGTTAATCGACGCGGCAAGCGCGGGTCTTTGCCGCCCCTGCTATCGAGCACTTCTCCCGCTGAATTGCGCACAACCCATTGATCATCATTGACCCGTATACTCTCTAGTGCTTCAGTAGCCCAGGGCTCTTCAATGCGAGCAAGGCCATAGATGGCAGCGCGTCGTAGGAGAATATCGGCCAGTGTTATGCCTTCTTTGAGCATAGCATGCCCCTCGTTCGGATCGTTTGCCAGCGCTTCGGCGGCGGCGCGACGTAAATCTTCCTCGCCATGCAGCAGGGCGCGGGCAACAGCTTCCATTGCGGGACCTGTCCCGATGGCAACCAGCGCCAGGCATCCTGCTCTTTGCGCAGAAATGCTGGGCGCATACAGGATGCTGGAGAGCGGCTCCACCGCCTTGGGATCGGAGACCGCTCCGCTCCCTAGTGCTGCCAGTTGGATCAGTTCGAAGGAGGTGGTCTGTAATAACTGGCGAAAGAGCGGCGTAGCGCCAGGATCCCCGCTCCAGTAAAAAGCAGCCACAGCCTGTGCGCGCAATGTTAACGGAATTCCTTCGGTTTGCAGCAAGCCTGCCAATTTAGCAAAAACCTTGTTGCGCCAGGTAGCTTCACGCGGTGCGTCGCGCAACCAGCGTGCTGCCACGAAGAGTGGTTGATGCAGTGGCATCTGGGTTTGTGTAAGCAAGGCATTTGCCAGGCTGGACGCATCACCATGCGCAGCAATGTAACGCATTGCCAGCAGTTTTCCAGACCAATCTGGTTGTTCAAGTAGTGCCTCATCCACATTGATATCGGCTAAGGATCGCCCAGCCAGGTATCCACCAAGGACAGGATGCAGGAAGCGCATGCGGTTTCCTGGGTGGGATATCAACAGGCCGCTATCGGTCATTTTGGTGAGCAGCCTGGAAGTAGTAGGTAGCGGACCGGTTTTTCCCAACGGCCCTGTCCTGCCGAGTGGCCCGGTTCTCCCTGTTTGTTTGAGGGGTCCGGTCTTGGGCTTTTCACCTTCTTTTGTGTTTGCGTCCCCTTCTTCTCCATTACTCTCGACAGGCGTTTCTTCGGTTGGTTCAAAATTCTTGACCCACTCGCGGGCTGAACGCGAATCGAAAATAGACTGCGCGGAAAGCGCTACTTGCATCCCTAATGTTTCGAGAGCGGCCAGAGGCGTTCCGCTGGGAGCCAGACGGCGTATGTGGGTTGCAATGGCATCCAAAATATTTGGCCCCAAGCTATCGCCCGCATACCCTGCCCATATTTTGAGGGTAAGTTCCAAAGGCGTGAGTGCGTGATTCCCGGAATTCAGCCAGGCATTTATGAGCAATGGATCGATTTCTTCAGGGACGCTTTGCGACCAGGCTTCGGTTGCTATCGTCTGCATCCATAGTTGTCCCCACTTTTCAATGAAGCGATTACACTGGCTGACGCTCCAGGGCATTACAGTCATCGGCTCAAAGCCAAGGCTAATCAGACCATCAAGATGTTCCGGGCAGCCCGTTGTCACTACTCGGAGGCCAGAATATGTTTTAAGTAACGTTTTTAGATAACCGGTTAACTTGGCCTGCTCACCGGGAGGTAGTTCATCAAATCCATCGAGTAGTAGAAGCGCTTTTCCGCTGTCAAAAGCATTTTGAATATAGCCGGGCAACCGTGTAAGGTCCAACACCGGGGCATGCTCGGCAGCAGCATCCTGGATTGGCCTTAAGATATCTTTTGCATCTTCATCCGGCAGGCGCAGGTCTGCAATGTGGTAGAGGAAGGGAATGCTCTCGCTTAATGCCCCAAGCTGTGGATCTCGATTGGCAGCCAGTGAAGCCAGGTAGGCCAGTGCAACGGATTTTCCTGCGCCGGGTTGTCCGGTAAGAACTAGATTTGCTCCGCCTTCGAGAGCACGGGGCAGACTCAAGGTGGGCGTGTGGTAGATGACTGCCAGTTCCGGCCAGGAGGGCATGTAAGGGATTGTCCGTGCGGTGATGTCCTCGGTTGGGAATGACTCGCCAGGCTCTCGGCGAGCAGGAGGGGCCAACAGGCGAGGTATCTCGATGATTTCATCTAGTGCGAAGAGCGGGGCAGCCAGATGCATCCCTTGCGCGCGACGAAAAGTAGATCGACGATGATTTTCCTCCACCCCGGTGGAACGGCGAGCTTTGGCCTCTTCGCGGTTTTTGTCCCAGCCTGCCCGGATTTCGCCCCATAGCGGTCGCATGCGTCCTAGCAGCATCCAAAATATGGTGGCTGTGATAAACCCAACCAGGAAAGAAAAGGTTTCTAGTTCAAGAGATGGCATTGGCAGGTTAATTCGCGAATAAGATCCGTCCACAAGTAGGACAGTTGTAAATTTGAGTGGTCGAGCGGGCGCTTTGCTCTTGGGAAGGTGTCAGGGTGGTGCCGCAAGCAGCGCAGGCTCCCTCACTGACTTCGGCTACTGCTACCCCCCGTCGCTGCTGACGCAGATTTTCGTAAGCGTTCAACAGGCTTGCGTCCAGAGGAGAGAGAGCAGCCTGCCTTTCCGACTCCAGCCGTTGTAGTTCCTTTTTTAAATCATCCTGCTCTGTTGTTAACGTTATATTCTGGTTTGCCAACCGAGCCTGGACTTTCTCTAAACCCCTAAACGCTGCATCTCTCGCCTGTTCTGCTGCTTCCTCTTCTAGCATAACCCCGAGTAGCCGTTCCTCGAGCGTTTCCAGGTAACGCTTGAGGCTTGCAGATTCGTTTTGCAGGTCTTGTAGTTCTTTGGGATTTTTTACATTGCCGCTGTATAAACTGGCTTCTGTCTGTTCGATTTTTACTTTCTGTTTTTCTGTTTCTACTTCCGCCTGTTTTAACTTGTGTAGAGATGATTTATGTTCTGCTTCATTCTCGGCTAGTTGTTCTTTGGCCTGGCGCAACTCCTCATCGTTCTCAAGCATCCGGCAAATTTCTTCCAGCCGCATGCGGATTTCGTCCATGCGGCTGTCAACCAGTTGCAAACGATAGATACCGAGTGCTGCGCTCATGTTTTGATTATATACGAACTGTTCCCTTTTACTTATTTACCAGTTGTGGTTTGAAACGTTATTGTACTGGAAGGTTGAAGTAATTATAGACCACCTGCGAGAGATCCGCGAACAATTTAGAAACTGGTTCCCAAACAGCCTGAACGGGGTGGTACGCGTACATGACGAGAACGTAGTTCCCGCCCGGCGTGTAGACGATGGCCGAGTCGCTGATATTTTTGATGACGCCGCTACCGGCATCGCTGATCCAGCCGTGTTTATGGGCAACTTGCGTACCCTCGGGTACCCCCGCCTCGATCAGGACGCCGATCTTGTCTGCTGCTAAAAAGCTGATCATCTGCTGACAGACTTCCTGCGTGATCTGCCCGGGGAAAGCTGCCACCAACGCGCCGCCGCCTGTAGTGGAACATTGATAGATATCTGCCAGCAGCATGCCCATATCAGATGTAGTGGTCTGATTATACAGATCGGGGTCTGTAAAAACGTCCAGCCGTTGATTGGCAGGCGTAGAGAAGCGTTTCAAAAGAGGGCAGGGTTCGTATGCATTGCAGAAGAATCCTGCAATGAAGGTATTTTCCAGGCCGATTTTTTGCAAATCTTCGGTTACGATGAGTGGCCCGTTGAAGGCGTTCAGCCGTTCCATCAACGCATCAGCGGGTGGATTTTCCGATTTGCGGATCATATCCAAAATGAGCGCAGACGTGCGCTCATCCAGCGCAGCGGGTCCATTCTTGACGTAGTATGAGATCATGATGGGAATTTTGACTGTGCTGGAAGCGGTAAAAGCCACGTCCGGTTCAGTGCTGATTTCTTGGCCTTTGTCCATCGCAAAGTGGATTTCTTGTCCGGTTTGCAGATCGAGCATGTAAAGGCCAAAGACGCCATCATATTCAGCAAGGTTAATGGTCTGTTGTAACAGGATCTTCAGGTTCTCGGTAGTAGGACGAGAAGCTGAACTGCGTTGGAATGTCAATGAGACTGTTCGGTTGAAGGGGGAGCGCAAAGCATCTTCTATCAAAAGGATAGCGCGTTCGATATCGAGTATTTGCCCGGGACGTCCTGGCGCGAAACTGGCGCTGCCTGGAATCGGCCGGGCAGGTTCGGGTGGGATATCGTAGCGGGAGGCAATCTCAAGTTGCAAATAGTCGCGTAGAGTCTCTTCGTTGATTGTAGCGCGTAGAGGAATGGCAATAGCTGCAGGCTCCTGATTCCAGAGATAGTTCCAATACCCACCCCAGAATGCTCCCCCGGTACGTGAAAGGTCGGCCGCAGCCAGCATCGATTCCAAATCTATTTCGAAACCCACGGCTAGTGGGTCAATGTGGATAATCGCTTCCCCATATTGCGCCTCGATTGGATTGGTGTATACAAGAAGGATGCGTTCAGAAGCTTCCTGTGGGCTCAACCCACCGACGGGTACGCCACCAATTGTCATCCCGGCGGGGTAGTTGTTGCGCTGGCGGCTATAACCGATCAAGGTGATGATTGCCAGGACGATGGTAGCGGTCAGTAAAAGGATCGAGAAGATGCGAACAATGATGGAAGTATTGCGGTTTCTCACACGTTCTCCGAAACATTTGACAAAGGTTGTGGTTTTGCCAGAATGGCGGCAGTTGTCAAAATATAGGTAATCCAGACCAGGTCAGCAGTAAACAAGTGTACCAATTGCATTGAAATAGGCGCAAGCAATAACAAATTAGTCAGCCCGGCAGATAGTTGTACAAAGCCGATGACGACCAGTGAAACGAGTAACTTGCGCGCCAGACCCTGGTTTTGATTGTACAAGATACGCACCAGATAGAGTGAGTATCCAGCAATGAACACCGCTATGATAGGATGATACACCCTCAACCTTACAAGGAAATGAGCGTTTGGATCCATATCTGCAACGATGCCTTCTGCCAGAGAACGGACCGGAAAAAGCGTGTCGCCTAATGCTGTCACGGCGCCGCTCATACCAATCAAAAGCATCCCCAGAAGGCCTGCGCCTAATAGCCAGACTTTAGCACCTTGTCCCTTGATCTGAATGGCGCTTCCTCCTGAAGCCCAGTAAGCTGACAATGCCAGGCTGCCGACAAGCAAGAAAGTGTTTGCCAGGTGCAATGCTACTGTAAAAGCGCGCGCCACAGACGAATTTTCTTCTACCAGTTCGAAGAGCACCAATCCTGCGCCGAGCAAGGCCTCGGTGATGATCAAAATCCCGGCAGCAATCAATCCCTTGCGGACTGGCTGCTCCCTGTTTGTGATACGGAAGCCCCAAATGACCATCGTTCCAATCAACAGTAATGCTCCCCCAGAAAGCAGACGATGCGTGAACTCGATAGTCATTTTGACATCAGGCGCTTGCGGGATGACTTGCCCATTGCATAACGGCCAGTGCTGGCCGCAGCCTGCCCCCGAGCCGGTAGCGCGCACGTACGCTCCCCAAAGGATAACGATCATAATCCAGCCGAGTACCCCCCAGGTGAATGCCGCAAAAATCTTTAGTTTCATGGTTGTTTCGTCGTTGGAAAAGGTGACTTAAATCACCCAAAGAGTATAACACAATCACCCCTATCAATTATGCTAGAATAGATTAGGCGTTTTTAATCTTCCTTTGAAGGATGGTTCCGCAAATGCTTCGTTCATTTCTAATCTACCTGTCGAAAGCTGGCTGGGCCCAGCGAATGGTCACTGGCTGGAAGCTTGCCTGGATGACGGCCTCTCGTTTTGTTGCCGGGGAGAGTATCCAGGATGCGCTTCGCGTTATTCAGGAACTAAATGAAAAGGGGATCGTCGCCACCTTCGATCAATTGGGGGAGCATACAACAACTACTGAGGAGGCAACCCAATCGGCGGAGGGCATTCTCTCCATTTTGGATGAAATCGAAAAAGCCGGGGTCAAATCGAACGTTTCGATCAAGCTGACCCAGGTCGGCATGGGATTGGATGACTCGCTCTGTTGCGAAAACCTGATCCGCATCCTCCATCGTGCCAAAGAATGCAAAAACTTTGTGCGCATTGATATGGAAGACTCACCCTATACGACTACCACCATCGAACTGCTGAATTGTGCGCTGGATGGCGGCTTCGATGGCCAGAACGTGGGTCTGGTCGTGCAATCCTATCTTTATCGCACCGAAGAGGACACGCGCAAGCTGCTCGAACGGGGAGTGCGCTTCCGGTTGGTTAAAGGCGCCTACAAAGAGCCGCCAGAGCAAGCTTACCCAAAGAAAGCGGACGTGGACGCTAATTTCGACCTGTTGTCCAAAATTCTGATCGATGCCGCGCTTGCGGCTCAATCTCCCGCAATTAGCGCGGATGGTCGCATCCCACCCCTGCCTGCAATTGCAACACACGATGAAAAACGGATTGACTTTGCCAAGCAATATGCCGAAAAGGTTGGCCTGCCAAAGGAAGCGCTGGAATTCCAGATGCTGTACGGCATTCGGCGAGACTTGCAGGAGAATCTGGCGGCGGAGGGATATCCGGTGCGCGTGTACGTTCCATTTGGCACGCATTGGTATCCGTACTTCATGCGCAGGTTGGCGGAGCGCCCAGCGAACATCTGGTTCTTTGTTTCGAACTTCTTCCGAAAATAACACGTTTGTTATCGCTGCCGTACCCCATGAGGGACACTTTCATCGGCGACGGTTTTTTGTGGTAAAACAGGCATATGGCTGATTTTCCACTTGCCCTGGTGACCGGTGGTGCGCATCGCCTTGGTCGTGCTTTTGCGTTGACGTTGGCGTATCAGGGATATGCTGTGCTGGTGCATTATCACCATTCGGACCAGCAAGCAGCGAAGGTAGTGGAAGAGATCATGACCTTCGGTGTCCCGGCTTTTTCCATACAAGCGGACCTGACATTGGCTGAGGAAGTGGGTTCGGTATTCTTGATGGTCGATTCGCTGCTCGAAGCCCCTGACTCAAACCTATCTCATTTTTCCGTTCTGGTAAACTCGGCTGCGGTGAT
>JAFGKO010000270.1 GCA_016928525.1 Anaerolineales bacterium | reverse complement strand
GATGGTCATGCCTGGGGACGATGTGAACCTGACGGTGGAGTTGATCGTACCGGTGGCGTTGGAGCAGGGCTCGAAGTTCGCCATCCGCGAAGGTGGTCTGACTGTCGGCGCTGGCGTCGTCACCAAGATCATCGAATAGGAGAAGAATGTCGAAACAGAAAATCCGCATCCGCCTCAAGGCCTATGACCACCGCGTCCTCGATCAATCTGCCAAGCGCATTGTCGAGACGGCGGAACGTAGTGGCGCTCATGTAGTTGGTCCTGTACCCTTGCCAACTAAGCTAGAACGCTTTACAATACGTCGCTCGACTTTTATCGATAAGGATTCGCACGAGCACTTCGAGATTCGTACCCACAATCGATTGATTGATGTTCTCGATCCTGACTCGAAGACAATCGATATGCTGATGCGCCTCAACCTGCCTGCGGGTGTGGACATCGAGATTAAAATATAGTTTGAAAACTCAACAGGTCTGACTCGCTCGACCGTCAGACCTGTTAGTGTGGCAAGACAACACAGCGCAAGAATTTGTTTGTGTGTGGACGCAAATAACCAGCGCGTTGCACCGGACCTGTTGACTGCCCTGTGAGGAGATGATGCAGCCGAGCCCAGGCTGACAGTCTCGACAAATACTATTTGTAAGGAGAAAACTGAGCATGTTGAAAGGGCTTATTGGAAAGAAGATCGGCATGACCCAGATCTTCGATGAACAAGGTGTCGCATATCCTGTGACGCTCATCGAAGCTGGGCCGTGTTATGTTACGCAGATCCGCCGCCCCGAAAGGGAAGGCTATTCGGCGGTTCAGCTCGGTTTTGGCGAGATCAACCCCAAGCGTTTAACGGGTGGAGAACTGGGGCATCTCAAAGCCAATGAAATCCCTCCGCTACGCATCTTGCGTGAATTCCGTATCAAAAATCCGGAAATCAATGTGGGCGAAAAAGTGACCGTTGAAACATTTGCCGTTGGTGAACGCGTGGATGTAATCGGAACCAGCAAAGGTAAGGGTTTTGCTGGTGGCGTAAAGCGCTACGGTTTTCGCGGTGGCCCAAAAACGCACGGTCAGTCTGACCGTCAGCGTGCTCCAGGTTCGCGAGGCGCGGGTACCACGCCAGGTCGTGTTTATAAAGGCTCGCGTGGTCCTGGTCACATGGGTAATGAGCGTGTGACTGTACAGGCTCTTAGGGTTGTTCTGGTAGACACCGAGCGCAATTTGCTGGGTGTACGTGGGGCTGTCCCCGGACCCAAGGGCGGCCTGATTATGATAAAAGAGGCGCGCAAGCAGTAGGCGCTGTGAATGGGAGTATGAAAGCGATGAAAGTAGACGTTTTCGACATGGAAGGCAAGAAGGTGAAGCAGGTTGAACTGCCTGCGGCTGTCTTCGAAGCGCCGATTAATGTTGATTTGATGCACCAGGCTTATATCCGCCAGATGGCGAATGCGCGTCTGGGCACGCATAAAACGAAGACCCGCAGCGAGGTTGCGGGTGGTGGTCGTAAACCGTGGCGTCAAAAAGGTACGGGTCGTGCCCGTCAAGGATCCACTCGTGCTGTGCAGTGGAAAGGCGGTGGCCGTGTCCATACACCTCGTCCCCGTAGCTATGAACAGGCCATGCCCAAGAAGATGCGCCGTGCAGCGCTTCGGTCGGCGCTTTCGGCCAAAGCAGCGGAGGCAGGTATCGTTGTTGTAGATGAGATCATGTTGACTGAACCGAAGACGCGATTAATGGCCAGTGTTCTAAACAAGCTGGTCGGAGAGTCCAGTGCTTTAGTCCTGCTTCCTGAAAAAGATCAGACTTATGATACGGTCATGCGTTCGGCTGACAACCTGGCTGGTGCCAAGGTTTTATTGGCGAGTTACTTGAATATCCGCGATTTGCTCGGATATAACAAGGTGGTTTTGCCGTTGAAAGCCCTCGATGTATTGACGGCACACCTCGGATAGGAGACGAAGCATGACTACGATTTATGATGTGCTTGTCCGCCCGTTGATCACTGAAAAGTCCAGCTACCAATCTGGTAAATTGAACCAGTACTCGTTCGTGGTCGCTGATAAAGCAACCAAGACGATGGTGAAAGATGCTATTGAGACGCTGTTTGATGTGAATGTGGTGCGTGTGAATATTGTGAATGCCCCTGCCAAGCGTGGGCGTCGTGCTCGCAGCCGCCGCCTTTTGGTGCGCCGCCCGAGTTTCAAGAAGGCGATAATTACGCTGGCGACAGGGGAAACCCTAGAAATGTTTGAAGGGGTGCAATAATGCCCGTAAAAAAGTATAAACCGGTAACCCCCGGCCAGCGTGGAATGACCGGACACACCTTTGAAGAGATTACCAAATCCAAACCGGAACGTTCGCTGTTATTACCGTTGCGTAAGCAAGGTGGTCGCAATGCGCATGGTCGTGTAACAGTCCGTCATCGTGGTGGTGGCCATCGGCGTTTTATTCGCGTCATCGATTTCAAACGTGACAAGCGTGATATCCCGGCGAAGATTGCAGCGATCGAATACGATCCAAATCGTACTGCCCGTTTGGCTCTATTACACTACGCTGATGGTGAGAAACGTTATATTGTAGCTCCACTGGGTCTACGCGTTGGTGATGCTGTCATGTCTGGACCGAATGTGGAAATTCGTCCTGGCAACGCCTTGCCGCTCTCCAGTATTCCTGTTGGAACGACCATTCATAACATCGAGTTGCGTGAGGGTAAAGGCGGTCAATTGGTCCGCTCTGCGGGAAGTTCCGCGCAGTTGTTGGCCAAAGAAGGTGACTTCGCGCAAATCCGTATGCCCTCGGGCGAGGTGCGTCTGGTACGACAGGTGTGCTATGCCACGATAGGTCAGATCGGTAATGTAGATCACAGCAACATTAAACTTGGTAAGGCTGGACGCAAACGCCACCTGGGAATCCGTCCAACCGTGCGTGGTACTGCCATGAGTCCGCGCGACCATCCTCATGGTGGTGGAGAGGGTCGCCAACCGATTGGTCTTCCCGGTCCGAAGAGCCCGTGGGGTAAGCCTACCCTGGGTTATAAGACCCGCCGTAACAAGCAGACAGATAAGTATATTGTGCGCCGCCGGAGCAAAAAGGGCCGCTAGGCGCTGAGAGTAGATGAGGTAAGCAGATATGTCACGATCGTTGAAAAAAGGCCCGTTCATTGAGCCGAAACTGCTTAAGAAAATTGAAGCGATGAACCAGAAGGGTGAGAAGAAAGTCATCCGTACCTGGAGCCGCGCCAGCACGATTTTCCCCCAGATGGTGGGGCATACGATTGCCGTGCATGATGGCCGCCGGCACGTGCCGATCTACATCACCGAAAATATGGTAGGGCATCGCCTGGGTGAGTTCGCACCAACACGAACTTTCCGCGGCCATTTGGCGGAGAAGAAGTAGAGGAAGCCATGCAAGATATACGTTCACAATTACGCTTTCTTCCTCTTTCGGCCCAGAAGGTCCGCCTTGTGATCGATATGGTGCGCGGCAAGGACGCTGTGGAAGCATTGGAAACTTTGCGTTTTGTCCCGAAGCGCGCTGCACTCCCAGTCCGAAAATTGCTGGCTTCAGCCGTATCGAACGCAGAAGAGAATTTTGGTATCAGTCGCGACGACTTGTATGTCGCCACGATTTTTGCCGATGAGGCTCCTACCCGTCGTTGGCGTCGCTTTGGTGCGCGAGGTCGCTTCAAGCCGATATTGCGGCGCACATCGCATGTCACTGTGGTATTGCGTGAGCGCGGTTCATAACCGAGACAGGATAGGAATCTGAAGGAGAAATTATGGGACGTAAAGTTCATCCAGTAGGTATGCGTCTGGGCGTCAATGAAACCTGGCAAGGTCGTTGGTTTGCTGAGGGAACTCAGTATCGTCAGCAGTTGCACCAGGATTTGGCTGTTCGCAATTTATTGATGGGCATCCCTTCCAAAGGTGGGGCTGCTTATTCGGCGGAAGCACGCAAATTACGCAGAGAGATGCCCGAAGCTGTATTAAAAAATCGTGCAGGTGTTTCGCGCATTGAAGTTGAACGCTTTCCAGGCAAGATTCGCATCGTCATTTTCACTGCCAAACCCGGAATTCTAATTGGTCGCAAAGGTGAATCTGTGAAAATGATTCGCCAAGCCCTGGAAACCCTGGTAGGTAAGAAAGTTGACCTGGATATCAAGGAAATTGACTCGCCGGATTTGGATGCAAGGCTGGTTGCCTTGAACATTGCCGATCAATTGGAGCGCCGCATCAGCTATCGTCGTGCTATGAAACGTGCTATCCAACAGGCGATGCGCTCTGGCGCACAAGGAATCAAAATCATGGTGGGAGGTCGCTTGGCTGGGGCCGAGATGGCTCGTACAGTTTGGTTGCGCGATGGACGGGTACCCTTACAGACTCTGCGTGCTCATATCGACTTTTCGCGCGCCGAGGCCACGACAACCTATGGCCAGATTGGTATCAAGGTCTGGGTTTACAAAGGCGAGAAGATGCCTGAAGTGGAAGAAAAAGTTGAGACGACCGAAGGCGTGTACGTGAGCGAATAGGCTGCGCAGCCTGATCGTCTATGAAAAGAGGTTAGTTGCTATGTTGATGCCAAAACGAGTTAAATGGCGCAAGCAAATGCGTGGCCGCATGAGAGGGAAGGCTCTGCGCGGTGCGCAGGTGTCTTTCGGTGAATTTGGGCTTCAGGCTCTGGAACCGTGCTGGATCACTGCGCGCCAGATTGAAGCCGCTCGCCGTGCCATTGTCCGTGAGATGAAACGTCGTGGTAAGGTTTGGATCCGTATTTTCCCGGCCAAGCCCTACACCCAAAAACCTCCTGAAACCCGTATGGGCTCAGGTAAAGGTAATGTGGAATACTATGTTGCCACCGTAAAGCCGGGTCGTATTATGTTTGAGGTTGGCGGTTTACCCGCTGATATCGCGGTTTCAGCGTTGAAGCATGCCCAATACAAGCTCCCGATCAAAACCAAGATCGTGGCGCGCCATGAAACAGGAGAGCAGGCATGAAGTCCAGTGAGATCCGTGCTCTGAAATTGGAAGAAATTGGCCCTAAGCTGGCGGATGCGCGCGAAGAATTGATGAAGCTCCGTTTCCAGCAAGTAACCGGTCAGTTGACCGATACTAGCCGTCTGCGCATTCTTCGCCGTGACATTGCGCGCATGGAAACCATCTTGCGCGAGCAGCAGGTTGAAGTGGAAGGTGAAGTATGAACAATCGTCGTCGTATGACCGGTGTTGTTACCAGTAACAAAATGACCAAAACGGTAGTAGTTGAGATTTCTCGCAGATACCGTCACCCGCTGTACAAGAAGGTTGTCCATTCCAGCAAGCGAGTCAAAGCGCATGATGAATTGGGCTGTCAGATTGGCGACCAGGTGCAAGTCGTCGCCTCGAAACCAATTTCGCGGGAAAAACATTGGGTGGTAGAAAGCATCGTTAAACGTGAAGTGCGTACGGAAGATGCTGGCGTTGAAGCTACCGCGGCTGTGGACCTTGATGAAGGTAATGGAGAATAAGCCATGATTCAGCAAGAATCTCGCATCAAAGTGGCTGACAACTCAGGCGCACGTGAATTGCTTGTCATTCAGGTATTGGGTGGCTCCAGACGAAAATACGGTTCGATTGGAGACGTTGTGATTGCTACCGTTAAATCGGCCACTCCTCAGGGCGCAGTCAAGAAGAGTGAAATCGTACGCGCGGTGGTTGTTCGCGTTTCGAAAGAATGGCGTCGAGAAGATGGTTCCTATATACGTTTTGATGACAATGCCGCGGTGATATTGGATACTGATGGTAAGAACCCAAAAGGGAGCCGTATTTTTGGCCCCGTGGCTCGCGAATTACGCGAGAAGGGCTTCATGAAGATCGTTTCGCTGGCTCCGGAAGTGCTTTAGGCCAGCGTGGGAGCGTGAAGGAATGAGAGTCAAGATTCGCAAAGGCGATACTGTTGAAATTATCAGTGGGCGCCTCGAAGATAAAGGAAAGCGCGGCGAAGTGATTAACGTTTTGCCGGATGAGGGCCGTATCGTTGTGCAGGGTGTCAATATCCGCACCAAGCATCAGCGCCAGGTCCAGACCCAGGCAGGACGACAGATCAACCCCGGTCGCATCCAATTCGAGGGAAAGATCCACATTTCGAATGTGATGTTGGTCTGCCCGAAGTGCGGAGAGCCATCACGCGTCAATGTACAGCGCGATGAAGAAGGCGCCCACCGCGTGTGCAAAAAATGCCAGGCTATGATTGATTAGGCAGTGGAGCATTGATTATGAACCGATTGCTAGAAAGATATCAAAAGGAGATTGCGCCGGCCCTCTTCAAATCACTCGATTTGAAGAATGTAATGCAAGTTCCACGTGTTGAGAAAGTTGTGATCAATATTGGTTTGGGCGAATCCATGGATGATGCCAAAGCATTGGAAGCTGCCACTTCTGACTTGGTGCAGATTGCCGGGCAGAAGCCGGTAATGACCAAAGCGCGTAAGAGCATTGCTGCTTTCAAATTGCGCGAAGGCCGTATTATTGGCACCAAGGTAACTCTGCGGGGCGAACGGATGTGGGCTTTCCTGGATCGCCTGATGAATATTGCCCTACCGCGTGTACGCGATTTTCGCGGCGTTTCGTCTGATGCTTTCGATGGCCGTGGAAACTATACACTTGGCCTTCGTGATCAATTGATTTTCCCGGAAATCGACTATGACAAGATTGACAAGCTGCGCGGTATGGAAGTTACGATTGTAACTACTGCGAAAACAGATGACCAGGCACGTGCTTTGTTACAGTTGCTTGGAATGCCTTTCAAGAAGGAAGCGTAATATGGCGAAAAAATGTATGCAATACCGTGAATTGAGAAGGCGTCGCGCCGTCCAGGTGCGCAACCGTTGTCAGCGCTGTGGACGCCCGCGTGGTTATATGCGGCGTTTTGGTTTGTGCCGAATTTGCTTCCGCGAACTGGCTTTGCAGGGAAATATCCCTGGTGTGACGAAGTCATCCTGGTAGTCGGGTGGAGGAAAAAGCATGAGTGTAAATGATCCTATTGCTGATATGCTGACTCGCATCCGCAACGGCGTGATGGCTGGTCACTCTCAGGTGGCAATGCCGAGTTCCAAAATCAAGGTGGAGATCGCCAAGATTTTCAAGGAAGAAGGCTTCATCGAGAATTATGAAGTGGTTGACGGTGAGCGTGTTGGGCAAAAAGTGCTTCGTATCAAGATCAAGTATGTTGGTGAGCGCCGAGAACGCTGCCCTGTGATCAGTGGTCTTGAACGCGTCAGCAAGCCTGGTCGCCGTATCTACACAAAGAAGCAGGATATTCCCTGGGTGCTCTCTGGTATTGGCGTTGCGATCCTGTCCACACCAAAGGGTGTGATGACCGGCCAGCGCGCTCGACAGCTGGGCGTTGGCGGGGAAATCCTTTGCAAAGTATGGTAGGTAGGAGGTAAGAAGTGTCTCGAGTTGGACGCATGCCTGTGGAAGTTCCAGGTGGTGTGCAGGTAGATATCAAGGGCTCGAACGTTCACGTGAAGGGTCCTAAAGGTGAGATGAAACGCACATTTTCTCCACTAATTGGCTTGAAAATGGATGGCAATCAGATCACGGTTGAGCGCAAGTCTGATGCTCCTGCTGAACGTGCTTTGCATGGAACCACCCGCGCAATCCTGGCAAATATGGTTTATGGCGTCAGCACAGGGTTTGAAGTTGTGCTGGAAGTTGAAGGCGTTGGCTATCGCGCCGAAATGAATGGTAAAAATCTGGTTTTGCATGTCGGATATTCTCACCCCGTCGAAATGGTGCCACCTGAAGGTATCAGCTTTGAAGCGGATGCAAAGACGCGTCAGATCAAGGTGTTGGGCCACGACAAGGAACAGGTTGGGCAACTTGCAGCCAACATCCGTAAAGTGCGCCCGCCGGAACCTTATCATGGCAAGGGTATTCGTTACGCGGGTGAACGCATCCGCCGCAAGGCTGGTAAGGCTGGGAAAGGAGCCTAATCGTCTATGGCTAACAAGAATCGGTCTGTTGCGCGCATTCGCCGGCACGCTCGGGTTCGAAAGAATGTTATCGGTACCTCAGAGCGTCCGCGCCTGAATGTTTTCCGTAGCATCACAGATATTTATGCGCAGGTAATTGATGACCAGGCTGGGCGCACCTTAGTTTCAGCCTCATCAATAGATATTGAATTACGCAAGAAAATGAAAGGCCTGAACAAGACCGAGCAAGCGAAATTGGTCGGGCAGGCCGTGGCGGATCGAGCCAAAAGCAAAGGCATCTCAGCGGTCATCTTCGATCGCGGTGGTTTCCGCTATATGGGCCGTGTCAAGGCTCTGGCTGATGGCGCACGCGAAAATGGCCTGCAGTTCTAGGCCTATTGGAGAACGAAATGGCGAATTTTGAGAAAATTGATCAAGAACAATTTGACGAGCAGTTCGAAGAGCGCGTGATCGAAATTGCACGAGTTGCGAAAGTAGTAAAAGGCGGTCGACGCTTCCAGTTTCGTGTTACGGTCGTCATTGGCGATAAGCGCGGTAATGTCGGTATGGGCGTTGGAAAAGCCAACGCGGTTCCGGATGCAATGCGTAAAGCTTCTGAACGTGCACGTAAAGACTTGCGGACCATCAATCTTTCCGGAACTACCATCGCGCATGAGATTTTAGGCAAGGTGGCTGGTGCACGTATTTTGCTCAAACCCGCCTCGCCTGGTACGGGTGTGATCGCGGCTGGTGGCGTACGTGCTGTTCTTGAGGTGGCTGGTGTGCGTGATATTCTCACCAAGTCGATGGGCAGCGCCAATGTTTTGAATGTGGTAATGGCTACATTCGATGCCTTGGATCACTTGAAATCCCCGCAGCAGGAAGCTGCCCGGCGTGGTAAGAAGGTTGAAGACCTGTTACCCTTCTGGGAACGGAGGAAACAGAATGCCTAAGAAAGAAACTCCTGGTAAAGCACTGCGCGTGACTTTGGTAAAAAGCCCAATTGGTTATACCGTAGACCAGAAGGCAACTGTCCGCGCTTTGGGATTACGCCGTATGAACCAGACTGTTGAGCATAAAGATTCTCCCGCCATACGTGGTATGCTCAATAAAATTATTCATTTGATTAAGATCGAAGAGTAGGAACGGAAGATGAAGTTACACGATCTCGTGCCCAATCCGGGCTCAAAAAAGAACCGTAAACGCGTCGGACGGGGTATTTCGGCCGGTCAGGGTAAGACTGCTGGCCGCGGTACCAAGGGACAGGGGTCTCGCTCTGGCTCGGGCGGTAAGCTGTATCGCCAGGGCGGCAACTTGCCGTTCTTCCGCCGCTTGCCGTTTATGCGTGGTAAGGGCTTTACGCCTCCTAATCAAGTTGAATATAACGAAGTCAATCTGGACCAGTTGAACGATGTGTTCAAGGCAGAGGCTGATGTCACTCCTGAATCGCTTGAAGCAGCGCGCTTGCTTCGGGATTCGCGCAACCCGGTCGTTATTCTGGGCAGAGGCGATGTAAATGTCGCTCTCAAGGTTCGAGTCCATCGCGTGAGCGCAAGCGCTAAAGCTAAGATTGAAAAAGTTGGCGGCAGCGTCGAGACGATCAGTTAGGATTTGGAGCGAGGAGAAAAACCATGAAAACCACCTTTTCAGGATGGCGTTTTCTGTGGAAGTCTTTGGACATTCGACGAAAACTCCTGATTACGCTGGGCCTGCTTGCGCTGTATCGTCTAGCGGCGAATGTGCCTGCTCCAGGTGTGGATGCTGAGGCATTGCGTGTTTTCACGCAAAGCGCCTCGGCGCAAGGCGGTTTCCTGGGATTCCTGGACATGCTTTCGGGTGGTACCGTTTCGAATTTCTCTATCCTTGCGATGGGCGTTTACCCATACATTACAGCCCAGATTATTTTGCAATTGCTCACGCCCATCATTCCTGCGCTTCAACGCCGTATGGAAGATGATCCGCGTGAGGGTCGCAAATGGATGGAGAAGTGGACCTACTACCTGGCAGTTCCGATGGCCGCTTTGTCAGCGATTGGGCAGATCAACATCATAAACTCGCTCGCAACACAACCATTGATCAACTTTGGTTTTTCGGGTTCAGCTTTATTACCCTCCATCACAGTGTTGCTGGCAATGACTGCTGGGACTATGTTTGCCATCTGGCTGGGTGAGTTGATATCCGAATTCGGCATTCGCGGGCAAGGCCTTTCGCTAGTCATCTTTGCAGGCATTGTGTCTCAGATTCCTAGCAATATCCGCATAATTATGGCTGACGAGCAGAATCGCTGGTTCTTACTGGCTTTCACGCTTGTCGTTATTGTTGCCACGATCTTTGCGATTGTCTTCGTTCAGCAGGGACGTCGCAATGTACCGGTGATGTATCCTGGACGGCGTGTGGGCAATCGTATGTCCATGCCGGTCAAAGGCACTTTGCCCTTGATGGTCAATCTGGCAGGCATGATCCCGCTCATTTTTGCGAGCGCCTTATTGCAGTTCCCGGCTATCGTTGCAAGCTATTTCCAGAATTCTCCTGCGGAATGGGTTAAGAATCTGGCTGTCGGCACGCAAAGTTTCTTTAATCCAAGCGGTATTAATTCCTGGGGATACTGGTTGACCTACTTCCTGTTTGTGGTTGTATTCGCCTTTTTCTACACAGATGTGTTGTTTGCGCAGCAGAACTATGGCGAAAACCTGAAACGGGTTGGCGCGCAGATCCCTGGCGTCAACCGTGGTTCTGCTACACAAAAGTATCTTACTAAAGTACAGCGCCGTATTACTTTGCCGGGTGCGCTTTTCTTGGGCTTTGTGGCGATCATGCCTTTCTTGCTACAATTGCTTGTGCCGGCTACTGCTGGAAGTGCAGGCATCTTCCTGGTTTCTTCGGCAGGCCTGCTTATTGTCGTAGGTGTGGTGCGCGATACCTTCATGAATATTGATGCCGAACTCAAGATGCACGGCTACCAGGACTCGCTGCTCGTGCGCTAAGGAAAGAAGAACATGGCAACCTACATTGTTCTGCTCGGTCCTCCTGGCGTTGGAAAAGGAACGCAGGCTAAGACCCTGGCGGAGAAAACTGGTCTGGTGCATGTATCGTCGGGTGATCTGTTCCGCGACAATATAAAAAACCAGACTGAGCTTGGCCAGCTTGCCCAATCCTTCATGAATAAAGGTGAACTTGTGCCGGACGATGTGACCATCGCTATGGTCCGCGAACGCCTCGCGCGCCCGGATTGTGAGGCTGGCGCCATTCTCGATGGCTTCCCTCGTACCCCGGCGCAGGCCGACGCGCTCAAGCAGATGCTGGTTGAATTCGGCGGAGACGTGGATTGTGTCCCCTTTGTCACTGCGGATAAAGACGTATTGATCGAGCGTCTCTCCGGACGTTGGACCTGCCGTGCCAATGGACATGTGTTCCATGCTACGTTCAATCCGCCCAAGGAACCTGGTGTGTGTGACCTGGATGGTTCTGAGCTTTACCAGCGTGACGATGACAAGGTTGAGACCGTGACCCGTCGTATCCAGGTTTATGCCGAGCAGACAGCCCCGCTGATTGCTTATTATCGCGAGGCTGGCAAGTTGATCGAAATCGATGGCGCGCAGCCGATTGAACAGGTTACAGCTGCGTTGATGAAAGCAATATCGAAGAAGAAATAAAATGAGTTGGGAACGCCAGATACATATCAAAAGTCCTGCTGAACTGGAAGTCATGCGTGAGGCAGGCAGAATCAATGCGACGGTGCTGGCAACCGTCAAAGCTCTTTTACAACCCGGTGTGACCACAGCTGACCTCAACGCGGCTGCTGAGGATGTGCTGCGGAAACACGGATGTATATCGCCGTTCAAAGGGTACGGTCACCCACCGTACCCGGCTTCGATCACGGTCAGCATTAATCAGGAATTGGTGCATGGCATCCCGAGCAAGAAGCGCAAGCTCAAAGCTGGTGACATTGTTTCGATTGATTGTGGAACCGTGTTCAATGGCTTTGTGGGCGACTCGGCCTTTACGGCTGGGGTGGGAGAGATTTCCCTGGAAGCCCAGAATCTGCTCGAAGTGACCGAAGGCGCTTTGCAGGCCGCGATCGATAAGATGCGAGCGGGCAATCGCACCGGGGATGTATCGGCGGCGATACAACAATTTGTCGAAAGCCGTGGTTTTTATGTGACGCGCGAATATACTGGTCACGGCGTTGGGAGGCAGATGCACGAAGGTCCGCAAGTGCCCAACTACGGGGTGCCCGGACGCGGTTTGCCTCTTCGCCCGGGAATGACCATTGCTCTTGAGCCAATGGTTTTGGCGGGGACCTCCGCCACGCGCGTCTTATCTGACCAGTGGACTGTTGTCTCTGTGGATGGGTCGTTGACTGCGCACTTTGAGCATAGCGTAGCGGTCACCGAAGGCGATCCTCTCGTCCTGACTGTCCTATAGCGCCGGAAGCAGCTTCATCGTTACGCTGGACGGATGTACAAGGAACGTATATAATCAAAACTTTGGCCGTGCAAACGGCATCGAAAGTAGCGCCGCAACTACAAACTGTTGCGGTACAAGTAAGGAGATTTGAAATCATGAAAGTCTCACCATCCATTAGAAAACGCTGCGCCAAGTGCAGAGTTGTACGGCGCAAAGGCAGATTGTATATCATCTGCGAAAATCCTAAGCATAAACAGCGACAAGGGTAGTGTGAACTATGGCGAGAATTGAAGGCGTCGATCTGCCCCGCAACAAGCGGGTTGAAGTTGGCCTGACCTATCTTTATGGTATTGGGCCTACTCGTGCGCGTCAGATTTTGGCGGAAACTGAAGTGAACCCTGACACTCGTGTCAAGGATTTAACCGAAGCGGAAGCTGCTGTGTTGCGCGATTATATTTCCAAGAATTTCATGGTTGAAGGTGATTTACGCCGCTCCGTTCAAATGAACATCAAGCGCCTGATTGAAATCGGATGCTACCGCGGCTTACGTCACCGTCGTAACCTGCCTGTGCGCGGACAACGTACCCGTACAAATGCACGCATCCGCAAAGGCCCCAAAAAGACCGTTGCTGGTCGCGGTCGTCGCCGTGGCGGGAAGAAATAAAGGTTAGAGAGGCAATATGGCTCAAAGTGTACGTTCTACGCGTCGTGGTGGCGCAAAAAAAGCAAAGCGCACACTGTCTTCTGGACAGGTGCATATCTTTGCATCATTCAACAATACCATTGTTACGGTTACTGATCAGCAAGGTAATACAGTAGCTTGGGGTAGTTCTGGTTCTGCGGGCTTTAAGGGTTCGCGAAAAAGCACCCCTTTTGCTGCGCGTCTGGCTGCTGAACAGGCAATCAAAGCAGCGCAAAGCCTCGGTGTCCAGGAAGTGGACCTTATTGTTAAGGGCCCTGGCCCTGGTCGCGAAAATGCTATCCGTGCCGTACAGGCGGCTGGCATGAAAGTGCGCTCGATCTCGGATGTCACCCCGGTTCCCCACAACGGATGCCGACCTCCTAAAAAGCGCCGCGTTTAATTTTGGTGTGAGGGTAGAAAGCTATGTCAAAAAGTATTGGGCCGGTTTGTAAACTTTGCCGGCGTGAAGGTGAAAAATTGTTCCTAAAAGGCGATCGCTGCTTCACTCCGAAGTGTTCGTTTGAGAAGCGTGATTTTGCCCCCGGTCAACATGGACGTCTGGCCAGCCGCGGCGGCGGTCGTAATCGCGGGCGCGAGTCTGACTTTGCGCGCCAGTTGCGCGCCAAGCAACGTGCGCGCCGTGTCTATGGTGTGCTTGAACGTCAGTTCCGCCGTTACTATGAGGTTTCGCTCAAACGTCGTGGCTTGACTGGTTTGAACCTGTTGCAGATTTTGGAATCCCGCCTGGACAATGTTATTTATCGTCTTGGATTTGCATCCAGTCGTGCGCAGGCACGTTTATTGGTTACCCATGGTCACTTTACAGTGAATGGCCGTCGTACGGATGTGCCGTCCATGCTGCTTAAAGATGGCGACGAGATTGCTATCCGTGCGGGCTCACAGGGCTTGACCTACTTCAAAGACCTGAACGCACTTGCCGAGGCTCGCACAACTCCGGAATGGTTAAATCGGGATGTCAAGAATATGACCGGCGTTGTCCAACGGCTGCCTGAACGAGTAGAAATTGATGGCAACCTGAATGAGCAGCTCATTGTGGAGTACTACTCACGACGCTAGTCTACTGGGTGCTGACCGGTACACCTGTAACGGTCAGCATATGTTCTGATAAGACAGGGAGAGGTGAACCGTGACGGGTATCACAAATATGGTTATGCCGAAGATCGAGCGTGATGCAGAAGCACGCAATTATGGCAAGTTCGTCATCAGTCCGCTTGAGCGTGGCTATGGCGTAACGCTTGGAAATGCTTTGCGCCGCGTATTGCTTTCTTCGTTGGAAGGTGCTGCTGTATCGTCCATTCGAATTGCTGATGTGCTGCATGAGTTTAGCGACATTCCGGGCGTACGCGAAGACGTTATCCAGGTTATGTTGCAGGTCAAGCAGTTGCGTATCAAGCTGGATGGCGTGGATAGCACGCGCATGCACCTGGAAGTGCGTGGCGAAGGGACTGTCACTGCTGCTGACATCCTTGCCCCGGCAGAAGTGGAAATCGTCAATCCAGAACTTTATCTTTTTACTGTTGACGATAACAAGACCAAGCTCGATCTTGAATTTACGGTCGAGCGCGGACGAGGTTACTCACCTGCAAACGAACGCAGTGGGCACATGCCCATCGGCGAGTTGCCTGTGGATGCGATCTTCAGCCCGGTCAAACGTGTCAATTGGGAAGTGACCTCGGCCCGTGTAGGGCAGAGTACCAATTATGACAAGCTGATCCTGGAAATCTGGACGGATGGTACGTATGCTCCTGAGCGCGCTCTAAGCGCCGCCGCCAAGATGATGATTGATCACCTGCGTTATATTGCAGGAATCAGCGAGGAAACTCTTACTGTGCCGGTGGAACGAGAGATTCCTGGTGCGCGTTTGACGAGCGAGGTAGCTGAAACCCCGGTGGAGGCTCTCGATCTTTCGGTGCGTGTCTTTAACTCCCTCAAGCGCACAGGCATTACAACTGTTGGTGACGTGCTGGATTTGCTCGAAAAGGGCGATACGGCCGTCATGTCCATCCGTAACTTCGGCGAGAAAAGCCTGGACGAACTGCGTCAGAAGATGATCGAAAAAGGTTATCTGAAAGACGAAATGACTTCTGCGGAGTAATTAGAAATGCGACATCATGTAGCAGGTTATAAACTCGGACGCAGTAAAGCAGCACGTATTGCACTGCGCCGGAATCTTATTAAACAGTTTTTTACCCACGAACGGATTCGTACCACGCGTGCAAAAGCAGCCGCGATTCGTGGTGAAGCCGAACGGCTCATTACCATTGCGCGCAATAGCGCTGAGGGCACAGAGGCCGAGAAGGTACACGCACAACGTCTGATAGCTTCTCGTTTGGGCGATAACCGTCTGAATAAGCGCCTCTTTGAAGAAATTGCCCCACGCTTTGTTAACCGCAACGGCGGTTACACGCGTGTGCTTAAGCTGGGTCCCCGCATGGGCGATTCGGCCGAGATGGTCATTCTTGAGTTAGTGGAAGAATAGTTGTAAGCAGCGGTCAGCATTTGGCTGACAGCTAAAATGGCACGTTACCAGGTGATCCTTGCCTATGACGGCACCGGCTTTGTCGGGAGCCAGCGGCAGGCTTCCCCCTTCGGGGACGGTGCGACTGGGCTCAGCCCAGGTGCAAAAAGATCCAGAACAGTGCAGAACGAGCTGGAAAAAGCGCTGTACAAGTTGGGATGGTCTGGACGCTCGGTTTTGTTAGCCGGGCGGACGGACACCGGCGTTCACGCCACCGGTCAGGTTGCTGCCTTTGACCTTGACTGGCAGCACGCTGACGGAGACCTGCTCCGCGCGTTAAACGCCAATTTGCCCGCCGACATGGCTGCCAGGGATGTGCGCGTCGTTCCGCCGAAGTTCCATCCGCGCTTTGATGCAACCTCCCGCCGTTATCGCTACCGTCTGTTTTGCCAGCCAGTACGCCACCCATTGCGAGAGAAATCCGCGTGGCGCGTCTGGCCGCGGGCGGACGGCGAAGCCTTGAAAAAGGTAGCCACATTGTTTGTCGGTCAGCATGATTTTGCCGCTTACGGCACCCCGCCCCGGGCCGGAAGCAGCACCCTGCGGACTGTGATGAACGCCTTCTGGCAGGCAAAGGACGACGAATGGCACTTCGAAGTGCAGGCCAATGCCTTTTTGTACCGCATGGTGCGCAGGCTGGTCTTCGTCCAGGTGGCCGTTGCGCAAGGAAAAACTTCAGTTGAGGCTGTGGCTCGCTCTTTAGCCGGGCAGGCAGATAGCCCGGTACGAAGCGAATTGCCGGCAGGATTGGCTCCTGCGCATGGCTTGACGCTCGTCGAGGTCACGTATCCGCCTGAATCGTCTGGTTCGTAAAACGGGATTACCCGTTCTACAATTTGAGAATATGAAACGGAGAGACGAAAGTGTACAAAACGTACTATCCGAAAGCCAGCGAGATCGATCGCAAATGGTTTGTGGTAGACGCCAATGGTGAAAACTTGGGCCGTCTTGCTACCCGTGTTGCGGCCGTTTTGCTTGGCAAGCACAAGCCTACCTTCACGCCGGGCGTGGAGATGGGTGACTACGTTGTGGTCGTAAACGCTGAGCGTGTAACCGTGACTGGTACCAAGACAACCAGCAAAATGGATTCAAAGATGTATCACCGCCATTCCGGATACCCTGGCGGTTTGACATCCATTTCGCTGCGCGATCAATTGAGAAAATATCCTGATCGCGTCTTGCGTGCTGCAGTGTGGGGCATGTTGCCTCATAACCGCATGGGTCGCTCGCTCTTGAAGCGTTTGAAAATCTATGCCGGACCTGACCATCCTCACGGGATGCAGAAACCCGAACCACTGGCATAGAAAGGAACGGTAGATTATTATGTCTGTTCAGTATTTTGAAGGTGTTGGTCGCCGCAAGGCCAGTACTGCGCGCGTTCGCGTGATGAGCGGCGAAGGTCGTGTCGTCGTCAATGATAAGGAAGGGGAAGTGTACTTCCCTCGCCTGGGCGATCTGGAAGCCATTTTGGCGCCTCTCTCTGCTGCCGGCCAGGATCGCGCCAAATATGATGTTACCGTGGTTGTAAATGGCGGTGGCGTCACCGGTCAGACCGAATCGGTGCAGCTTGGCCTTGCCCGTGCGCTGGTCAAGATGAACCCGGACTGGGTCTCTGCTATGCGTAAGGGTGGTTTCATGACCCGTGATGCACGTGTCAAGGAACGCAAGAAGCCCGGCCTCAAGAAAGCCCGCAAGGCTCCGACCTACACCAAACGCTAATTGTTCTGGCGTTTTACATCTGAACGTAATGCGTGTTACACTCGCGTGCACGCATTACGTTTTGCTTTAACTTTGGAGAAATTATGCCCGGAATCACTTTGCTCGGTCTTGGACCGGGAAATCCCGATCAGTTAACCCGCGGGGCCTGGGATATACTTTCATCGGCTGATGAAATCTGGTTACGAACCCGCCAGCATCCTACTGTCAACGCTTTGCCGTCAACGGTCAGTTTGCATTCGTTCGATGAACTATACGAGAACGGCGAAACTTTTGACCAGGTCTACGACTCAATCGTTGAGAAAGTGCTGGAACTGGGACGTCGCCCGGGTGGCGTGATCTACGCTGTCCCGGGACATCCCTTTGTGGCGGAAACCACCTGCCCAAAGATTGCTCGCCTCGCACGGGACGAAGGGCTTGCTACCGTTGTCGTAGAGGGAATCTCATTCCTGGAACCCACCTTCTCAGCCCTTGGTCTTGATCCTTACCCTCGACTGACTCTTTTCGATGCTATGGAATTATCCACAGCGCATGTCCCGGCTTTCCCGCCGGATATGCCAGTGTTGATCGCGCAACTATATTCGCGGCTGGTGGCTTCCGAGGTCAAGATGACGCTGAATACGGCATATTCTGACGGGCATCCGGTATGGCTCGTGCATGCGGCCGGGACAAGGGATGAGTTGGTTGAAGAGTTGAAGTTGTACGAGATCGACCGTTCCGAGCATATCGGTCTGCTGACCAGCCTGTACGTTCCGCCGTTGGGGGAGGGGGCATCCTTCGAGGCCTTCCAGGAGATCGTTGCTCACTTGCGCGCGCCGGACGGCTGTCCCTGGGATCGCGAACAGACGCACGCATCTCTGCGAACGCATTTGTTGGAAGAGGCCTATGAAGCGCTCGAAGCAATCGATGCGGGTGATGTGGGCGGCATGCAGGAAGAATTTGGTGATTTGTTATTGCAGATCGTTTTGCATGCGCAAATTGCAAATGAAGAAGGAGAGTTTACGATAAATTCTCTTATCAAAAGTATCCATGACAAAATCGTTCGTCGGCACCCGCACGTGTTTGGCGATCTGGCGTTGGACGGAGTAAATGGTGTGTTACGGAATTGGGAGAAATTGAAGGAAGCCGAGCGCAAGGATAATGGCAAAAAGAAAAAGGGTCTGTTGGACGGCGTCCCTCTGGCTTTGCCAGCCTTGACCCAGGCGCAGGAATATCAGGACCGCGCAGCGCGCGTGGGTTTCGACTGGCCGGTTGTGGACGGTGTGTTAGATAAAGTGGCTGAAGAAATCCAGGAAATCAGAAGTGCGACCAACGAAGCGGAACTTGCCGAAGAGATTGGCGATCTATTTTTTGCGCTGGTCAATCTGGCGCGCTGGAAGAAGATCGATGCCGAGTCAGCCTTGCGTGAGACCAACCTGAAATTCAAGCGGCGATTTGCGTTTGTGGAGCAGGGCGCCAGGCAGCAGGGGCGGGCGCTTTCTGATATGACGCTGGAGGAGATGGATGCATTATGGGAAAGTGCGAAAGGGTTGGAATAGGCTGAACCACTCCAGTAAGTGAGGTCACTCGGTGGTGTCAACTTTTCGTTAGTAAGAGACGCAATATACACTTTTTTATTGGTCACACCGAAATCTCTGAATGGCTTCTTCGAAAAGGGCAGCCGCCTGTCCATCCTGAGGCGTATAAGCCTTCCAGGCGAAGGCACGCTCACCGCAAGTCCAGGCAGCGGCGCCGCCGTTGGGGAGCATGCCTGTGGCGGTGGTGGTGATGGGCGTATATAAAACGTTCATGTCGCGGATCAGCTTGACGTCCATGTTGCCGACGCGTGTGTCCAATTCAGAATCCACGATCAGGTCAAGCAAGAATTTTGGGTCAGCGGTGCCTGGTGCATACTGCCAAAGCATTTGGATAGTTAGGCTTGCGTTAAAGGCCAATAGATACCCTTCCCCGTAACTGCTAGGAGCCAGGGGATTGGTGAGTACCCTGACATCATAGAAAGCCACGTCAGGCGGATGGCCAATGCAGAACTGGTATTCGCAGAATAAACCCGCCAGTGTCATTGGAGTGGGAGGTGGGTAAGCCGTCGGCGCAGGGTAGGGGGTATAGGTTGGGATGGCAGCAACTGTCGCAGCGACGGCCTGTCGTATCTGTGTATTGGGGTCAATGGTTTGTTTGGGAGCGCAAGCAGCCCCGATCATAAGGATAGATAGTACTGTCACACAAAGATGTAAGGTATTTTGCTTCATTAGGAGTAATTATACTGGCTTTGTTGCATCATCTAATTGCAGTTTTGTGACCAACGGGATCAGTAGAAAAATGGTCTCTCTTGACAAAGGAAACCTGATTTGATATATTAACCCTACCCCCCTGGGGGGGGTAGGAGAAGTAGATGCAAAGCACAGATACCTTGCGGCGTTTGAAAACCATCGAAGGCCATTTACGCGGGATCATTCGGATGGTCGAAGAAGATGCGTATTGCATCGATGTGATCCGCCAGATTCAAGCCGTCGAAGCTGCGTTGAATAAAGCCAGCGCGCAAATACTGGAAGCGCATCTCAATTCTTGCGTCATCACTGCTGTACAAGGGGACGACCAGGCCGAGCGTGAGCGTGTTCTCAAGGAAATTACCGAGGTTTTTGAAATGTCGACCAAGGTTTAACTTATTAATTTAAGGATAAAAAGGAGCATTGACATGACAACTGTAAAATATACCGTTCCCAATATTTCCTGCGGACATTGTGTCCACACCATTCAAACGGAGGTTGCTGACCTGGAAGGTGTACAGTCTGTAAAGGCAGATCAGGAATCTCAGATCGTTGAAATCACTTTCGATAATCCGGCTACGGAAGACGGCATCAAGGCCCTCCTGGCTGAGATCAATTACCCGGTGGTTGGTTTAGCTGTGTAACGGTCTTATAGATTTGCGCATTGTGTTTTACCGATTACGCATTACGCCGACCGTAATGCGTAATTCGTAAGGCAGGTTTTAGACTTAACGAGGTGTTTTAATGTCTCAAACGAAGCAGATGACTTTACCTGTAACCGGCATGACCTGCGCCAACTGTGTGGCTACAGTGGAGCGTAATCTCAAGAAACTTAACGGCATGGACAGTGCGGTCGTCAACCTGTCGTCAGAACGAGCGACTGTTGAGTTCGATCCGTCCCTGCTGGCTTTGCCCGATTTGATCGCACGTGTCGAACGCGCCGGATATGGAATTGCCACCGGTGAAGCGGACCTGGTCATCAAACGTCTGGCTGATGATAACGATGCGCGCCGCCTGGAAAAGGCTCTGTTGAACCTTGACGGTGTGTTGGAAGCCCAGGTAAATTTTACAACCGAGAAGGCGCGCATCCGCTACATCCCGACTGTGGTGACCCAGGCCGAGATCCGGCGGGCAGTTGCCGGGGCCGGGTTCGAGGCGCTGGAGCTAGGTGGGGATGCGGAAGATGCCGAAGCCAAAGCCCGTGAACATGAGATCAACGAGCAGCGCCGTTTGCTAATCGTCGGCCTGGTTTTCACAGTCCCATTGTTCCTGTTTTCGATGGGCATGGACTTTGGCCTGCTGCCGATGGCATGGATGCATGCGGCCTGGCCAAAGTGGTTGATGTTCGCGCTGGCCACCCCGGTCCAGTTTTATGTAGGCTGGCAATATTACCTGGGCGCATACAAGTCGCTGCGCAACGGTTCGGCCAACATGGACGTGCTGATCGCGATGGGTTCCTCTGTGGCTTATCTCTACTCAGTTGCCATCCTGTTGAGTTTGTTGCCTGCAAATCATGTCTATTTCGAAACCGCAGCGGTCATCATCACGCTCATCCGGTTGGGAAAATACCTGGAAGCGCGCGCTAAGGGGCGCACCAGCGAGGCGATCAAAAAATTAATGGGATTGCGCGCCAAGACCGCGCGCATCGTACGGGGCGGTACCGAGATTGAAGTGCCTGTGGACGAAGTGGTCGTGGGCGATGTGGTGCTCGTGCGTCCAGGCGAGAAGATCCCGGTGGACGGCGTAGTGGTAGAAGGCCGTTCGGCTGTGGACGAGTCGATGCTGACTGGCGAATCATTGCCTGTGGAAAAAGGACCCGGCGACCCTGTGATCGGGGCAACGCTCAATAAGTTAGGCCTGCTTAAGTTTGAAGCTACCAAAGTCGGCAAAGAGACTGCGCTAGCGCAGATCGTGCGCCTGGTGGAAGAAGCCCAGGGCAGCAAAGCGCCCATCCAGAAACTGGCTGACCAGGTTTCGGCGATTTTTGTGCCTGTTGTGATTGTCATTGCGGCTGTCACGTTCCTGACCTGGTTTTTCGTCGTCCCGGAAGCGTGGGGAGGGCGCGATTTCACTACTGCACTTATCAATATGGTCGCGGTTTTGGTGATCGCCTGTCCGTGCGCGATGGGATTGGCTACGCCAACGGCTGTCATGGTTGGCACGGGCAAGGGCGCGGAAATGGGCATCCTGTTCCGTAATTCCGAAGCGCTGGAGCGGGCTGGAAATATCGGCGTGGTGGTGCTGGATAAGACCGGTACGATCACGAAGGGACAGCCGGCGGTTACGGATATAGTGACCAGTGATCAGTTTTCAGTGAGCAGTGATGGACTACTCAGGTTGGCTGCATCTGTTGAGAAAGGCAGTGAGCATCCCCTGGGGGAAGCAATTTGGGCGGAGGCTACTTCTCGCGGTTTGGATTTAGCGGAAGCCGCCGGGTTCAAGGCGGAGCCGGGACAAGGTGTGCAGGCCGAAGTCGATGGGCGAAGCGTAGCGGTCGGTAACATGCGCATGATGGAGTCGCGCGGGTTTGCGCTGAATGGATTGGAGCCGGAGATCGCCCGTCTGCAATCCGAAGCCAAGACGGCTATGTTGGTGGCGGTGGATGGCGCTGTCGGTGGTGTGATTGCCGTGGCTGATACGCTCAAAGACAATTCCATAGAGGCGATTGAAGAATTGCATCGTATGGGGTTGAAAGTCGCCATGATCACCGGAGACAACCAGAAAACCGCCGAAGCGATTGCCAAGCAGGTGGGCGTGGATACCGTGCTGGCGGAAGTGCTGCCCGAAGGAAAGTCTGCCGAGGTCAAGAAATTGCAGGAAGGTGGCGTGGTAGTGGCGATGGTAGGTGATGGCGTCAACGATGCGCCCGCGCTGGCCCAGGCAGACGTGGGCATCGCCATTGGGACAGGCACGGATGTGGCCATGGCAGCCGCCCCAGTCACGCTGATGAGCGGTGATCTGCGCGGGGTGGCGCGCGCGATTGCGCTTTCTCGTAAGGCGCTGGGTACGATCAAACAGAACCTGTTTTGGGCGTTCTTCTATAACGTGATCCTGATCCCGGCTGCGGCGCTGGGCTTCCTGGTCCCGATGCTGGCGGCGGGCGCGATGGCATTCAGCAGCGTGTTCGTGGTGAGCAATAGCCTGAGATTAAGGCGGGCAAAGATTTAATCTCTTTCCAAAGCTGATATTTCCAGGGCGCAAAGTCGCGAGCTTTAATATTCACCCAGTAATTGTGACTTTATATTTTAGCTGGTTAAGTTTCTCTGTGTTCAAAAATCTGATAGTCTCCCGATTAAGTGTGTTTAGCACTTGGTAGGGGTACAGTAAATAACAGTTCTTTAACAGTCCAAATATGATCGGTCAATCCAGCAGCCATCGCAGGAGTGCGGAGTAGCCATTTGCGAGTGGGATCATCCTGAACTTGAAGGCGCAGACCTTTGTGAGGGCGGACCCAATTGTAGTAAGCATCTTCCCAAGTCACAGCATAGTTGTGGGCTTGGACTTCTTTCGAGAAAGCCAGGGTTTTTCGGGTCAAGCGCGCATTGAAGATACGTGTGGTCAGGTTGCTGCGTTCGATGTAAGCCGTGCTCTTTCCCAAGAGTTCGATCAGTTCCGCTTTAGAACCCCAAATGGCTTTCAGTTCCACGCCCTGCAATCTGCCGCGTTCATCACGCTGTTTGACCATTTGCAGGTAGAGCCAATCCTTTCCGGGCTTGGGTCGTGTGGGTGGGCGACCACGTCCACAGTATTGTGGGATGGTCCCATACACTTCCAGCATGGCATTATCGATCCCGCCCCAGCCATCGGAGATCAAAGGGGGTGGAGCATCTGGATGCCCACGCTGTTGCAGCATTTGAAAGGCTTTTTTGCTCGCTTCTGTCTCGTTTTTGCCCATGCCACGGGCGACTCGTAGACGACTGTCTATATCCAAGACGGTTGAGATCCAGAAGGTACCGCTCTCATCGGTCTCCGGGTAACTTTTTTTCGCCTTTATTGGCCACAAACGACCACAAACCGTCTAACTGAGCTCGCTTGAGATGATATTCTTTCATCAACACAGCCTCTAATTGGTCGGCATGGCGAGCAGCATCTCGGAGCCAACTCAAAATAGTGTCTTCCTTGATGCCTTTGACCCGCGTCAAAGTGCTGATGCGGGTCCCTTCTGCCAGCAAGGCCAGCACTTCCAGGATTTCATCTTCCTCGGCATGTTTGCGGTAGAAAATGGTCCCTTTGGTCTCAGTAAAGGTCTTTCCGCAGGTTTTACATTGGTAGCGTTGTACGCCGCGTCGTGTTTTGCCGATCTTTTTAAGGTTCGCTTTGGACTGATCTTCCTGTAGCTTTCCGTAATCCGGACAGGCTGCATTTGGACAAAAATCTTTGGTTCGCGCAAGCTTCGCCATCTCGTCTCCCAAGGTTTGACTTGCACCAAGATTACTACAAAACACACTGTTGAGGGAGACTATCAAAAATCTTAATGCGAAGGAAACGACATAAGAGTATGGAATCCAACAAACGCAGAAACAAAATCGACCCAGTCTTTGTGATGATGGCAGGGGTGGCGCTGGTGGCTATTGCCTTGATCATTCTCCTTGTATCCCCAGACCAGGAAATCGCACCTGCGAACGTATTTGCTGGCCCATTCGGGCAATTGAGCGTGGCGTTCATCACCGGGCTCACCACTGGCGGATTGAGCTGCCTGGCCGTCCAGGGTGGACTGTTGGCCAGTTCCCTGGCGCGACAGATCGAGGTGGATTTGCTCAACCAGCCCAAAGGCCGGAAGGGTCAATCCCGGTCGATCCCGCAAACGAAACCGGCTCTCCCCATTGCATTGTTTCTGCTGGCCAAGTTGGCTGCCTACACAATCCTGGGCGCATTATTGGGCTGGTTGGGGTCGTTCCTGAGTCTCTCCCCGATTACGCGCGCCATCCTGATGATCGCAATCGGCGTCTTCATGCTTGGCAACGCGCTGCGTATGTTGAATGTGCACCCGATCTTCAGGTATTTCTCTATCGAGCCGCCGAAATTCATTACGCGCTATATTCGGCGAACAGCCAAGAATGGAACCGAGTTGGTGACGCCATTGTTTCTGGGAGCGCTAACTGTATTTATCCCCTGCGGCGTCACACAGGCGCTGATGGGCGCGGCCTTGGCGACCGGACGGGCAGGCATGGGCGCGGCGTTGATGTTTGCGTTCACGCTGGGTACCAGCCCGGTTTTCTTTCTCGTCGCTTATTTGACGACCAAGATCGGCGCCAGGCTCGAAGCCTTTTTCATGCGTTTCGTGGCTGTGGCGGTGCTGGTATTGGGGTTGGTGACTTTGAATAGCGGCTTGAATTTGATCGGCTTCCCGCTCTCTTTCGAGAATATGACTCGTGGAATGTTTGCGCCGCCGGTTGAGCAGGCGGGAGCCGTAAGCGAAGGAGATTTAACCTTGTTCGTAGAGAACCAGGGATATTTTCCACAAACGTTGCGAGCCAGGTCCAATGTGCCTGTTTCGCTGAATCTTGTGACCGATCAGACATATTCCTGCGCGCGCGATTTTGTCATCCCTGCATTAGGCTATTACGAATTATTGCCCGATACAGGCAAGGTTGTGGTGAACATCCCGGCGCAAGCGCCTGGAACGCGTATGTTCTTTACCTGTTCTATGGGCATGTACACCGGCTTGATCGTTTTCGAGTAGGAGGAGATGGAATGATCAAAAAAACCTTTCGGGTGAGCGATATGCACTGTCCGAACTGCGCGATGACTTTAGAAGGCATCGAAGATGACCTGCCGGGGATCAGGCAGATCACGGCCAGTTATCAAAAAATGCAAATGACGGTCGAATATGATGAGTTTCAAATTACTGAGGCTCAAATCCTTGAAGCAGTAAACAACAAGGGGTATACGGTTGAATTCTAAACATTACTTTACACTCCGGGAAGCGAATGCGGCATTGGTAACAATCCGCCCGCTGATGGATGAAATACAAACCATTCGCGAGGAAATCCTGGCGCGCCAACCCGATGTCTGGCCGGTGGTGGAACGCGCTGCGGGCAATGGTGGCAGCCAGGCTGCCAGTAAACTGGTCAGGGAATTTGAGCGGTTGGATGCCCTTGTGCATCAAGTGCAGGAAACAGGCGCTCTATTCAAGGATATCAACCTTGGATTATTGGATTTCCCGGCGCTGAAAGATGGGCGCGAAGTGTATTTGTGTTGGAAATATAGGGAAGGGGATATCGCCTTCTGGCATGAAATCGAGTCGGGATATGCCGGGCGTCAACCCATAGCCAGTTTTTGAACTATTCTTTATGCGGCTTTTTACGAAATTCTTGTAAAGTCTCCAGGTAATAATCTGGGAGACCGATATCGAATCGCTGACCGTCCACAACTAATCCTAAGAAACTGTCTTCCTGCCGCAAACGATCGAGGGCAGATGTCAATTGGAATTCGCCGCGTTCACGGACGTTGTTTTCGATATGTTCTTTCAGGTAATCGAACAATTGCGGCTTGATGATGTACTGCCCGAAGACGGTCAGATATTCGTTGGCTGGCAGGCCGGGGACGCGCAAGTTCGTGCGCGCGTAATCCAGGGTAGGCTTTTCGGCGAATTCGGTGACGTTTAGCAAGCGATTTTCTTCCAGCCAGACACCGGTGATCGTGCCAAAGGTTCCGATTTTTTCTTCCGGCGTGCGGCGCATCCCCACGATGTTTTGCCCGTGTAGCTGGTAAGCCTCTAAAAGTTGGCTGGCGCAGTGGTTATCATTGTTCGAGCGGTAGAGGTGGTCGCCCAGCATCAAGAGGAATGGTTCATCCCCAACGGCTTCGCAAGCAGCATAAACGGCATGTCCAAATCCCTCCTGGGTTTCCTGGATGGCAAAGGTCACATGACGGCCTATTTCTAATAGCCGGTGGGCATACTCCTGGAAGTGTGAGGGCAATTTGTTGTAGTTTTCAATCGAAATTTGCTCGCCAAAGAAAGATTGGAAATCTCGCAGGTCATTTTCCTGAACGATAATGATAATTTCCTCGATCCCTGCTTCCAACGCTTCCTCGACAATGAACAGGATGGCTGGTTTGGCAATGCCATTTTCATCTATGATCGGGAATAATTCTTTTTTGGCGGCTTTTGTCGCTGGGAAGAGACGGGTACCAAAGCCGGCTGCCGGGATGACAGCCTTGCGAACTTTTTGTTGAGGGGTGAGCGTGAGTTTCAGGCCGGGCAACTGCAGGTCTCTCTCCAGGATTTGGATCACAGCCTCCTGGTCCGCTTCGCTGCGACAGATGAATTGCGCCGTGCCATCGCCTTGCGACCCAACGCCTTTACTACCCCAAATATGCGGTTCGAATGCTTTGTAACTTAGAACACGATGGAGCAACGGTGAGGTTAATTCCTCGGGGCAGGCGGGGGTGGCGTAGCGATCAAAGAAATCTTGAGCTTCCGTCATCAATGCGCCAAGCTGTTGGGCATTTGATTCGTTGAGAGCATCCACGGCTTGAGAAACAATCCGTTTGTTGATGGGGCCAAGCAATTCTTGCACGCCGCGCTCGACCTCGTTCTCCGCAAATGGATAGCAGCGGTTGAGCCTGTTCAAAATCTCCATTGTGTCTTTCTTGGCTTGTAAATCTACAATCACGAAGTACATTGGTTGGTGTACCTGCAGTTCTTTCGTCTCCAGGCGATCCGCATCGAAGGTCATGAGCACCGGGCGGTTGCCGAAGGCGCAGCCTTGATCCATGCGACCACAGCGGGAGGGAGTGGTGATTTCACCCTGATACGCAAGTTCCATCTCTCCGCGTATTGTCATCTTGAGGTCGTAGGCGCGGTTGAAGGCGCGCGCGGTCAGGACACAAATAGCCGCGCTGGACGAGAGGCCCTTCTTGACAGGCAGGTCAGTCTTGAAGTTATCGATCACCAGTCCGCGCACGTGATAATTCGTAAGAACCTGATACGCCACACCGGCAATGTAGCTCCAGTATCCCCCGCTTTGCGCCTCTTCCAATAATCTCTTGGGTTCCATTGGGATTTCTACTGGCCCCTGGCGCTTGCCGTCCTGCCCTGTGGAAGTCAGAACCAGAGAAGTAGGATGTGGGGATACATCGGCGTAGATGCCTTGATCGGTTCCGGTGATCAGGGTATAGCCCTTTTCGATTTGTGCATTGGTGCGTCGGTAACCACCAGCCCAGTCAGAGTGTTCGCCGACCAGGCATATTCGTCCAGGGATGAAAAGTTTCATGATGATTTCCTGTTGTGCGTGAGATGCCATATTTTATCATCATGGGAGGCGGGCTGGTCAGGTGCCCCCAACATGATTCAAAAATCTTATCGGGTGTATACTTGCCCCTTATATTAAGGAGACATTCGCATGAATAAAGGTATCTGGTATGCACTGGGCGCGTATTTGCTCTGGGGATTGTTCCCAATCTATTGGAAGTGGTTGCATGATGTCCCGGCCTTGCAGTTGATTGGTCACCGCATAGGCTGGTCCTTCATCCTGCTGATGATCGTGATCGTTGCGACGAAACAATGGACGCAACTCCGTTCGACCCTGACCTGGCGCGTGCTCGGCATCTATTTGAGCGCGGGTCTGCTCCTTAGCGTTAACTGGCTGATCTACGTTTGGGGTGTTAATTCGGGTCACATCGTAGAGACCAGCCTGGGCTATTTCATCAATCCATTATTGAGTGTCTTGTTAGGTGTGATCTTCCTGGGGGAACGCTTACGGCCTGCGCAATGGTTGCCGGTCGGACTGGCCGCTCTGGGCGTGATCTACCTTACCTGGACATACGGATCATTGCCCTGGATCGCGCTCTCGCTGGCCTTTTCCTTCGGATTCTACGGTTTGGTGAAGAAGACTTCCCCGCTTGGCTCGCTCTATGGCCTGACGCTGGAAACTGGACTGGTTTTCCTGCCGGCGGTCGGCTACCTGATATTTACCGAGGCTACAGGGCAGGGCGCTTTCAGTCATACCGGGTTGATCCCTGATCTGTTGATGATCGGCGGCGGCGTGGTTACGACAGTTCCGCTGCTGATGTTTGCTTCGGCTGCCAGGCGCATACCGCTGACCATGGTCGGGATCATGCAATATATCGCCCCGACGCTGCAATTCCTGCTGGGCGTGTTGCTTTACAAGGAGCCGTTCACATCGACCAGGTTGGTCGGATTTTCGCTGGTCTGGGTTGCACTGGTCATTTTCTGGGTGGAAGGCGCGCTTGCGCACAGGGCGCAAAGGGGGATGGTCGAGGCGGTCTAAGTACGACCAATTGATAAGACTACCAGATCCCCGGCAGCAATCGAAAACGTACCTGCCGGGCATAATCAGTATAACCCGCCAGTTCAGCCAGTAACGTGCGATCCTCGAGTGAGGTGCGAAGGATGAGCAAGATTGCGACCAGGCTGCTGGCAAAAAAAGTCCACCAGGAAGCGAACAGCGCTGGCGCGGCCAGTTCGTACAGGATCGCGCCAGTATAAGCCGGGTGGCGCACGTATTGGTATGGGCCGCCTGTAACGACCGTGTGGCCGCGCTCGGTTTGTATGCGAACGATCTGCGAGAAAAATGTGTTGGAAGCCGTTGCCCAAACGACCAGCGCATAACCCAGAACGCACAAAATCAATGCAACAATTTGAGCAGATAAAGGAAAACCACCTGTCCAGTCATATCGCTGATCGAGCCCGGCGAGGATGTAACGCGCCAATTGCACAAGCCCGAGCATGCTCATAATGGCCGTATCCCATCGCTTGGCTCCCTTGCGCGGTCCCAGGCGCTCGGCCAGCAGGTCCGGGTTGAAGCGCAAGATGACCATTGCCGTAGCCACGATCCAGGCCAGCATGATAGCCAGCGCAGCCCAGGCAGGCCACCAATCGATCCGCCCGGCTGACCAGAACAGGGCTATCCCCATGCTAACCAGCCCCATGATCTCGCGGATGGCGTAGCGAAGGATGAGTTTTGTATTCATCTTTTTTTACGACTTCATTCACTATACGACTTTCCCACTTCAAAATCAACGGGCATTTGTCATTAAAGAACCACTCCCTGCCTTTATGACTGGGAGTGATCTTTGTCAGCGAACTAAATCGAGTTCGCGCACAAGAATGGTCGGGTTATGTTAGTTGAGCAGTTTTCCTATGCTATCCAGGAGTGGGAACAACACCGATCTGCTGCAAAAACCCCAACATGTCGCCGTATTCCCATTGTTCCGCAATCTTGCCATCCTTGAAATGATAGATGCTACAACCGGAAAATTGAACTTGTTTGCCTGTTGCGGGGATGCCCAAAGCCTGCAACGTGCCTGTATGAACCCCATGCCACGTCCAATGTGCTACTATGGTATCGCCTTCGACGACAAGCTCATGGATGGTTGACTTGATATCTGAGAAAGCTGCCAGTGTGCCTTTATCACCTTGAAGATTGGCTTGCTTGCCTTCTACGGGTGGGAATGGAACGCGACGAAAAACAATGTCATCGGAATAGAAACTATATGCCTCGTCAAGGTCTTGGGTGTGCCACGAGGCTTCATTCATCTTGCGTATGATGGATTTCATTTCTTCGGGATTCATTGGATACCTCCATATCCAGTGATACGCTTACGGATTTCTTTCGCAATCCATAAGAACCTGATAAGCCTGGCCTACGACAAAAAAAACAGCAGACCCAAAAATGGATTTGCTGCCATGCGCCCAAGTTCTTGCTGTATCCAAGACCAGGAGTATCGAAACTTGGTTCGTTGATTTATCCTGGTTACAGTGTAGCATTTTGGTTTGTGAATTTCAACACATAATTTTATAGATCACTTAAACGCTCACTCCCCGCCTTCGCGACGGGGAGTGGCTCTAATAAAATAGAGGTGCCAGTAAGTAATGCAAAGTATAGCAAAACCTTCGCGGAATACAAGGTTTTTTACTTACAAAATTATCAGGTTTACCCCCTTTAAGCTATCAAAATTGTAGAGCATAGAAACCGAGGTAGGACTGCGCTGAGTCGTGGAAAAAGGTTTTTCTGCCATGAAGTGCACGAATTTCTCGAAAGTTTCGAGTCAATTCGTGTAATTCGTGGCTAACATGAGGAGCAGGGAAATAGCCCCATACCCTATTTCATTCGGCCATACAGCGACTACTCCCCGTCTTGAATGGGGAGCAGTCTATCTCACAAAGCGAACAACTGGAGGCGGCTTTGTCTAGACGAGTTTGGGCTAACCTAGAACTCACCTTCGTAAAAATATTTCTCCCGTTGTTGGGAAATATATCCTTTGGACAGGCCGATATAAAAACCCAATAAAATCGCCAAGAAAAGAATGAAGAGTTGACTTGGCCAGTTATCGCTGTACCACCCCCAAAAGCCTAAATTCAAAATAACAAGGATGAAACCAACCATTGCGCCTGAGGTAACTGCTCCCCTGAAACCTGCATTTAACAACTCTGATAAATTTTGAGAGTTGTCTTCGTTTCCTATTCGTGTTTTATGATCTAAACCATCTGCCATATCAGGAAGAGACAGATTGACTGGAACGGGTTTTCCAATGGAACGCTCTGCCTCAGCAGGCAGCGGCGGATCGGCCGGAACGGGTTTTCCGAACCAATTTTGAAATTTCTTTTTCAAATCTTCGATCGATATTGGATACTCTTCTTCTATCATAAATATATTTTACGGTTTATGACTGAAAACAAAAATCACCTTGTTGTTGGAGCAGGACCTTACAATTTTGTTAAGTAGCATTCTCCAATAGATAACTTGGGAAGGCAGTTTACAAACCTGTCGATTGACAAAGGATATTGGCGTAAGTATGATAATTATGTCCATCCTATAGGCGCATATGCCTATCCTTTTTCCAGCCATCGCCCCGCCCCCCCTTCGGGGCGATGTGCTTTAATTTATGCATAAGGAATTTTGGATAGTCCGCCTGTCGGGTGCAGTTGATCCTTCAGGCTGCAAATTTACCGCGAAGACCGCAAAGGGTGCGAAGAAAACTCTCTAAAATCTTTGCGAACTTCGCGTGCTTTCCCGAAGGCTGTCTCGCCCTCGCGTAGCACCTTCGGCGCTCGCGACGAACGGCGGCGGGCTCTCGGCCCGAACGGGGATACCGGGACGGTGTGCGGCTCAAAAGAAAACTGCACCGTAGGGGGAGGCTATCGGGGGGGGATGCCAGGGAAATTCATAGATCGCAACGAATTCCATATTGCTCCTATCGAAATTTCCTGTATACTAGAACCATACATGAAACCGGGGTACCCATGACCACACCTGAACTCGCTTACCAACAAATCGAAAAGCTGCTCCAGAAATTCAAGAACATGAGCGCCGCCGAGCGGCGCAAGATGAATGAGAACGCCACGCGGCAGGGATTTATCCTGCCGATGTTCCAGGCGCAGGATGATGAGATCGATCAGTTGGTGTATCGGTTGTATGGGTTGACGGAAGAGGAAATTGAAATCGTTGAAGGAAAGGATTAGAAATGCGAGGGATCATCTTTGTCATGGCAGGAATTTCAGCGGGATTGAACCTGGAGGAAGAGATCGGGGCTGTGGAGGGGAAAGAGTAGCTGTCAACAACCGAGAGAAAGTCATCTCTTTGGCTGTATAAGAGAATTTGAAGGAGGATTATATGAGCGTGGAGGACCTGAAAATCGAAGGGGATGTTAAAGGGTTGGTCGAGCTACTGAAGATCAGATATGTCGATGGAAAAGTGCCAGAATCCTTTGAAGCCGATAGTAGAGTACGCGAGGAGGCAGCCAGAGCATTAGGGGAAATTGGCAACCCTGGCGCTGTCGACGCGCTTATCGACACGTTGGAAAAAGATTTTATGGATAATGTATGCCAGGCTGTAGCTGTAGCCCTTGGACAGATCGGCGATCTCAGGGCTATAGAACCTCTCGTGGCCGTCATCAGGAAACCGCCCAACCCCCCGGTAGGGATAACTGTCGCCCAGGCATTGGCAAAGTTTGGTGCGCCGGCTGTACCGCCCCTTATCGCTGCTCTTGAGAGTGAAGCGTCTCGGGCAGATGAAACAAAAATAGGCTCGCCATTGTACGACAGCGTAGACAGACGATGGAAAAATAAGAAAGCGTATATTACAGATGCACTGGTAGAAATCGGCATACCAGCGATGCAGCCACTTGCCAATGTACTTAACGATGAACAAAAAGGATGGAAATTTCGAAGTGCAGTGGTAGATATACTTAAAATTATTAACGCCCCCGGTGTAGTGGAAATATTGATCTCTGCGCTCAAAGGGGATATCAGTTGGTACGTTGCCGGAGCGCTGGGGCAAATCGGTGACATCAAAGCGGTAGAGCCATTGGTTGCAATTCTTTCAGACGCAGAACCTGGGTATGAGCGCGAGTCTGCCGCCAAAGCGCTAGGAAAATTTGACAACCCACGTGCAGTTGCAGCACTCCGTACTGTCCTCGAAGATAAAAACCTGGATGTGCGTAAGGCAGCCACCCAATCACTGGAAGAAATTAATCAACGCAATATAGACATACCTGACAAGAATCTTACTGCAACTGATGCTGAGCTAAAAGATAAAATAGAATCTGGCAAACCCATGGTCACGCCTGAAATGCAAGCCGTTATTGATGCAGCAATCCGTGAAGTCCGACAGCGAATGAAATCTTGTCCGAGTGGTAATCGAGATGATGTAAAAAAAATGTCTGAACAGCAGTTGGGATTTTTTAAACCAGCGAATTGGATAGAAGGCAGCGAAGATGAGATGATATCCTTGCTTCAGGAGTGCCTTATAGAAGATAGTTTATCAGGTCAATTCCAGCTTACTATCAAAGAGTTCGGAATCGTAGGGGCTCTTCAAGTCCATATCCACTATACTCAACAAACTGCAAGCGGCGAAACTGGCTACTTCCATGTTATTGGTAAGGCTGGAGAACAAGATTTTCTCCTTCTTCTCCATGACGGGCCAGTGAGAGATAAGAGACTGGCCGCAGAAAAATAGGGTGCGTTGCGCCTTTGGGTTTAACGTAACATCGCCAGAGAAAGGGATGCACGATCATCCGGTCGGCGCTGGTCGAACGCATGCTGGCTCTGCATAAGCAGCAACCGTCCACGCCGGGGGAGAAGGAAATGCTCAAGCGCGAGATCGCGGCGACGGATCGTCAAATCGATGAGTTGGTGTATGAGTTGTATGGATTGACGGAGGAAGAGATAAAAATTGTGGAGGAAAAATCATGAGTAATGTATCTTTTCGACGGTATACAAGTCTGCCTTTTTTGCTTGATTTGTTACACAAAAAGCAGTTAGCGTTACTTGATCCAGCAACCTGGGAAGACCGAAATGACGCCTATTTCATGGAACAATACAAGAAAAAGAAAAAACTAAATACATTGCTAGCCGTATGTTTTGCTGAAACCTCGGAAACTTATCAACACTGGAAGGTTTATTCTGGCAATTCGAGCGGAGTTTGCATTGAATTCAACAAAGACAATCTTCTAAAAAAAGCATTGAAGATTAAGGGATTTAGGTGTCAAAAAATCGAATACTTACCTTTCCGAGGAGAACTGACGTCCGTAGAAAAGTTGCCGTTTACCAAGCGTGTTGCGTTCACTGGTGAGGATGAATTTCGAATTATCTACGAGAATGAGGAAGAAAAAATTAATATCAAATATTTGCCGATAATCCCTGAGGATATTATTCGAATTGAAATAAATCCTTGGGTCAATAAGTCGATTTACAACTCGATCGTGTCGACAATAAGAAACATTGATGGATTTGGTAATATTCCGATACGAAAATCTGGCATACTTGAAAATGAAAAGTGGAAGAAAAAAGCCGATGTAATTGTAACCAAGGCAAAAAAGTGAGACGATGTTGAAACTGCAAAAGCAAAGCCTGCTCATTCCACAGGAGAAGGAGATGCTCAAGCGCAAGATCGCGGCGATGGATCGTCATATCGATGAATTGGTGTATGAGTTGCCCCCTTCGGGGATGATATATGGATTGACGGAAGAGGAAATAAAAATCGTTGAAGGGAAAGAATAACCATGCGAGGGGTTATCCTTAATGGCATAAAAGTAACATTTGCAACCGATAAGCAGTTACTGTGTGCTGCGTAAAAAACTGAACCCAATAACTGTAATTTATCCATATATTGATTGCTCAAAATTCACGTATTTATGCAAGAAGCAGTAGATTGAGACAGCAATTCTCAATATGGGAGAAGTAGGGATGTCAGCAGGCGAAAAGGGGAAACGGGGCTTGGCAAAATGAGCCACCAGAATTCAG
>JAFGKO010000269.1 GCA_016928525.1 Anaerolineales bacterium | reverse complement strand
GCAAAGTTCAATAACACTTGGAGAATTATCAATGTGTTATGGGATTACATTCCTGACTGACAATGTTGTGATAATACAAGCTTGATAAGGAACTGCATGCATTGAGTATGCGAGAAAATATCTGCGGGCTAACAAGCGCGTGCAGTCCGACGCCGCTGCCGCGGTCGGTAGCCGCGCGGTTCTGGTTATGTAACGCGGCTCGAACTGAGGCCGATCTCAGTAAACTCGCAGCGCGGCTGACGCGCAGGGCGTTAGGCACGTCTTTTTTGGATACACAGTCATAACAAAGTATATTGAGTGCAAAGAAGGGAATAACATATCAGTGAATCAACGTTTGGTGATCCTTCGATCTGCTAATCCTACCATTGATGAAGGCTTGAAGTTTGCATATTACCTCGATGAAGCTTTCGAAGGTCTATTTCGTTTGATGCTGGGGCGACAAGCCGCGGACATCGTTGCAGCGGCGTACACTCAACCCAACCATGATTTCTCCTACCAGCATGCAATCTTTGCCGAATGCAACAAGACCATCGTTGGTATGGCTACGGGATACACGACTGAACAGCATCACGGATATTCAGATCAACCATTGAAACAGGCTGCCGGTGAACAGATCTTTGAAAAAATGAGGGTAACTTTGCTCTGTGCGCGCCTTCGGTTTCTTGGTACTCACACAGATGGCGATTTTTATCTCCAAGCTATTGCTACTAGCAAAGAATTTCGTGGTCAGGGTGTTGGATCGGCTTTGCTGGATGCTATTGAAGATCGGGCTCGTGCAAGCGGATCCACTCGGCTCGTTCTCGATGCTTCTGCCAGAAACGAGGGAGCTCGCAGGCTCTATGAGCGTCATGGGATGACCGTCGAATTGCAGCAGAGCGCATTTCCCTTTCTGCCACGTTTCATTATTCAGATGACGAAACGACTTTGAGTTCAGACTGGTTGGTCGTTTTGCTGTTAGGCATTGTATTGCGTTGGTTTTGCAGCTATATGAAAGTGGGCTTCCCCCGAAAAAGGGCTCATCCGCAAAAGGTGTGCAAGTCAAAGCGTACGATAGAGCACTCTTTGCCTGAGCAAGTCTAGCTTGGCTCGGCCATACATCTGACGTTTCAATAATTTCAAACGGGTATTCTGTCCCTCCGTTTGGGCATTGCTCCAGTTTTCTTTCAAGGCGGAAAATATCGCTGAAGTATCTTGGCGCAACCCACTAGCAAAATGCTTCAATTCGGTAATCGTGCTTTTCTCCGCGGCGCTCAGCCAATCCTGGAACCTTTCTGCCTGCCGCTCCCGCACCATGCTCCGAAAAGATTGGGACTGTGAATAAGCCCGTTGAACCACCATATCCTGGCAAACGAACTCTAGGAAAGCCTGCTCAGTGCTTTTCAGCTGCTCTCGATCATTGAGGAGGACCCAGACAAGCTGTTTGGGAGTCAGGAGGGCGGGCGGACGCAATGGGCCACCAGCTTTGGTCTGCTGTACCCACCGAATCACCTGTTTGCTGGTTCCTGGAAACCCTCGTTCGCGGATTTCGCGCCACAGTTGTTGACTTCGTACATCCTTCCGAATATCGTTTCTGAAGATAAGGAAGAAACGGAACCAGGATACTGGATTGGCTTTGATGGGCAGCCCGCTCTGGAAACGTAGCTGCGTTTGCAAATCGTTGGACCCTTACGCGATGGATCCCTAAGCGTAAAGCAATTTCACGGAGAGACATCCCTTCTGCCACCAATGCCTGGATCGCCTCATAGCGCGCAAAGCGTTCCGCTCGATGAGCCTTTTGCCGGGTCATTTCGCTCGTGGTCTTTTTTTTCGTTTCGGGAGGATCGGGACTGCCAAGTTTTGCATGGCAGGCGTGATCGGCAGTTCTTTGAGCTGCGTATACAATCGGGATAAGATCCGCTCGAGCACTTCGCGTAGGTTGCGCA
This sequence comes from Anaerolineales bacterium, assembly GCA_016928525.1. Next base: position 3,299 of record JAFGKO010000269.1, on the reverse strand, counting down.
GGAGATGCCAGCGATCCACAATCTGTTGTGCCTTCGAGCCACTCTCCGCGATGCCTCGGCTATATACGGTAGAGCGATCTCGGGTGATCCACTCGCTTCCAGGATGATCCTTCAACCACTTCGTTTATCCCTCTGCCGACCGCCCTTCCAACAGGTCCACCGGACAGTGTTTTTCTAGATCGACCAGAATCGTTCCATAGCGCTGCCCTCTGCGTAGCGCAAAGTCATCAACGCCTAACACCCGCGGCGTAGCCGCCTCTGCAAAAGAATAGTGGCGGATCAGCCGGAGCAATGTATCCCCACTGGTTCTCATGCGCAGATGGCTAGCCAATTGAGCACCGGCTTCCCCACCACAAGCAAAAGCAATCGCTTGCAGCGAGTGGGTCAATCGATCGGTGCGATGGGCATACTTTGGCAAAAACCCCGGATGACCCTCGACAAAGGTCTTGTTCGAACACGCCGGATTCAAGCAGCGGTACCGTTTCACTACCAAGATCAAACGCACGCAATGATCGCTGATCGGAAGATCATCGGGAGGACGTTGATAGGTATTGTGCACATGGGAGGAGACGGTATGGCAGTTCGGGCAGATCCCCTGCTGGCTGGTTGAGCGCGCCCCAATGGTAAATTCCTGCCCTTGTTCTTCCATAAAATCTTAGCGGCGGGGACGGTCGCCTTCAGGCGGCCGAGGAAGCCGCTCTGCTCCTTTCTGTAATTCGTAGTACAATTGTTCTGTGATACGCACTTTCAAATACCTTCTTCGCCCAAATCCGGGGCAGGAAATGCAGCTGGATTTCCTGCTCTGGCAGTCTCGGCTGTTGTATAATGCCGCGCTGGAACAGCGCATCACAACCTACCAGGAAACGGGCAAAGGGGTTCGCTATGGAGCGCAATGGGCACACTTCCGCGATCTGCGTCACGAAAATCCGGACATGCTCGGCCAGCTGAACGCTTCGAGCCTGCAGCACCTGCTGCGCCGGCTGGACAAATCCTTCACGGCTTTCTTCCGCCGCCTGAAAGCCGGGGATAAGCCGGGCTTTCCAAGATATAAAAGCCGCAGCCGCTTCAAAAGCATTGAATACACTTACGGAGATGGCTGCAAGCTGCGCCAGGATGCGCATGGGCGCAAATCGTTGTACGTGCAGCGCGTTGGCGAAATTCGTTTGTGCTACCACCGCGCCATCCCAGAAACAGCGCAGATCAAGCACGCGGTTATCAAACGGGTGGGGGAGCGCTGGTATGCCTGTCTGATGTTGGAAATTGCCCCAAGGGGCAACTCTCAACTCCCGGATCCTGAAAAGCGCGTTGTGCAGACGGGAAGGCAGGTTGGCATCGATTTGGGCTTGAAGAGTCTTGCTGCGCTCTCGACGGGGGAATTGATTGAAAACCCGCGTTGGCTGCGCAAAAACCTGGCCAAACTGCGCCGCCTGCATCGCCGGGCCTCCCGCCAGGTCAGGGGTAGTCATCGCCAGCGAGAAACCTACCGGCATATAGCCCGCTTGCACGAACGCATCGTGAACCAACGGGCGGATTATCTGCACAAGATCAGTTCTCGGCTGGTTGCCAGCAACGATCTGATTGCGATTGAAAATCTTTCCCTCGACTTTATGAACCGAAATCGATACCTGTCCCTTTCTTCGCATGATGCGGGGTTTGGACTGCTCCGACAAATGCTGGAATACAAGGCCGAAAATGCCGGTATTCCGGTGATCGCCGTGAACCCCTCCAATACGACCCAGGCGTGCAGTGGATGTGGATCGATTGTTCCAAAAGGTTTGTCGGTTCATGTTCATGAATGCCCGGTTTGTGGTCTGATCCTTGACCGAGACGTGAATGCGGCTCGGAATATCCTTTCATTGGCTTTATGTCGATCCGTAGGATCGCAACCGCTTGGACGGAGCGGTCAGCCGATAACGTGGGCGGTTGCGCCGTGCGTTGACTGAGAAGCCGCCTCGTTTACGAGGCGGAGATCGTCACACTCAAAATCTCATAGTTGGGTAGGTGAATAGGACTCTCACACAAGATCGTTCTCCAGAATTGGAAAGATGATCTTGTAGTATAGTCGCTACTTCAGCACACCTTTTACGGATGAGCCAGTTCTGGGGGGGCAGATCACCTTGCTGATGTGGCGGAACGACTCGGCTGTGTGGCCCGACAAGTGCGAGAGCGCCGACGAATGCCGATCTTCGTCGGACCACTCCACCCTCCTGCCGGGGTGGAGCGGCCCGGCCTGTTTTTTTCTCCACCATTTGATGGATGACACTCCAACCAGCCCGGCGATACACTCAAGGAAATTTTGGCTCACCCCCGATCAAGAAAGGAAACCAACCGCATGACCCCTCCCTCAGCGAAAACCTCAGCGCTGCTCAACTTCCTCTGGCTCATCCTGGGCTGCGTGACTCTCTTGTTCATGGGCGGAAAATGGAATATCCCCATCCTGGTGTGGATCGGGGGGGTCTTCTTCATCCGCTATTTCCGGAACGCGCACAATTTTTTGGGTGTCCTCCTGGCGCTGCCGTTTCTCCTGCTCGCCTCGCATATCTTTTTCCTGGGGCTCGCCGTGCAGGTGACCGTGTTCTTCCAGGTGATCATCGCCGTCAGTTACACGCTCTATATCTTAATTCCGTGCGTCGCCGACCGGCTGCTGTATCGGCGCGTGGGCAGCCCACTGCTGTCCACCCTTGTCTACCCCACCGCGCTGATTGCCGTCCAGTTTTTGCTCTCCTACAGCGAAGCGCTGGGAACCGTCTTGAACTGGACGGTCAGCCTGTTCTCGATGAAGCCTCTCATCCAGCTCGTATCACTCACCGGCGTTTGGGGGCCGTCCTTCCTGGTGGGCTGGTTCGCCGCGATCTTCAACGCGCTGTGGGAAGCCGGTTTCGAGTTCAAAAAAGTGCGCGCGCCGGTGATCGTTTTCACCACCACCCTCGTCCTTGTTCTTGTGTGGGGCAGCGCCCGCATGGTGTTCGACGCACCTGCTCCCGGGACGGTCAAGGTTGGCTCGGTCATCGTTGGCCTGCCGGAGGAGAACATTTTCTACACCTACCTCGAGCAGCCCGAGGATGCCCAGCTGGCGCAAAAAGAAAAATACCGCCAGATGACTTTCGCCGTGCAGGACCAACTCTTTGCCGCGTCAGAGCGGCTGATCCCGAGCGGGATTAAGATCCTAGCCTGGCCGAGCGGCAATGCGGTGGTATTTACTGAAGACGCGCCCCGGCTGATCGCCCGCATGCAGGCCTTCGCCCGCCAGTACCAGGTGTATTTCTTTCCCAGCCTGCTGGTTCTGGGAAGTTATGACG
>JAFGKO010000268.1 GCA_016928525.1 Anaerolineales bacterium | reverse complement strand
TGTGGGTTATTGATAGCATTGAGGATGCGCTGGGTGGCCTGGGCGCGCTCCTGGCGGATACTGACGTGCAGGGAGGCGATCACAATATCCAATTCAGCCAATACCTTGTCGGGGAAATCGAGGCTGCCATCGGCGCGGATTTCCATCTCAGTGCCTTGCAGCAAAACGATGGTGTCCCCCAGTTCGGCTTGCACGCGGTCGATCTCTTTGCGCTGCTCGTGCAGCCGCTCTACGGACAGGCCGTTGGCGATGCCCAGGCTGTGGGTGTGGTCGGTGATTGCCAGTAATTTGTAGCCACGTGCAATAGCTGCGTCGGCCATTTCTTTGATGCTCTTTTTACCGTCACTCCAGGTAGAATGGGAATGCAGCTCGGAGCGGATGTCTTTGCGTTCTAATCGGATGGGTAAATTGCCAGCTTTGGCCGCCTGGATTTCGCCGCGGTCTTCACGCAGTTCCGGGGGAATCCAGGGCAAGCCCAGAGTTTTGTACACTTTTTCTTCTGTAGCACAGAGAATTTCCTCGCCATTTTCTTTGGCCAGAGCATGCTCGGAAAGCGATAGGCCTTGCGATAAGGCTAACTCACGCAGGCGGACGTTATGGTCTTTGGAGCCGGTGGCATACTGCAATGCTGTACCAAAACGTTCCGGCGGATGTACCCAAAGTTGAGCGCGCATGCCGTTGCTATACTCAACACTAGATTTGGTATCACCATGTCCTAACACGCGTGAAACCAGGGCGTGTTCAACAAAGGCTTTCATGACTGGCTTGGGGTCTTTGGCAGCAACCAGCAAATCCAAATCGCCAACGGTAGCGCGCATGCGCCGCAGGCTGCCGGCGGCATCAGCGGCTTTGACGCCAGGGATAGCGCGCAACTCATCCAGAATTTGATTGGCAAACGGCCAGGCGTCTCCCAAGGGAGTGCGGTCGGTGCGTTGGGAAAGCGCTTTGATTCCGGCCAATACCTTGGCTTCGGATTTCTCGCCCATACCAGGGAGATTGCGCAGTTTACCGGTTTCGGCTGCTTGCTTCAGTTCCTCCAGAGAGGTGATCCCCAACTCGCGCCAAAAGACACCCACTTTCTTGGGACCAAGATCGGGGACAGCAAGTAACCCGGCCAGACTGGAGGGCACTTCGGCGGTCAATTTGTTCAGGAATTCCAACTCACCCGTAGTCAGCAATTCTTCGATCTTTTCAGCAATGGCCTTGCCTACGCCGGGGATGTCAGTCAGCTTTCCATCCTTGTAGATTTCGTTGATGTCGCGCCCCAGGTTGATCAGATTGTCAGCGGCTTTGCGATAGGCCAAGATTTTGTAGATGACTTCGCCTTTGATTTCAAGCAGATCGGCGATTAATGTGAATTTATCGGCAAGTTCTTGATTGTTCATGTATAAATTATATCGCTTTAATCTAAATATGAGATAAAACTTATCTGAAATTCAGAAAAAAAGTTTACAAAGACTATACTTTATGCTATAATATGAGTAATGTCAATTATTCAATTGAATTGTTAAGTAAATAGGAGTAAAGGGTCTCTCTTAAAAAGATCCCCTTAGACGCGTAGGAGGTTATGCGATCGCATTCTGGCGCTCCAAATTGAACTTTCATTACAAATTGAGCGTAAGTCGCAATTCATTGGGGTAAACCTCGTCTTTAGCGGCCTCTAAGCGGGTAGAAGGAGGCTGTTGCCGTTTAATGGAAACTAAAGAACTCAATCAGATCAAGCAAATGTTGGAAGAAGAGCGGGCTGAGATCGCTGCGCAGTTGGCAAACGAGCAGGAATTGGATGCCGAGAACCCGGATCGCAGTGACCTGGCCCAGGCGTATGATATTCGCCAGCGCCGGGAGGCTCTTCGCCAGCAAAATGAAGAAAAATTGGAAAAGATCGACGCGGCTTTGCAGCGTTTTGGAGAAGGCGTGTATGGTATTTGTTTGGATTGTGGGCAGTCGATTCCGATGCCGCGTCTGGAGGCACTGCCTTTTACGCGCTATTGCATCGCATGTAAGCAAAAGCAAGATAAAAAACATGGGAATTACATTCCCTCGCACTAAATTTTATTGGAGATATGAAAGGAGATATTTATGCTGAATGAAATCCGGTTAGCGGAGAAAGAAGCTGAGAATCCGGATGATATGGAAACAGCCCAATTTGCAGAATTATTGGATGCATATGGGTTTGAGCGTTTCAAACGTGGCGATTACGTCAAAGGTGAGGTACTGCACGTTGAAGCGGATTATGTATTGGTTGACATTGGCGGGAGCCAGGATGCCGTTGTACCTTCCAGTGAATTAAGGGATTTGGAAAATGGTTACCTGGAAAACCTTTCCAAGGGAGACCGTATTTCCGTAAAGATTTTACAAACTGCACAACTAAACAAGAAACCCCAGGTGTCAATAAAAGGTGGCCTGGAACAAGAGGACTGGGAACGGGCGCAGGCCATGTTGGGCAGCGATGAGACCGTTGAGTTGGAGATCGTTGGTTGGAATGAAGGCGGCTTGCTGGTAGCTTTCAATAAATTGCAGGGTTTTGTTCCCAATTCACTCGCCATGGAATTACGGCGGGTGTATGACCGGCAAAAGCGGAATCAAATCAAGCGGGAAAAAATTGGTGACCGGATTATCTTGAAGGTCGTTGAAGTGCAAGTGCCGGAACGCCGTTTGGTTTTATCCGAATTGGAAACTGCCGGCGAACGTCGAAAAAAGCGCCTCCGCGAATTGAATATTGGGGATGTGCTGACCGGCAAGGCAGTCAATCTGGTCAAATTTGGTGCCTTCGTTGACCTGGATGGAGTTGAGGGGTTGGTGCACATTTCTGAGTTGGCCTGGTACCGGGTCAATCACCCTGGCGAGTTAATTGAGCTTGGCGAAGAAATCGAAGTGCAGGTATTAGAGATCGATGTGGAGCGCGAGCGCGTTAGCTTGAGTCACAAGCTGCTGCTCGAAAATCCTTGGGACGAAGTGAAAGAACGTTACCAGCAAGACGACCTTGTGCAGGTGACGGTTTCCAGCGTTCAAGATTATGGCGTATTTGCGCGTTTGCCTGTCGGAGTCGATGGGTTGATCCATGTGAGTGAATTGACCAATCCGGAGCATTTTCAGGAGATACTTTCTCCAGGCGACCGCATATTCGTGCGCGTGATCGATATGAATGTGGATGAAGAGCGCGTTAGCTTGAGTGAACGCCGGGTGGCTGAAGAAGAAAAGATTTCTCTGATGATGTATGCAGAGGAACAATAGGACAAAACGACATTTTTTTGGATCTGAAATTAGATCAGAAGGAATGAACGATGGCCAGCAAGAAAAATATTGAAATTGATGTCGAGCGAATTCAGCAGAGTCGGGAGATCATTGAAAGCCTGGTTGAGTTGAGACCGTATACGTCATTCAGCTTTGTTTTGAATGATGAGGGATATACAGCGATAGAGGAGACGATTTCCCTGGCAGAATGGGGTATCGGCCGTAATAAATCGCGAATCAAGGAAGCCGCGCTTCGAGTGCTGAATCGCCTGGTTGCCCATCCGGTGGGAACGCCCCTGAATGTGAATCTGACCGAAAAAGAGGCAGAGTCGCTGGATGAGGTGCTCTGGCAGATCGACCGGGCGTTGGAACAGAACAAGGAAGGCGTGCTTACGCGCTAGCCTGGCGGTAATTTTAGCCGGATTCGGCGCAAAAGTTGAAGAAACTCGCCTGCTATGGTAGAATAGTCAATTGGTTGATTATTCAATTAATCTCTTAAAAATTGAATAGGCAGATACTTATGGATGAACAATCCGAGCGAGATTTCAAGGACCAAATCTACGATCAATTTTCTCGCATAGGCAAGGCGCTAGGGAATGCCAGACGCCTGGAGTTGTTGGATCTTTTGGTGCAGGGTGAACACAGTGTGGAAACCTTGGCAAATGAAACCGACATGTCTGTGGCGAATACGTCCCAGCACCTTAAGCATTTGCGCTCCACTAAACTGGTAGAGTCTCGCCGCGATGGCGTAAAGATCTATTATCGTCTGGCCGATGAAAATGTTTTTGCCCTAATCCGGGCGCTTCGACAGCTTTCGGAGAATCGGCTGGCAGAAATGGATCGAGTACTGAATCATTTTCTGGCAGACCGTAAGGAAATGCCGAGCATAAGTTTCGGTAAACTGGTTGATGAGATCGAGGATGGGAGTACGATTGTGTTGGATGTGCGCCCAGAGGTTGAATATCATACTGCCCATATAACTGGGGCAGTCTCGATCCCGGTGGAAGAATTAGAAGCGCGCTTTAGCGAATTCCCGGCAGGAAGCCGGATCGTGGTTTATTGCCGTGGACGATACAGTGTGTTGTCCGATAAGGCCGTGAAATTGTTGCTTGAAAAAGGCTACAAGGCGTACCGGCTCGAAGAAGGTTTACCAGAATGGAGAGTCCACCGACTACCGGTGGAGGCAAGCCAGCCTGTAGAAGACGTTGAAGAATTGTTGACTTGAAGACGTAAGGTTTGCAGGTGGGGCGTCGAGCATCGAAGTTCATTCATCCGTTCTACTCATTGTGTATAAGTGATTGCGGATATTAAATTGTCTGTTTGTTGGCCTAGCTTGCAAGCAGAAAGGAGTAGATTCCCTTGGTTAAAGTTGTGGCGCGAAATGGAGAATCGCAGCAGCAGTTGCTGAGAAGGTTTAAACAACGTGTCTCTCGGAGTGGTGTTCTCAGCACGATCCGCAAAAAGCGCTGGTTTGTGTCGAAAAACGAACAACGCCGCATAGAACGGAAGAAAGCGATTCGCAGACATGAGCGGCGATTGCAAAAGAAGAATTCTAGAAGGTGAAGAAACGACCAAGGTTACAACATAGTAATTGATCAATAGGTAAGATAAGGATTTGGAGTAAAAATAAGACTGGTATGGAAAAAGTAATCGAAAACGTTTATCCGAGTGAAGAGCAAATTCAAACATCCACTGTCCCGGAGATGGTCGCGCGCCTGGTTGATCTTGGCGGATATCAGGGATACGTAACTGCTGATGATATTTTGAAGTTTTTTCCAGAAGCACAGAATGACCCGGAGCAACTTGAGGTTATATTTTCAGCCCTTATGGATGCTGAAGTTCCTTATATCCACGATGAAGAAACCGATCAGGAAGAACCTTTCTTTAGTGCAGATGGGAATGCAACCCCGGAAATCTCAACAGAGCACCTGACATATGTTGATACAAAGGATCTGGTGGATCTGTATTTTAAGGATGCCGCCCATCTCCCGCTTTTGACGGCGGAAGAAGAAGTTAGTTTGTGCAAGCGGATCGAGAGCGGCCGCAAAGCGCGTAAGGATTTGCTGGAACCCGGTTTGAGCAGGCAGGAACGCAAAGAATTGATCGGGGTGGTGCAGGATGGGGATGCAGCCAGAGATCGGCTGATCTCGTCCAATTCGCGCTTGGTGATCAGTATCGCTAAAAAATACACCCACCGCGGTTTGCCGTTCATCGATTTAATCCAGGAAGGCAACATTGGCTTGATGCGAGCGATCATGAAGTTCGACTACCGGCGCGGGCATAAATTCAGCACCTATGCAACTTGGTGGATTCGCCAGGCGGTGATGCGCGCAATTGCCGACAATGGCCGTGTGATCCGGCTACCAGCTTACATGGGAGACCGCATTACAAAACTAAGCCTGGTACAACAAAACTTGAAACAGCGCCTGGGGCGTGAACCTAATCCGGAAGAGATTGCTGAAGAAATGCAGATGCCCGTGAGCAAAGTCAAGAAGACGATCCGTGTCGCCCGGCGACCATATTCCCTGGACAGCCCGACCGATGATGAAGGCGATGCTGTGTTGGCGGACTTTATTCCAGACGAAGAATCCCAACCACCGGAAGACGAAGTCACCCAAAACCTGTTGACCACCCAGCTCGAGGCGATGCTGTCTGAGTTGCCGGCGCGTGAAGGCCGTATCTTGCGGCTGCGTTTTGGCCTCGATGGCGATAAACCTTATACCTTGAGCGAAGTTGGGCAAAAGATGGGCGTGACGCGTGAACGCGTGCGCCAATTGCAGGCCCAAGCCATCCGCCGCTTACGGCGGTTGAAAGGGAGCAATCGGTTGCTTGATTTCTTGAAATAAACGTATCTACAAATAGCTCGGAATTGTTCATTACCCAACAAGGATAGGATTTGAAGATGATGGATGAGGCAATGGAATACGCAGAAGACGATTGGATCGTACACCAGAATTATGGTATTGGCCAAATTAAGGGTGTCGAGACGCGCGAGATTGCCGGGAAAAAGAATTCCTATTACAAAGTTGTGGCGCGTAATAGTACTTATTATGTGCCGCTTGATGAGTCGGGAAGCGACCGTGTCCGGCCGGTTACCTCGACTTCAAATATGCGGAGGATAATTCGGACGCTAAAGAAATCCCCGCAAGCATTTAGTGATAATTACAAGGAACGCAAGCGCGAAATCAGGGAACGCTTGGATGAAGGCACGCTGATCTCCAAGGCGCGTATTGTACGAGATCTGGCAGGCTGGCGAAAAGAACATCGCCTGAACACCACCGAAGAAGAGATCCTCGACCAGTTAAAAGAACGACTGATCATGGAGTGGTCTGTTTGTCTCGATATGGAAGTTGGAGAGGTGCGCAGTAAGTTGCAACAATTACTTGGAAGAATCGCTTTCGATGATTGATCTGCTAAAGAAAATATAGCGCCCGGTGATTTTTTGCCGGGCGTAAGTTTTTAACCGGCTAAAACGGGTTGATCTAATTTACCCTCTTTATAAAGAAAATCCATGAAGGCATCGACTACATCTGGATCGAAATGTTTGCCTTTCTGTTCTAAGATGTGCGCTATTGCGCTTTCCTGGGTCCATTGGCGGCGGTAAGGGCGGTCGGACAGCAGCGCATCCCAAACATCGATGATGGCAAATATCCGGGCGGCCAGCGGAATTTCGGTGCCCTTCAGGCCGCGCGGATACCCGCTGCCATCCCATTTTTCGTGATGGCAGTAGGGGATATGCAAAGCTGGACGCAGGAAGTCGATCGGGGAGAGCATTTCAAACGCGTAAAGCGGATGTTGTTTCATGATCTCCCACTCGGCATCGTTCAGTGGGCCGGGTTTGTGCAGAATGTGATCCGGGATGCCCATCTTGCCGATATCGTGTAGCAATGCGCCGTGACGGATGTGCACCAACTCACCTTCATGGACATCCATCTGCCGGGCTAATTTTGTGGTCAATTCCGTTACCCGGTTTGAATGTCCGACAGTTTCTTGATCGCGGAATTCTAATGCTTTTGCCCAACCGGCCAGGGTGGCATCGTAGGATAGCATCAACATATTGTGTGATTGCTGTAGGCGTTCAAATAATTGAGTGTTATCCACGGCAATAGCGGTCTGTCCGGCCAGGGTTTCCAGGTAGTCAAACCATTCTTTGTCTGGTGAGATCGGTTCGCGGTGGAAGATTTCCAGGATGCCTTTGAACTGACCTTTTGCCAGTAATGGCTGAGCCAGGTGCATGACGAAACCCTCATCCTCAAATGAACCATTGCGGGTGGATTTGCCAGTTTCTTCGGTTAGGGCAGCCAGATCTATTCTTTTCTGATCAAGAATTGCCCGGCCGATCTCGCCTACACCCAGACGGATGTTTACATTTTTAGCTGTTTCGGTTTGGAAGCCGCGCCCGGCAATCCATTCTAATACATTTGTGTAAGAGCGAATCAGGAGTACATCGGCGGCGTCCACATTCAACTGTTTGGTGACTTGTTCAAGTAACACCTTGAGAATGACTTCAATGTTCAAAGTGTTCGAAATGGCATGGTCAATTTCGCGCAAACCGCTCAGGCGTTCGAGATGTTTTTTAGTGCTATTTTCGGCGCGTTTGCGCTCTTCAATTTCGTGGCGCAGGTTTTCTAAAGCTTCTGCGTTTTTTATGGCTGATGATGCGTATGCCGCGAAGGTTTCTGCTAAGGCAAGGTCTGCTTCCTGGAAATGCCTTGTGTAGCGATTCATAGTCATCGCGCCGTGGACTTCCCCATCGATGATGAAAGGAACGATCAGCAGACATTCATTATCTTCTTTGGGCGTGCCAGCGATGTGTTGTCCGCCATTATGAGAAAGGGTATCGTTTATGATGATGCCGCGTTTGTTTTTTACAACGCGCCCGGTAAAGCTAATGTCTACATTCAAAGGTGTATCATAAAAAGCGGCTTCAAATTTAGGTTGAATGCAGGCGACCGGCATCAATGATTTTTCGTCTGATTCTAAAATGTAAACTGCGCAGCCATCAGAGCCTAGGATTTCCATGAGGCCAGAACCGATTCGGCGCAATACTTCATTGATCTTTAAACTTTCGGTCAGGTGTTTGGCAGTCTCGATGAGATGTTTTTGTTGGTCAGTTTTTCTTTCTAACGCACGGATAGCGCGGTTTCGTTCAGTAACATTACGCACGCCGAGTATTTCCGCTGCTTGGCCATGATAGTGCTGGCGTTTACTGGTGACTTCAATTTCAATCGTGCTGCCGTCCTTGCAAATGCCAATCAGTGGATCATGGGGTGTTGTTTTGAATTCGGGCGAGGATTCGATCTGCGCTTTTTTCTCGGCGGTGATAAAGTCCCAGACAGACATCCCGATCACTTCGTCTGGTTCATATCCGAACATGCGTGCAAGACCGGGATTAGAATCAACAACACGGTTATTGATATGGACGCAGATCCCCTCATAGGTGCTTTCCGCTAATAGGCGATAGCGTTCTTCCTGTTCCCCCTTGCTTTTTAAGCGGTCGCTTTCTTGTTGGTTGCGATTATAGCTGATCAGGTGAATAGAACTAGCGATAAGGAGAATAACAGGTAGAGGCTCGACGATTACATCCTTGATCTGAACATCTGGGAAAAAAACAGGGATGGAGAGTAAAGAAATTATATAGATGGTAGTCAGGGTACCAGAGACTTGATATGGAAAGAAAACGCCAGCGAATAATAAGGGGATAGCCAGGTAAATGAGAAAGCTTAGCTGGATTTGAGGTTCGTTGCTGATTGCAACTACAAAAATCAGGAGTGTGCTGAACAGGATGGCCCCGGCAACACCCAATTTATAGTGTCTGGTACGGCTGAAGAAATAAAGTCCTGTGAAGCCGGCCGATGCGATAAGCGCAATCTTGAAGTTTGGGTCTTTGCTGATTTGGGGGTAGATCAAGAACGCGGTGATTTCGATCAACAGGCTGGCGATAAGTAATACAAGCACCAGGGCAGAAAACATATACGCTTGCCGCCGGTCTTGTGGTGTTTCCAACGATGATGAGGGTTTGGTCAGCCAGTTCCAAACCCGTTTAAATGCATGCATGCCAAACAGACCCGGTTGGTGCTTATTCCTTTCTTTAAATTCCTGTTGCGTGCGGATGGATAAGAAGGAGTGCTCGCGATTGATCCGCATTATTTTTATATCATGAATTCACCATATCACAGTTTATATATTTGTTAGGTTGCAGTTACCGGAGAAATCCATAATATTGAATAGATGAAATATTATCCGCCAACAAACCAACGCCATAACCATAGTATCACCATACCGATGATGATGGTTAGGAGTAGGTTTTTCGTGCGCCAGGCAACGATGGTTGCAATCAGGCTGGCGACAAGCGGGGCATTGGTGTAACTTACTTGCAGCTTGCCGGCTGGCAATAACACCTCGGGCATAATAATGGCGGCGAGTACTGCCGGAGGAACATATTTGAGCGCCTTGAACACGGTATCTGGCAAGGGAGCCTTGCTTAGAATAGCAAGGACAGGGTAACGGGTAGCGAAAGTGACCAGTATCATCCCGGCCAGCAAGAGAATTTCACTAGAGGTCATTGGTGACCTCCTCTGTTTTTGGGCTGAGCAGGTCGACGAGTACGCCGGCCAAAATACCGAGCAGTGCGGCCAGCATCAAACCAAGTTTATGGGGCAGGTTGTTTGCCAACAATGCAGTCGCACCGGCGACAACGACAGCAGCCACCGTAGCCCAGTTTTCGACCAACGGAACCAACATGCCGATGAAAGTGACAACCATGGCAAAATCCAGGCCCCAATTGGCAGCACCCGGGATAGCTTGTCCGGCGATCACACCGATGATGGTCACCACTTGCCAGTTGATGTACATAAATAAGGCTGAGCCGAAATAGAACCAATGCTTGTGTGGCGAGTTGTCTTCCTGGTTGTAGCGCGTAATTGTGGCTACAAAGGCTTCGTCGGTTAGCCAGAAACCAAATGGGATCAGCCAGCGCTGAGGCAAATGTTTCATGTGGGGAGCTAATGTGGCCGCGTACAACGAATGACGTAGATTGACAATGAAAGTGGTCAAGACGATCACCAGAGGAGCGACGCCATTGGCGATCAATCCGGTGGCGATGAATTGGGCCGAACCGGCGAACACAAATGTTGACATGGCAATTGAGGCCGCGGGTGAAAGCCCGCTGCTGACCGCCAGCGCACCATAGATCAGACCAAAGGGAATGGCTCCAACGACTAGCGGGATCGTAGCGACTACACCGTCGAAGAACTCTGACCGGCGGGTGTGCGGTTGTGTTTGAGCGTTTTGCACCTTATCAGGCTCCTTAAAAAGAACAAGGGCAGTGAGTATGCCCCGCTGTATGGAGATAGATAGATATTTATAGTTGATTTTCTGAGATTGTGCTACTCAATCCCGAAACGTGTTTGTTTTTCTTGTGCATCCCTCCAACTTTTGTAACTTACTCCTAATGTTACACTACGATATCTTCATCGTTATCCAGGGGATTGGCCGTTACCGGATCGGCATTGGAGGTGTCTTCGGTTTTTGCTGGCGATGCAGTCGTGCTGCGGTTTTGCATGAACATGCTGGCTACCATCACCGCGACCAGGGCGACCAAGGTCAAGATCACGATCCACCGGACATTGGGGTTCTTAAAGGCGGGACTAACCGCTCCGCTTTCGGTTTGGAGGGTGTCTGCTTCGGACGCGGCATTAGGTGTTGCCTGGCTGATGCGGGTGCTGACCGCGGCAGCAACCGTGATTCGTTTGGTTGGCGTTTTAGTCGGCTTGGGTGTTGGGGTAGGGACAGTTGGTGTTGGGGACGGGGTTGGTGTATAGGCGGGGCGGACCAGGATGGTATCGCCGGGAAAGATCGGGGACCATTCTTGCAGCCCGTTGAACTCAAGCAGGTCCTCAATAGGAACGTCGTACACGGCGGAAATATTCCATAAGGCCTGACCGCTGCGCACGATGTGAGCGATTGAGCCATCCTCTGCCGGTTCCTGGGCTTGAACGGGGATAATCAGAATGGCCTGCACAGTAGGTACAGCCGCGGCAACTTCTGCTGTACCTGCGGCTTGGGCGTCTTCGTCATCGTTAATGATGTCTGCCTCGCCATCGCCAGAATCAGGATTGCCGCCAACAACATAGGCGCAAACTGCGGTGAAATATACAAACCCATCACTGCTGACAGCTACCCCGGCTCCGATTTCCTGGTAGGTGGAAGCCAGCATAGTGTCGTTGTGAATCTGGGAAGTTTTCCACCAGCCAATGGCGTTTGCAGCAGTGGCCTCGTAACCACCATAAATGATCTCTGAAACCCAAATCGTGTTGCCGCCTCCATAGCCAACGGCATAGGCGCGGTCGCGGGGGCGTGTGCCGCCTGGGCCGGTGTGGGTAACATCGCTGATGGAAGCCTGCCAGTCACTTTGGGCCTGGGCTAGCTGCATCAACGTGCTGTTGGTTGAATACGCGGGGAGTCCTAACGAGGCGCGGTAATTATTGATCCCGGCAATCACCTCGGCAGGAGAGCTGGCCGGGAGGGGCTTTAGGGCAGGTTGTTCCAGGGAGATAGCAGCATTGGCTTTCCAGGCTGGAGCCAGGAATAAGGCGAGCATGAGGATGGGGAAAATTTTGCGATGCATATAATCTGAATCATACCATTGTTGATGGGTTCATGTAAATTAAAGAAAGCTGAAAATTTGACTGGAGCAGGCGTTCGCACATCAGGGCAATCGCATATGGAATTAGAATAGGGGGATGGAAAAAGAAAAACACCCGATAGAAAAGCTGCAAGCGCATTTTGAAGCAGTGACCGACCCAAGAGCAATCAATGTCAGTCATCGCCTGATGGATATGATCGTGATCACCATTTGTGGTTTGATAAGTGGGGCAGACAGTTGGACAGAAATCGAGGCTTATGGGAATGCGAAAACAAGCTGGTTCAGTGAGTTTCTTGAATTACCACACGGGATACCTTCGCATGACACATTTGGAAGAGTGTTTGCCCAATTAGATCCAGAAGAGATCAGAAACAGCTTTCTCAATTGTGTGAGTGTGATCGCAGAATTGGTCGCAGAGCAGATCGCTATAGACGGGAAATGCCTGAGAGGTTCGCATGACCGCATCAACGAGCAGCAAGCCATTCACATGGTCAGTGCGTGGGCGGTGGAGAACGGGCTGGTGATCGGACAAGAAAAAGTTGGGGAGAAAACGAATGAAATTGTGGCCATTCCCTACTTGTTGAAGCTGTTGAACATTGCCAAGTGCGTGATCACGATCGATGCAATGGGCTGTCAGAAAGAAATCGCCAGAATGATCGTGGAAGCAAAGGCAGATTATGTATTAGCGACCAAAGAAAACCAAAAACACCTGCATACTACGCTTGAAAAACTCTTTGAAGATGAAGCAGAGCGAAAGATCGTCGATTGCGATTATCATAAAACCACAAACAAAGGTCATGGCCGCATCGAAATCCGCGAATGTTGGGCAACCGATGCCCCAGAGTATCTTGACTATATCGCCGAAGAGATTGGCGATTGGGCAGGGTTACGCAGCCTGGTTTTTGTGCGAGCTCAAAGACGGATTGGTGATGAAACCTCCTCGGAAACCCGACTATTCATTTCCAGTTGTCCTCCTGAAGCGAAACAATTGCTGCAATATATTCGCGCTCATTGGGAAATTGAGAACAAGTTGCATTGGGTCTTGGATATGGCATTTCGAGAAGATGAAAGCCGCGTGCGTCAGGGCTATGCCGCTGAAAATCTCGCTGTCCTTCGGCAGCTATGTTTGAATTTACTCAAACAAGAAACCTCTGCTAAGATGGGCGTGAAGGCTAAGCGGCTTAGAGCTGGCTGGGAGATGAACTACCTCCTCAAAGTGCTTTCTGTCTAAATGCGATTGCCCTGGTTCGCACATGCTTTTTGGTTGGGTGGAAAGCGGTTTTAGGATATAATGAAGCTAAGATTGTGCCACTAGTAGAGCAAACTTTAGGGCATACACATGAGCACAAATACTCAGAGTAAGGTACCGGAAGTACAAGGAAGCGCCTGGTTGGTGATCAATAAGCAGGTGATTCCACTTAACCAGATCGTTACTTCGATTGGCCGACGTCTGGATAACGATGTTGTCATTCAGGACCAGAACGTATCGCGCCGCCATGCCGAAATCCGTTATGAGAACGGGCGGTTTGTACTCTACGACCTGAATTCCACCGGCGGCACGTATGTGAACAATAAGCAAATCGACAAGGTGGTTTTGAAAATGGGGGATGTGGTTGTACTGGCAATCGTACCTTTTGTCTTTGTCGAAGATCGCTTGAACATCGTAAAAACCGCCGAGAAAACCACGGATCGCCTCGGCGAGGAGAAAGCACCGGATGAAGAAAAGACGATCGAATTCAAGAAACAAAAACCATTCCTTGAGGAATAGCGCCAGAGATTGAGAGAATGAACGAGCACAAGTTAGCGTGCTCGTTTTTTATTTCCATGACATTACGGAGTGGATGTTGATTGAGGGTGAAAAATCACGTATACTGGGAGCGTGATATTCATGTTCCCGGCCCTAAAGTTGGCAGGGGGAGGTATTTGATGAAACTCGCAAAGTATTTCGTTTTTAGCTTGATCGTCGTTTTGGTTCTGATGCTTTCTATGCCCCAGTGTGCTCATGCACAAGAAGGGGACGAAGTGCCTGGACGCGATTTAGAATTCGAGCAAGAAATTTATGCGCGCCTGGAAGTAATCGATCCAGATGCGGTACCGATTTTCAAGCAAGCTACTGCAGCTTCTGACGCGGGAGACTTGCTTCAAGCACAGGCTTTGTTCTTGCAGGTCTTGGAGCTGGCTCCTGATTTCCCCGATGCGTTGCGACGTTTGAGCTATGTTGAAGTCTATTTAGGGAACATCGAAGATGCCGAATATTACGCTAGAAAAGCGAATTCGGTTGCACCTAGTCCCTTTAATCAAATTGCGATTGTTAACGTTGACCTGGAAAAGGGGACGTCGCAATCACTTGAGGAAGCATTCCAACTGGCTTTACTGGCTGCTGAGGAAGAACCTGGTGATTTCTATATCCAATGGGTATTATTCTTTGCAGCATATGAAAATGAAGAGCTGTTGGTGTTAACTGATGCTGCTGAGAAAATGGTGCAATTAGAACCCGATTCGTACGAGGCTCATTATGCGCAGGGAATCGCTAACGCAGTTAATGGAGAATGGATCGCATCTGAGAACGAGATCCGTAAGTCCGAGGCGTTGGGCTTGGAGCCGGAAATTGCCCAAGAGATTTTAGCCCAGATTCATCCAGAAGCTCTGCGGGCGCGCGTGTTTCGTGGATTTGGTTTTTCAATTTTTGGATGGTTGGTGGGTATGGCCGCGTTGTTTATTATAGGTAGTACACTAAGTAAATTGACCATGCGTACCGTCGAGAATTACCAGTCGACCGGTCAGTTCGAAGCCAGCGGTGGGGAGCGTTTGCTGCGCAGTCTATATCGGGTTGTGGTGGCTGTAACCTCCGGCTATTATTACATATCGATTCCATTTGTGATCCTGATGGTAGTCGGAGCAGTTGGGGCGATTTTCTATCTTTTCTTGACTATTGGCCAGATTCCCATTCGATTGTCCTTGTTTATTGTGCTTGGTGGGTTGTATACATTATTTACTGTGGTGCGAAGTCTATTCGTGTTGAATAAGAATGAAGATCCCAGGCGTGTGCTGCGGAGAGAGGAAGCGCCGCGTCTATGGACGGTGGTCGATGAAGTTGCGAATAAAGTTGGTGAGCGGCCAGTGGATACCATTTATATTGTCCCGGACGCGACGATCGCGGTGACTGAGCGCGGCCGGGCGATGCAGAAAATGCGTGGCAAAGGACAGCGTAGCCTGATCTTAGGACTGGGGGCGCTTGAGGGCATGAACCAGGGCCAGTTCAAGGCGATCCTGGCGCACGAGTACGGCCATTTTTCTAACCAGGATACGGCTGGCGGCAATTTTGCTAACCGGGTGCGACAATCGATTCAACAAATGGCGATTGGTCTGGCGCAGAAAGGAATGGCGCAATGGTATAACCCGGCCTGGTGGTTCTTCAATGGTTTTTACCGCTTGTTCCTGCGGGTGACATTGGGAGCGTCGCGCTTGCAGGAAATTCTGGCAGATCGTTATGCAGCGCTGGCGTACGGCGCGCAGAACTTTATTGATGGCTTGAAACATGTCATTCGGCGCGGGCTGGAATTCGAGTCGCAAGCGGCGCTTGAAATTACAGCCGCAATCAAGCAAGGGCGGATGCTTGAAAACCTGTACGCTTTGCCTGCTCTGGAGGAAACGATGTATGTCGAACGTGTCGAATATCAATATGATGCGGCGCTCAATCGCCTGACATCACAGTACGATAGCCATCCTTCGCCGCAAAAGCGTTTCGATTTGGTGAGTAAGTTGGACGATGGCAGGAGTAATTTTTTTGTGAATAACCACGACCCGGTGTGGGACTTGTTGCCCCGGGTGGAAGCCTTGCAGGTCGAAATGACCCGGCAGGTGCAAAGCCGAGTGTCGGGTTTACCGGCGTTAGAGTAAACAAGAATTTGAGTAAAACTATTACCGCAACGCAAACACACACCGGAAGGGGCCGTCGGGGGAATGCGTCAATTTTTCGAGTTGGTTCGCCGGTATTCCAGCTAACTCCTCGATCAGGAAGGCATCCATCTGGCAAAGTTCCGGGTGGTCAGCGATGATAGCGGCGTAGGGGCAGCGCCCCAGAATGATGCGGGGGGCGTCAGCGTGGGCTTCCCAATGGGCCTTGTAATGCAGGTTGTTGAGGCGATGGACAACGGCCAGCAGCCGCCGGGTGATTGCTCCTGTGGTTACGCCGCGGCCATCCTCCAGGCGTTTGGCAAGATTCTTTATGCGATCGACTTGACCTTCAAGGGACGCTAGTATTTCTCCCAACAAAGCGCTGGCGAGGGTGTCCAGGTTGTGTTCCTGAGCGGTGCGTGTGGGCATGTAAATGAGGGCGGGGCGGCCGCGCCCTTCCGGTTCTACTTGCCCGACTACTTCGACCATGCCCATTTCACCCAGCGCGTTGAGATGATGGCGAAGGTTGGCTACGGTCATGGCGAAGAATCGGCTGAGTTCTGGCGCGGTGGCCGAATGATTCTCTTCAAGGTAATCCATGATGCGTTGGCGGGTCGATTGCATATGGTAATGATACCATAATTAAACAAACATAGATTATCTTTAATCCCAGGATTGACAGCTAATTGGGGTCAAGTATAATAAGTTCTGTTGTGTCCAAACAAGAAGAATGGCCGCGGCCCATCCATTGGGAAGCAACATACGAGATCGTCCTGGCGTTGAACGCCCAGTATGCGCAAGTCGACCTGGACGAGGTTTCGTTGGAGGATATTTTTGAATGGACATTGGCCCTGCCGGGGTTCAAAGATGACCCCGAACTGGCAAACGATGAAATCCTGACGTCGATCCTACAAGAATGGTACGAGGAAAGGTTCCCCCTATGACAGATAAAGAGATCAAAGAAATTGATGCCCCAGGCGTCGAGGTGCCTCCAGACCTGGAAGGCGTGGTTACCATGACGACTTTGGAGCGCATCTTGAATGCCGGCGTCGGCGCGGTAGACACGGTCTACAACGTTGGGCGGCGGTTTTCGGTTTGGCCGATGTTCTTCGGTTTGGCCTGCTGCGCGAT
>JAFGKO010000267.1 GCA_016928525.1 Anaerolineales bacterium | reverse complement strand
CCGGCGTTGACAGGAGCCTGCAAACGATTCGAAAAGAGTTGACGGAAAACTGCGGCGCTGGCTACCGTCGGCGTAACGTAGGGTATGAAGAACATCATGCGGAAGAAGTTTGAGCCTACCAGGTTCTGGAAGAGTAGGACGGCCAGAAAAATGGAAATGCCAAGCTGGAAAGGAACTGTGCCCAGAGAATAGAACAGCGTGGCTTTCAAACCCACCCACAGGTCTGGATCCCCTGCCGCCACGATGACGGGCAATCCGCCGACCATGATCCAACCACCCACGATGAAAACCATCGCCCCTACCAACCGCAGGAAGAAGAGGAAGGTGGTGGGCTGGTCCGTTGCCTGTTGCCATATCTTCCAGCCGATAAAAAGCAGGATCAAACCCGTGGTGATGCTGACTAACTGCGGCAGGAAACCGGGGTCTTCCCCGGTCTGGACAGCAGCATCGTAGGCTCCCATCATTTGTGTGTAGACATAACCCAGCAAGATCGCTCCTACCCCGATCAGGAACCAGTTAGAAGCTAACTCAAATGCCTGCTGCAAGGTTTCGGGCGTACGCCACAGGTAGATAGCGACCGCTACCGTCGCTACTGCGCCAAAGATAAGCCAGAACATAACAGCCCGAGCAGCCAGCACGGCATCCGCGGTGAAGGCTTCGTGCAGCAGTTGCATGAACAGCTCTCGAGTTTTGTCTACGCCTCTGATTTTGTCTGCAATGTCCAGAATGTTCGGGAGCAAGACAACGGTCCAGTTGATAAAGCTCAGCCCAACAGACGTCAGCAAGATACCAGGCAGGTTCAGCAACCAGAACCGCAATGAACCACCTTTGAAATCTTTGTAAATACCTCGGAGTTTGAATAATGCCCAAGCCAGCAAACCAACACCCAGCGCAAAGACCAGCAGGTAAGCCAAGGACCCAACTGCGTTGGTGTAATTGACCATACCGATGATTTCACCGCGTTTGAGCCGCCATTTGTGCAGGCTGACAAACAGTGCAAAACCGACCGGGAAAATGCCAAAGATAAAAACCAGCGTTACGGCTGGCGCGATCATCAGATATCCGGTCAGGTTTTCGCGCCATTTGCGCAAGCGGCGCGGAGTGAGCCATTCGGCCACGCGGCGTTTGCTCGGTTGCAGGGCATCAGACAGACTCACAGGCCAACTCCTATTTTTGTTCTGCGTCCCATCCCACTTGAGAACCAGGCGGGAAAGGCGTTGCGCCGCGCAGGAACGAAAATCCAGCCGCACCTGCGTGCCCGCCACCACCATAACGTTGGGCAATGACAGAGACATCCACTTGATTGGAATACAACGTCACAACGGTGGTCAGGCCATCGACTCGCATCTCGTCTACGTAAGCATATACGATTTCGTAGCCACAGTCACGTCCGTAGTTGCCAACATCCCCACTGCCACGCGTGTTGACTGCCAATGTCCTACAGCCTTCAAACCGGACCTCGAAGCTGCGCGCTTTCATCATACGGTGCACATTCCTGAGCTTGATCTCCCTTAGCCAAACTCCCTCTTTGATCATTTTCTCCAATGTGGATGGGTCATCTTCCAAAAGCGGTTTCCAGAAAGCGGCGTTATTGGCATAATGATCTTGGTTGTGCAGGCTTTCGTTAAAAGGTCCGGTGTCTTTTTCTGCCCATCGCCAGGTATCACGGTCACCGATCAGTATCACTGCTTTCGGCACAGGGCGTTGTGGGAAAAAGTATTTCCAGGTCAGCACGCAGGCCGCTTCGGAGACATCGCGAATGCCAGGCCAATGATCGGCGATTCCGGCAAATTCAGCGATGGCGCTCTTGTGATGGTCGATCCAGACCAGTTCGCGGCCTTTGGCCAGGCGCTGCATATCTGCCACTGGGAAGGAGAAATCCGTCACGATGACTTGCTCAGCTTGTTCAACCAAGCCCCAGGGAATGATGGAGGTGCTGTTGTAATCGCTCTCGATGAGCGTGACTGCGTCTCCCAGCGCATAGCGGACAATCGCGCCGCTGGCGTGACCGTCGGGATCGTTGTGGTGGAAGCAAATGAATTCTGTCACGGGTACACTAAAGCAGTGAATGAAAAGGTAACTGTAGTATATGGCAACTCTGCGTAGAAGTCAAACCCCCGACCTTGGGCTTTCGCAGCGGGCCGAAAGCCCTGGTTGCTGCGGCATTGTCTTTTGCGGGAAGTGGGGCTATACTACACATACCCGCACAATGTAGCCGAGTCTCTTTGTACCAGGCATACTGGGAGACACGCAGAATGAAAGACAAAGACAAGACCAAGCAGCAACTCGTCGACGAGTTGGGCGAGCTGCGCCAACAGATCGCTGAGCTGGAAGCATCAGAGGCCGATCGCAGGCAGGCGGAGGACGCGCTGGATGGTGAGGCCGATCGTAGTGCGTTCAACTTGAACATACTCCTGTTAGCCACTTTCGTTGTGATGCTCTTGGGCATTATTGCTATGCTTGCGCAGATCGGCAAACGGCCCCTATCGTACATGCTTCCCAATACCATGTTCCTTTTATTCGCAGCCTTGCTCTTGGCGCTGTGCTACTATCTGTCGCGCCAGGGTCACGTCCGAGCCGGTAGCATTATCTTTACGGTCATGATGACGATAATGTGTGGGGGAGCAATCATCGTGGGCGGGACGCGCGGCGCGTTGCCAGTCATTCTGATCATTCCTGTTGTCAGTGCCAGTATTACGCTGGGCACTAACAGCAGTCTGGCCCTGGCTGCCTGGAGCGTGGTCGCTCTGGTGACTATGGGGCTCCTGGAGCGCAATGGCGTCATCAAGGTCCCGTATCCTGCGCCTGAAGTGATGGCTTTGCTGAACATGTTTGACGTGGGATTTAGCCTTTTCTTCGTCACCCTGGGCGTTTGGTTGGCCGGCTACAGTCTGCGGCAGTCATTGGAGCGCGCTCGAAAGGAAATCATCGAGCGCAAGCGGGCTGAGGAGGCGCTGCGGGAGAGCGAGGAGCTGTACAGGAATCTGGTCGAGACATCCCCTACGGCTATAGTCACGGGCGATATCCGGGGAGACCTTTTGTTTGTGAATAGCTGTTTAGCAAAGATGCACGGTTATGAAAATGCAGACCAGTTACTCGGCGAAATAAGGAATATCCGCGAATTAGTTTCGCCGGAAAGTCGAGCGCTGCTTGAGAAGGAATTCAAGAGTGTTCTGGAATCCGGTTATTCCCAAACCAGAGAATACATGCTACCTAAGAAACGAGGGGAAAAGTTCCCTGCGATGGTATCTGCTACGGCGATAAGAGATACCGAAGGGAAACCATCTGGATTTCTGGCGATTGCTCTTGACATCACCGAGCGCAGGCAGGCGGAGGAAGCGCTGCGAGAATCGGAGGAGAAGTACCGGACGTTGGTCGAGCAATCCTTGCAGGGATTGGTCATCGTACAGGACCTTCGCATTGTCTTCGCCAATACTGCCTTTGCCGAGATCTCTGGTTACAGTGTTGAGGAGTTGCTGTCCCTCGCGCCTGAGGATGTGGTAGCCAGGATACATTCCGAGGATCAAGCGCTCGTCTGGGGGTATTTTCGAGATCGCATGGTGGGGAAACCGGTGCCTCTACGCTACGAGTATCGCGGTATTCGAAGGGATGGGACAGTATGTTGGCTGGAAATGTCGGCCAATCGTATCGAATACCGTGGGAAGCCGGCCGTACAGGCGGCTATCGTAGACATCACCGAACGCAAGCAGGCCGAAGAGGAGCGAGAACGGCTGCTGGCACAGATCCGGGAACAAGCTCAACGGATGCAGCAGATTCTGGACACGGTGCCCGAAGGGGTGCTCCTGCTGGACGCCGATGAGCGGATCATCCTGGTCAACCCCGTCGCAGAGGGAGAGCTGGTCTTTTTGGCTGACGCCAAAGTGGGAGGCACCCTCATTCACCTGGGCGACCGTCCCCTGGCGGAGCTCTTGACCTCGCCGCCCAGGGGGCTGTGGCACGAGGT
>JAFGKO010000266.1 GCA_016928525.1 Anaerolineales bacterium | reverse complement strand
TGGCTATCACAATTTCAGCTCCTTTCGTTTGCATGTTTTGGTTGCTTTTGACCCGGTTTCCCGTTAAAAACGGGAGAGCCGAAATTAATCAATGCCATTAATTCATAATATTCTAAAGATCCATTCTCAAACGTAACCAGCAAAAAACTTAAGTCTTCAATATGTAAATCCCCCCTAAATTTTGTTATGAGATCAATAAATTCAGAAAACTCTTCAATTGATGTTGGAGAAGTAATAATCTGGTTTAAAAATTTTAGAATTTGATCCCTTTTCTCAACATTATTGGCGAGTAAGTGAGAAATAAAAATCAGATAATCTATCTTCTTTTCTTTCTCGAAACTGTATATAAACAGCTCATCTAGTATTTTTGATGAGTCATTCGTGGAGATAAATTTGTCTTTTTCCAACGAAATTAATGTTTTAAGAGATTCCACAGTGTTAAGAGATTTGTACACAGCAATCAACTTAGAAATATTTTGGCAATATTCACTGAGTATAAAGTCTGTTATCGACGGATTGAACAATGAATAGCTAAGTCCCCAAAATGTTCTTTCTCTATTTAGAAATGACCCAACAGCCATCTGGGCAGTTAAGGTGAAATCTTTTTCTGTGTGAGATGTGTTCTTTATATTTTCTATCACATGGAGTTCATTGAAACTTAATCTCAAATCATCTTCTAAAATTCGTCCCCCATTGAAAACTGTCAACATTACAAGGTTTCGAACAAAGACATTGCTTTGCACTTTAAAGTAATTACTCCAAATGTCCTTAGGATTATCTAAAGTTTTTACAATGAACTCCCAATATTCATTTACAGGAACTTCTATCCTATCAGTGTCAGTAATGAACTCAACTAATCTTGGATTAAAGTTCTTGTGCTTAATAATATTCTGATAACGTCTATCTTTATATATTTCTTCAATAAAATCAATACCAAGGTCACTAAACCAAATGTGATTATAAAGAATATATGCTTTCTCTAGGCTTGTCAGGTTTTGAATAACAAGAAGAAATTCATTTTTCCTAATTTTCTTGTTATAAAAAATACTGCTGTGAATAATTCCGCTATTTAAAATATTAGTTCTTGAAGTTAATATGAATTTCTTCGATTTATCGTGTTTTACTCGCTCAATAAACTTTACAATGTGAGAGTCCTTTTTATTCTCTATTGCCTCAAAATAGTTGCTGCCAAGAAAATCATCAAAATAAAATATTTGCTTTTCCCCCTTTCTATAGACTTGCTCGGCCTCATTTAGATTTTCTTCAATATCAAAAAACATATAGTCATTTGCAACAAAGTACAAACAGATATTTTCAGCCAATGTTGTTTTTCCAATTCCTGGTTCTCCAGAAATTATTAGCACGTTGTTCTCATCTAATATCTTGATTGCTTCATTATGATTCCCTGTTACAACATACTTATCTGCATTCCTTCTAATTCGTTCAATTTCATGTTCACTTCTTCCCTTGATTGCATTATTTATTATTTGGATAAGAACATTGGTAGAGGCTATCCAAAGTTTAAAATGTTTTTCCTCAATTCTTGGATTTTGAGCAAGAATATCATTTAAATCTTCCTGCCCGAATATGTCATTACCACCTTTTATGTAAGGGAAAAATACGCTTTTTATCTCAATCTTATTTTTCCGAGATAACGGTAAAGAAGTAACAAAAATATATCTCTCAGGCTTCAGTTTGGGTAATTTAGCGGCTTCCTTTTTGGCCACCGCTATCAGAGCTTTATATCCCGATTTCAAATAATGCTTACATTGTATAACCGTTTCATGTCCATCGTTTGAAAAGAATCTTCCATCAACCCCTGCGTCTTTCCCCGGTTTAAAGCGTTCAATTCGCTCTCCAATTACCGTTGAAAGCAAATCTGTAGATAGAATTTCGAACTCTTTATCATTCAATTGAGAAAAATCGTAGTCCATATTCTGTCTTCAATTAATTCCAGAACTGTTCATAAAGCGATGCCCAATGTGTGGGATATAAACAAAGATCTACATAAGTTGTAGCACAATGGTATTTAGTTTTCAAGCGAAAACGGCAAGTTCAGTTGTTACTTATATTTCTGGGGAATCAATGAGCGGTACATGCCCCAACCTGAGATAGATTTTCAACCCTACCTACCGCTATATTTCCAAGTACAGGTGGCGGGGGGAACAATTTTCAGGTGATGTCTACTTATTTGACTTCTTACTTTTTACTAACCCTTCCAACCACAGTAAAAACTTGACCCACCTGCTGTTCGTCATCACCCCCAGGGTTTTGATGAATTCCTCCCTGTGCGCCAGCTCTTCTGGCGTGAAGCTTTCTTTTAGAATCTTGTTCTTGAATTCCTGCGAGTCGCCCTCCTCAGGCACAATCCAGGTTTTCAATGGTACGCAGGCGATTTGCTGGTTTTCTCCCAACACAAAATGTTCATTCACCACCGTCCCCATACCCTTGGTGGCCAACGGCCAGGTGGCGTCCACGATCATCTCGCCCTCGGGTAGTTCCAGGATCAGGTAATTGTGCACGTCCACAAAGCGGCCTTCTGACTGCTCGAGCAGTTTCCGTAATTTTCCACGTACATCTTTTGGATCGATGTGCGTCACGGTCGTGCAGGCGATCAAACGGGAGGCATAACCCAGTTCGGCGAAGAGTTTTTTCAGCAGGTAATGCTTCCCGGAACAGGTGCCGCGCCATTCCGCGATGATGGTTTCGGAGTCGCGAGAACTGGCCCGCGTATAAGGCATGTCACGCACCAGGGTGAAAGCTCTCTCGGCGTCGATTTCCTCTTCTGGTTTGAGCAGCCCTTTCTCGACCGCTTTCGATTTTATAGAATCCAGTAACATAGTCATTTTCCTCGTAAATTCAAGTATAGCATTCCTGCCCGGTTTTCAGACCGATTTGCCCTTGACACCATCTCGTTTTTTGCCGATAATACCCCCAAGATTTCTAAAGGCTATGACAGAGGAAAGTACGTCAGCGAAAGCCGCCAGAGACGTGTGGAGCACGGGCTGAAACTCCCACCCGGCAGAACCTGGCCGAAGTTCCCTCTTGAGCCGTTCAGGGGAAGGCGTGTCATCAAGTGTCACGTTTGTAGTCTGAACCGCAATCCCAGCGTTATTGGGGAGGCTGATGATGGTCGGCACTGAGTGGACTACATAGTGGTCAATTTGGGTGGTACCGCGGGAACTCCCTCCCGTCCCATTGTGGATGGGAGTTTTGTTTTTTAGAAACCAGAGAGTAGAGAACAGAGAGCAGTGACTAGTCTCTATTCTCCAATCACTACTCTCTTCGTCAGGAGGTACGAATGCTGGATAAACTGAAAGAAATCGAACGGATTGCGCTCGCCGCGCTGGAGTCTGTCAAAGACCAGGCCGCGCTGGAAGCCTGGCGCGTGGCGCATTTAGGACGCAGTTCCTCGGTCATGCAGGTCTTTTCCGGGTTGGGCGGGCTTTCCAAAGAAGAGCGCCCGGCTGTGGGACAGGCTGCCAACCAGGTCAAGGTGGCGTTGGAAGCAGCCTTTGCTGAACGGACCGAGGCGGTCAAAGCGGCCATGCTGGCGAAATCGCTGGAGGAAGAGCAACTGGATGTGACCCTGCCCGGGCGCGGCATCCGTGTGGGACGCCTGCACCCGTCTACCCAGCAATTGCGGCGCGTGATCGACATTTTCGCCGAGATGGGCTTTCAGGTCTATACCTCCCGTGAGGTCGAAACGGACGAAGAGAATTTCCAGGCGCTAAATTTCCCGCCTCATCATCCTGCTCGCGAAATGCAAGATACGCTTTACATCGACGCCGGTGATCGTGGCGACAATCCGCTTTTGCTGCGCACACATACCTCGCCCGGACAGATCCATTCTATGCACGAGGCCAGTTCAAAAAATCCTGAGAATCCACCGCCCATCCGCATCGTGCTGCCCGGGATGTGCTTCCGCAGCGAGCAGATCACCGCCCGCTCGGAAGTGCAGTTCAACCAGGTGGAAGGATTGGCAGTTGGCGAGAACATCACCTTTGCCGATCTTAAAGGTTCCCTGTCCGATTTCGCCCGGCGCATGTTCGGGCAGAGCGTGCGCACGCGCTTTCGCGCTTCCTACTTCCCATTCACGGAGCCCAGCGCCGAGATGGACGCGGAATGCTTCGTCTGTGGCGGAGCGGGCTGCCAGGTTTGCAAGCAATCTGGCTGGCTGGAGATCCTGGGATGCGGCATGGTGCACCCGGTCGTATTGGAGAACGGCGGCTACGATCCGCGCCGTTATACCGGCTACGCCTTCGGCATGGGCCCCGAGCGCCAGTTGATGTTGCGTTACAAGATCAATGATATTCGCTATTTTTGGGGAAACGATATGCGTTTCCTGGAACAATTCTAGAATGAAGTGATTAGAGAAAAGAGAGTAGAGAGCAGTGGAGAAAACGATATGAGTGTTCAGGGACTAAAGCGGTTGCAGGTTTGGGTCAGGGCAAAGGATTTTGCGCTTGAGATTTACAAGCACGTCTTGCCTCTGCTGCCTCCCGAAGAAAAGTGGAACCTGAACCAGCAATTGTGGCGCTCATCGTTGAGTGTGTCGGCGAATATCGCCGAGGGCTATGGAAGATTCTATTATCAAGATAATGTTCGCTTCTGCTATAACACGCGCGGCTCTCTGGAAGAAACCCTAAGCCATCTTGTATTTACTTATGAAACGAGTTTTATTCCTGAAACTCTCTACAAAGAGTTGGAAGCAGAAGGCGAAGAAATTGAAAAGATGCTGAATGGCTACATCGGCTACCTCAAGAAAAGCAAACAGGGAGCCAATGAACCCGGTGCAAACTATGCAATCCGAGAAGAAACTGAAGCATATGATGCCGAGTCTTTAGAAGACTCGACAGATATCGAAGCCACTACTACTCTCTAATGATCTAATCTCTACTTTCTCTCCGAAGGAGTTTTTATGAAAATACCCCTCTCATGGTTGCAAGACTTTGTCGATATCGACGGTCTCTCTGTCGAAGAGATCGCCAAAAAGCTGACCCTGGCTGGCCTCGAAGTGGAAGAAATTCGTTATGTTGGTTGGCCAATGCCAGATGGTTCAGGCCGTCACGAGTTCAAGACCAGCGGCATCGCATGGGACACAGAAAAACTGGTCGTCGCGGAAATCCGCGAAGTGATGCCGCACCCCAACGCGGACCGGTTGATCTTGTGCGGCCTGTATGATGGCGAGGTCGAGCATACTGTGCTGACCGGCGCGCCCAACCTGTTCGCGTATAAAGGCAAAGGGAAATTGCCCAGGCCTATCAAAGTTGCCTACGCCAAGGAAGGCGCGCAGATCTATGACGGGCACCAGGATGGCCAGGTATTGGTCACGCTCAAACGCGCAAAGATCCGCGGCGTGGAATCCTACTCGATGGCCTGCTCGGAGAAGGAACTGGGCATCTCCGATGCGCACGAGGGCATTATCATGCTCGACGAGGATGCCCCGGTTGGCACGCCGCTTGCGGATTACATGGGCGATGCCGTACTCGATATAGACATCCTGCCGAACATGGCGCGCAATGCCAATGTTTTAGGCGTCGCGCGGGAATTGGCGGCGCTCACTAACAGACCGCTGAAAAAGCCTGAGATACGCTACCAGACCGAAGGGAGTCCGATCGAGGGACTGGTCAGCATCGAGATCAGCAACCCGGAGTTGAATCCGCGCTTTGTACTCGGCCTGATCCGGGACATCCAGATCAAGCCCAGTCCCTATTGGGTACAGCGACGCCTGCGCCTGGCCGGGATGCGCCCCATCGATTGCATCGTGGACGCGACCAATTACGCCATGCTCGAACTCGGCGAGCCGCTGCACGCCTTCGACTATGACGTGCTGGTCAAACGCGCCAAAGGCAAGCCGGTGGTCATCTCCACGCGCGCCGCACGGGACGGTGAGAAACTGACTACGCTCGACGACGTGGAGCGCACGCTCAACCCACTCAACGTGCTGGTTTGCGACGAGGCCGGTTCGCTCTCGCTTGCGGGCGTGATGGGCGGTCTCGAGTCGGAAGTGACCCCGGAAACCCGCAACGTATTGCTCGAAGGCGCGGCCTGGAACTTCATCAACATCCGGCGCACGGCTTTCGGGCACAACCTGCATTCGGAAGCTTCCTTCCGCTTCTCGCGCGGTGTGCATCCGGCCGTGGCGAAGTCCGGCGTACAACGCGGGCTGCAATATATGGCTGAATGGTCTGGTGGAATGGTCGCTCCCGGGTTGGTCGACGAATACCCGCTGCCGCCCAAAGACCCTGTGGTGGAAATCACGCCGCATGATGTGCAGCGTTTGCTGGGCATCGGACTCAGCGCGCAGGAAATCGCCGACCTGCTGGGCCGCATCGAATTCGAATGCAAAGTCGAGGGCGAAAAGGTCATCGCCCGGACCCCACCCATCCGCATGGACATCGGTGAGGGCGTGGTTGGCCTGTCAGACGTCCTTGAGGAAGTCGCCCGCCTGTACGGCTACGACAACATTCCCGAAACGCGCATGGCCGACGAACTCCCGCCCCAGGTCGGCAACCCGGTCAACGAGTGGGAAGAACGCCTGCGCGACCAACTCGTGGATCTGGGCTTGCAGGAAGTAGTCAGCTATCGCATGACTTATCCTGAACGTGAAGCCCGGCTGCTCGCCGCTGTCTCCGCTTCCGCAGGGTTTGAGACCCTGCGGGAACAAGATTATGTCAAGGTTGCCAATCCCATTGCGCCTGAGAAAAGTGTCCTGCGTCGCAGCCTGCTCTCGTCCGTGTTGGACGCGCTCGAGCGCAACGTCCGTCTGCGTGAGGGATTGGCGCTGTTCGAGATCGGTCCCATCTTCGAACCCACTGGTTCCGATCTGCCTATTGAGATCACCAAACTGGCTATCGCGATGACCGGTCAGCGTGACGAGACCGCCTGGGACGTGAAGGCCAGCCCTATCATGGACTTCTATGACATCAAAGGCCGCCTCGAACGCCTTTTGGCCGGCTTCCGTTTCTCGAACGTGTCTTATGCTCCAGTCGATTCCGTCCCCTACCTGCACCCGGGCAAAACCGCTGAAGTGAAGGTGAACGGGCAAACGATCGGCATTTTTGGCGAGCTACACCCGCTGGTCAAGGACAAATATGAATTCGAAGAATACCCCGTCCTGGTAGCCGAATTCGACTTGGCGTCCATGCGCGCTGTGGAATCCGAGTATGAGTTGCAGCCCGTGCCCGAAGTCCCGCCTGTGCTGGAAGACATTGCCCTGATCCTGGACGAGTCCATCCC
The DNA here is from genome assembly GCA_016928525.1 of Anaerolineales bacterium. The sequence goes on along the minus strand of JAFGKO010000266.1, from coordinate 6,468 downwards.
GGCGGCGCAAGTCGAGGCGCTCATTCGCCAGACCGGCGGCAGGGTGTTGACCGATGTCAAGTTGTTCGATGTCTATCACGGCGAGCAGGTCGGCGCGGGCAAGAAGTCCCTGGCCTACAGCCTGACCTACCAGGCCGAAAAGACCCTGACCGATAAAGAAGCCGCGGCGATACGTAACAAGATCGTACGCAGGCTGGAAAATGAGTTGGGAGCGAAACTGCGAAGCTAAAAAACTTGCTGGGGCCTGTCCTGTGGCGCAGCATAGGGAAGCAAACCTTTGCAAGGCCCCATGAATTAGCAAAGAAGAGGGATGCAAAACCCCATTGCATCCCTCTTCTTTTACCTGTATACTAGCGGTATTGATTCTTAAGAGTTACGTAGTTCGCGAAAATTCTAAATTCTATATTTTCTACCAAAGGAGAATAAATTATGGATAAGAGAACCACGGGTATTATTGCAACAATCGCCACAGCGGTCTTGTGCGGCTGCCCGGGAATTTTCATCTGTTTATTTGGTGCGCTCACCGCTGCCGGGCAAGGCACATTCAACGAGGAAAGCCTATCGCCTACAGTGGGATTTGTTTTGTTGTGCCTTTCCCTGGTCTTCATTGCCATCCCCATCGTGGTTGGCTTTGTCACCTTGCGCAAGAAACCTGCTGAGGTTGCCGCTCCCGTCAGTGACGAGCCTTTGCCCCCGGCATCTTAGTAAATCACGGCAAGTACAAAGAGACCTGGTTCGCATGAAAAACCAGGTCTCTTTTTTTTTATTTGACATCGACGAGAGTGTTCGGTCAGATTTTTGGATTTCCAAACGCTCTCACTTAACAGTGATCGAGACAGAAACTTTGCACAAAGTCTTCTTATTGCTTGCCAGCACCCATGTCGACGTGTAATTTCCAGGGTCGCTGGGCGCGATCATAGGAACAGTGATAATGACCTGCCCACCCGCAGGAACGCTAATGGGAAGGTCATAAACATCCTTCCTGTGCATATCGGTACCATCTGAGTATCTGAAATCGACATCACTATCAAACCAAAGTTCATTGCCCGTGTTTTTGAGCGTCCATTCTGTTTCAAACCTCTCACGCGGAGCCAATACAGGATTGTGAGGTTTAAGCGCGATCAATTGACACTGGGAGCCGGCGCTATAGGTTTCGAAAGGCTTGACGGAGGTTGGAGCTATAAAGATAACCGTCGCTGTGGAGGTTGGGGTTTCTGTGAATGTTCCCGTTGGGAGCGGTGTCAGGGTTGGCGTTTTGGTGGGAGGTGGTAGCAAGATGGCGGTCTGTGTTTGCGCAGCGGCAGCTGTTCCGGCAATGATGGTCTCAATAGAAAGGGGTTCCGTGCCCGAGGACGCAGGCGCTGATAGGACGGGCAGTTCGCAAGCAAGTATAAAAAGCAATGCCGCAAACAAGAGAAACGGTTTTCTTACTCTATGTTTATCCATGGTATCAACCAGAAATCCTATTTGACCTCGATGATGAATCTCACGGGGCAAAAATCTCTTCTACCAACCCTGAGTGACCACCGGGTTGAGTAAACTTCCGGGCGTTTTGGAGCAGTCATAGAAATGGTGATGGTGACTTTGCCTCCCGGACCGACCGTTGTGGGTATATCATAATACGCCCCCCGTTCTTGGAGATGTGCGCCGGAACGATAGACGATATCCACTCCTTTTTTGGGCCAGGTCTTCGTACCTGTGTTTTCTACTGTCCACACTGCTTTAAAGGTAGAGCCTCCAGACATGACAGTGAACTTTGCAGGGCTTTGAGAAAGCACACGGCAATCCCATTCCCTCACAACGACAGGCTTTTCGTAACCATCATCATCGTCAGTTTCTTCATCATCAAATAAATCTTCCGGCCAGGGGGTTTCTGTCGGAAACAGGAAAACGACCGTAGAGGTCGGCGTAGGGGTGATTGTGGCAGTCTTGCTGGGTAGCGATGTAATTGTTGCTGTTGTGGTCGGAGGCAGAACAGTCGCTGTTTGCGTTTGTGCAACGGCGGCAGTTTGCACAATGATCGTTTCAATGGGTTCGAGTGCAGGCGTAGAGGGAGGAGGTGTGACGAGCACTGGCGTAGCGCACCCTAAAATGACCAGCCCTACGACCAGGCACAGGAATATGCGGCGAAGGCTTCGCCTGTTCATCACGCCTCCTCTCGACAACTGAACTCATTTATCACATCAAAACTATCGAACTACATTAAAGGCGACGTACGGATAGCAGAAACCTCCCTCGAGTTTGAAATCGATCACATAATGCCCCGGTTCATCTGGTGCAACTGCATCAAACGGACCGACTGTGAATACGTCTCCAGGCTCCATCTTTGGGAGTTGTATGATGCCAGGAGGAGCGACAAGCGTGTTGCCTGGATTGCCTAACAACACGAGGTCCTTACCCGCGTCCCAGGTTGCTGTGCCGTTATTTAGAATCGCAAAACTGACATCAAAGGTATGCGTACGTACGAATTCTGTATTGTCACGAGGCCTTTGACGGATGATGTCGCAGGAATACGTATATGTAGTGGTGCCGCCACCCCCACCTCCTCCCCCGCCGCCCCCGCCTGATGAGGTAGGAATGGCAAACGGGGTTGCGGTTGGCAGGATGGGGGTTATCGTGGGAAGCGGCTCAGGGGGAACTGGTGTATCAGTAGGCCTTGCGGCAGCGGTTGCAGCATCCTGCGCTGCAACGGTCAGTGCTACGGATGTGGCAATTTGCCCTTGAGCTTCCATTGTCTGGGCAACAGCAGCATTGACGGTCGCCTCAACATCTGCCGGGCTGGGCGGCACTTCACTAGGTGCACAGGCTGCCAGCGTGGTGACGATCAGCAAGGCCAGTGCAAGTCGAAGCGGATTAGACAATCGTATCATTCGTGTCTCCTTATTGGTCGGAATCGATCAGGGTTCTGTCTTTTCTTTGCTCCCTGCCCCAATTCCTAAAGGTTTCCATTTTTTTTCATCTTTCAGGCGGTGTTGGATGCCTTGACGGTCGTGGATCAGGTCGAAGCCTTCAGGTTTGATGAACATATCTTCACCGTCGAGCAGGCCCGTGATGCCGGTCTGACCCGGTTCGGGGCGTTTGTTCTGACAGTAGGAACAGGTAGCGGGATCATGTGCCGTATAAGTAGTCGGCTCTTCGTACGTTGTGACATAACCTTCGTAGTTGCGCAGGATGATCTTGTGGTCGGAAGCGCTGAGCTGGTAATTGGGCATAACCGGAATCTTTCCACCCCCGCCGGGTGCATCTACGATGAATTGCGGGACAGCATACCCCGACGTGTGTCCGCGCAGGCCTTCGATGATCTCGATGCCTTTGGCCACGGGCGTGCGGAAGTGACCGGCGCCTTCTACCAGGTCGCATTGATAGAGATAGTACGGGCGCACACGGATGCGGGTCATTTTCTGCACCATTTCGCGCTGGATATGGACGCAGTCGTTCACACCTGCCAACAGAACAGACTGGTTGCCCAGCGGGATACCGGCGCGCGTCATGCGGTCGCAGGCCTCGGCTAGTTCCTGGCTGATCTCGTTGGGGTGATTGATATGGATGTTGATCCACAGTGGGTGGAACTTTTGCAGCATATCGCACAGTTCCTGCGTGACACGCATGGGCAGGAAGACCGGCACGCGCGAGCCGATGCGGACAATTTCGATATGCGGGATTTCACGCAGGCGAGTCAGGATTTCCTCGAGGATTTTAGGGGCCAGCACCAGGGGGTCGCCGCCGGAGAGCAGCACGTCACGGACCTGTGGCGTGCGCTTGAGGTATTCGATTTGGGCTTCGAATTCCTGGCGCGAGAAAGTCTGGCCGGGATCACCCACGATGCGGGAGCGGGTACAGTAACGGCAATACGAGGCACACTGAGTCGTTACCAGCATCAGCACTCGGTCCGGGTAACGATGCACCAGGCCCGGAACGGGAGAGTGGCGATCTTCCGCTAGCGAGTCTTCCATCATGGCAGTGAAGGCCTGCATCTCTTCCGAGCGCGGGATGATCTGCTTGCGCACGGGATCGTTCGGGTCATTCGGGTCGATCAAAGAGATGAAGTAAGGCGTGACATCCACGCGGAACAGGCCACTGGTCTGGAGCGCTTTGCGCTCGCTCTCGGTCAGCGAGATTACTTTCTCGATCTCTTCAACAGTGTTCAAACGATGGCTTAACTGCCAGCGCCAGTCGTTCCATTTTTCATCAGGAACGTCGGCGTAAACAGGGGCGCGTTTGGAAATAATTGGGCTAGGCATAGGTTTTTCCTCCGGATTGAAATAAATAAATAGGTAATTCTAAGGTCAGGCAGGTAGGCTAAAAGACATGCGGAGGGTCGTGATCAGGGCGAAAGAATCCCCCGAAGAAAGGGGAAAGGCCTGTGAACTTGACACACAATAGTTTCATAAAGGTATTGTAAAAGGAAACAGAGTGCGGGTCAATGTCCATTGTAGTGCGCACCAAGGGCAAATGAAAGGGTACAATAGAGCCACCTTTCGTGATTGGAGGCGCAATGTCAACTGTTGCTGTTGTCACCGATAGCACCGCCAGTATCCCTGAACCGATGCTCAAGGAACTGAATATCCACGTGGTGGCGTACTACATCCATCGCGGTAAAGAAGTACTGCGCGACCTGGTTACCATTCAGCGCGATGACTTTTTGCGTTGGCTGCCTACTGCTACGTTCTTGCCAACTACGGCCAGTCCTGGTCCTGGTGACTATCTGGACATGTACAAAGCGCTGATCGCCGAGGGAATCCAATCCATTCTCAGCATCCATATGACTTCAAAGGGCAGCGGCGCATATCAGGCCGCCACTGTCGCGCAATCCATGCTGATGGAAGAAAACCCGGGTGTACGGATCGAAGTCGTGGATACGCAAAATGTCTCCCTCTGCCAGGGATGGATGGCTATCGAAGCCGCACGCGCGGCCCTTGCGGGTCTTTCTCTGGACGATGTGTTTGCTTCCGTCAAAAAGATGTTGCCTGTCACCCAAATGATCCAGACAGCCGACACATTGAAGTATCTTTATATGGGCGGTCGCATCGGTATGGCCAAACGATTGGTCGGTACCCTGCTCAACATCAGGCCCCTGATTGGCATGAAAGACGGCGTGATCGTGGCCCTTGGCCAGGCGCGCAGCCGGGTACAGGCTTATACGGCCATGTCAGATATGGTTTCCGAGGTCGTGGGGAAAGGAAAAGCCAAAGTAGCGTATGTCCATGCGGGGGCCCTGGAAGAAGCGCGGAAAATCCAGCAACTGGTAGATGGCAAGGTCGAGGTCGTCGAGTCATTCTTTGCGGAGCTCTCCCCGGCGCTGGCCGTCCACACCGGGCCAGGTACTGCAGGGTTGTGTTTTTATCCTGTCGAAGAATAGTCAACCACAAAGACACATCGGGATGAAAATAAATCTGTGAGGAACGAAAACCTTGAAGTAATTCATAACCAGAAAGAGCGTCGTTTCGAGGTCACAACCGATGGGCATGTAGCTGTGCTCGATTACATGCTGAGGGGCCAAATCATAATCTTTACGCACACCGGCGTCCCGCCTGGCATTGGAGGACGAGGGTTAGGCAGCAAGTTGGTTAAGACTGGCCTGGATTATGCCAGAGAGAATGGGCTGCGAGTCAGGTCTTTGTGCTGGTTTGTGAGCAAATATATCCGTCGCCACTCGGAGTATCAGGAACTGCTGAAAGAATAAATAGACACACAAAGGGCACAATATGTACGGCCTTTCAACAGCATCGAGACCAGGCAGAGAGCATATTTTTGGCATTTGATGTTTCTTGTTAGCACTTTTACGATGGAACAAACACTGTCTACTCGACCAGTGTTCTTTACAAAATTGTCGGGGGAAAACACGTAACCTAATTACAAAGAAACCGTCTTGGATATAACAGCGAGTATCCAATATGGAGGGACAGCAACAACAGGGAGGAGACTTTATGGGTCTGTTGGTGCTGCCAGTTACTTTTAGAGGTATGGACATTGACTGGTTTTGGCAGGCTCGAATACTCGTCTGAAATATAAACCAATAACATCAATGGCGAGAATGACAAATTGTCGATTTTCCAAGCAAGAGGTGGTTACGCTGTTGCCACAGCTCAAGGAACTCCGCACGGAATATCCTCCTGAACTGTTGGCTGCTCAGCGCGAGTCATACCTTGACATGGTGGCACAAATGGCCGCTAAATGTAGCGTGGCAAACCCCGGAAAGCAACAGTGGAGATATTCAATCATGCGCGAACCAGGTTCAACGGTGGTAAAAGCTCTCATCGTGGTTTTCACAGCATTTCTGATCGCATTTGTGGCGCACTCGATTGCCACTGACAATGTAAATTTTGAGTGGCTAAGAGAATTGATTTCGCATTGAACCATCCCCATATTGGAAACCCTGTGATTGAACAAAAACGCGCGGCTCATGTTCAGGACAAGTGAAAGGGTAAAATATGAGGCATGGATTTTCCGATCACAGCACTAATGGAT